>PMDE01000002.1:0-176 GCA_003154335.1 Methanoregula sp. | reverse complement strand
CGCCGGCATTGTTCCAGTCTCCTACAATTGGCGTATCATTAGCTGTGCCAAAGTGGAACGTCTTGTTGACTACACCGGTCTTCGTTGTATCAAGGAACCAGTTTCCATTCGAGGACCGGAAGACACCGACATTAGCTCCGGGCGAGTTTGCCGTCACGGAACCTACATTGATATAA
>PMDE01000013.1:4860-9029 GCA_003154335.1 Methanoregula sp. | reverse complement strand
CATAACAGATCCACAATAGTCCTGCCACCAGAACCTGCACAAAATTGTTGGATGGTGTCTTCAAAAAAAAGGAGCGGGAGCGGATTTTGGTTCCCTAAAATAAACAAATAAAAAAAGATTTTTTTAGATCCATTCGCCAACAATGGGCGTATCGCCGGTTGTCCCGAAGTGGAACGTCATGTTGACAACGCCAGTATTGGTGGCATCCAGGTACCAGTTCCCATTGGATGGCCGGAATACTCCAACATTAGCCATACCGTCATTATTCCAGTCACCTACTACAGGAATGTCTCCGGTAGTTCCAAAGTGGAACGTTTTATTGACAACACTGGACTGGTTCGTGCTCAGGAACCAGTTCCCATTCGAGGGACGGAATACTCCCGTGTCAATCATTCCGTTCCCGTCCCAGTCACCTACTACGGGAATGTCTCCCGTAGTCCCGAAGTGGAACGTTTTATTGACAACACTGGACTGGTTCGTGCTCAGGAACCAGTTCCCATTCGAGGGACGGAATACTCCTACATTATCCATACCGTCATGGTTCCAATCCCCTACTACAGGAATGTCTCCCGTAGTTCCAAAGTGGAACGTTTTATTTACTACGCCGGACTGGTTCGTATCAAGGAACCAGTTTCCGTTCGAGGGACGGAACACGCCGGTATCGGCGATATTGTTTCCATCCCAGTCACCTACTACGGGAGTGTCATTCGTTGTACCGAAGTGGAATGTTTTATTGATAACGCTGGACTGGTTCGTATCAAGGAACCAGTTCCCGTTCGAGGGACGGAATACACCGATATCGGTAATCCCGTTATTATCCCAATCGCCAACGACGGGTCGGTCTCCTGTTGTGCCGAATTGGAAGATCTTACTGACAACACCGGTCTTAGTGGTGTCAAGATACCAGTTCCCGGACGAATTCCGGAATACACCTACATTGGTTCCGGGAGAATTCGGAGTTCCATTTGTTACATTGATATAATCAGTCCTGCTGAGTGATATAGAACCTGTTGCATTGGTAATCGTGAGGTTCACGCTTTTTAAACCGGCTGTTGCGTAGATATGGAACGGGCTGGTACTAACGGTGAAGTTAGTGACGTTTCCATCGCCGAAATTCCAGCTCCAGTTAGCGATCCCGGTGCCCGTGGAAAGATCCGTAAATGTTACCCCGAGAGGTGCGGTACCGCTGAGGGGCGTCCCCGTGAAGTTTGCAACAGCGGGAGCTAATGTTACGTTAATATAAGAGGTCCTGTTAAGTGAGAAAGAACCCGTTGCATTGGTAACCGTGAGGTTGACGGTTTTCAGTCCGACAGTTGTATAGACGTGGAACGGGTTTGCACTGGCAGTCAGGTTTGTGACGTTCCCGTCACCAAAATTCCAGCTCCAGTTCGTGATCCCGGTGCCCGTGGAAAGATCCGTAAATGTTACCCCGAGAGGTGCGGACCCATTGAGGGGTGTACCTGTGAAGTTTGCAATAGCGGGAGCAGCTGTCACATTGATATAACCAGTCATGAGGGTTGAATTGGGACCACTGGTATTGGTAACCGTGAGGGTCACATTTTTCAGCCCTGCAGAGGTGTAGATATGGAGCGGGTTGGCGGTGGCAGTCAGGTTTGTGACGTTCCCGTCGCCGAAATTCCAGCTCCAGTTCGTGATATTGACACCTGTTGATAAGTCGGTAAAGGTTACTGCGAGAGGTGCGGTGCCGTTGAGCGGTGTTCCCGTGAAGTTTGCAGAAGGAGCTGCACTGACCCCGACGGGGAGCAGCAGGCAGAGTAACACGGGAATCAGCATGAGGCGCCATGAGACACCTCCATTTCCGGGCAGCCCTGACCGCCTAGTTGAATTATCAGTTTGAACAGTCATTTACGATACTTCCTACTTTTGATTTCTCATTAATGAAATTATGAATTTAGACTCCGACATAGCATACTCTGGCAATATCGAAAGTTAATGGACTATCTTTTTTCATATAATATTAAGTATTCTATTTTATTCCCCTTTTTTCATTTACCCTTCTGGACATTATTTCCCTGATGCATGTCTTGGGGTTCAACGGAACCCGGTGAGTTCTGAGTTTGAAATGGGATTTTTACAAAAAAATGATTGCCNNGGGATCACAGCGGTAACATCAACTGCATCAATAACTGCAGGAACCAAAGGAGTGTTATCGTTGTTTACCAGTTCAACTGAAAATGTATGAGTATCGGAAGTTACATTGTACCACGTGCAGCTGGTCTGGTAAGAAATCTGGAACGTGCCCGGCCGGGTTTCTGCAGGAAGCCCGGGTTCCGTAATGGGAGTTACATCTTTGAAACAAATGATATGACCTTCCCCCGGTGTAACGGGTCTCACACTACCATTAACAAATGAGAAATTCCTGACCTCTACCGTTACCGTAACATTCCCCGCATCTACACCCCCATCGAAGTCGGGGTAAGTAATGTATACTGAGGCAGGATTTGATGCGGGGTATCCGATGAGTTGTCTGGAGGTGATCGGCAAAGTACCTGGGGTATAGCGCTGCATGGATTCCCCGGTCCTGTTATCCGAAAACGCGGACAGGCATCCGCCAAATTGCATGATAATAATAAGAGAAATTATCATTATCAGAATGTCATTTTTTTGCATACAATACACTCCTGCAACTTCAGAAATATACAGTTTTCAGTGTTCTTTAAAATCATTCATTGTCGGATAGTATGGCATCGGGCAGGAATGATGAAATAGTTATTTGAGTTGCACAGCAATGCAGGAAGAACCGACAAAAGTGCACATATTTCATCTGTGGAAGAAATGAGGACCCCTAAATAAGATTTTCACGAATTGGTTGGTGATTCCCGGTCACAATAAGATTTCCAGTCCCTGTATTTTTTTTCAAAAAAACAACAATCAGGTAGAGAAACCAAAGATCTGCAACATATCCCAAAACTAATAAAATATCAATAATTCTTTGCTGTAATGTTAAACTACCTCATTTCAATATTTGAGATTTTGAATAACGTTTATTATATCTCTGTACTTAAGTCCTGTATGATTAACAGGATAAATCACACTGCGATTCTTCTCGCCACTATTGTCGCGATTACACTGATGGCAGGGTGTACTGGCAACGGGGGAACTGGATCACCAGTTCCGACTCCGGCCTCAACAGTAACCGGGTCGGTGGTTTCGATCACCCTGACAGGGCAAAATATGGCATTTGATGCAAAAACCCTCACCGCACCTGCCGGTTCTACGGTCGTAATGACATTTGCCAATAAGGATACAAATATTCCTCACAATTTTGCACTCTATACGGACACTACGGCGATGACGAAAATCTTTGCAGGTGACCTGGTGACAGGGCCGAAAACCGTCACCTATACATTCACGGCACCGTCAATCCCCGGGAATTATTTCTTCAGGTGCGATGCACATCCCCAGCTGATGACAGGCACCTTCATTGTGACATAAAAACGAGTGCCCCTTCACTCGTTACCTTTTATGACTCATGAGGGGTGTGCTATTCTGCTGTATATATCAAAACATTCAGAGTACGCAAATACTTACTTACCTACTCTATTGAGGACCGCCTGTTTGAGAAACCTGCTATTACATTTAAGAGAAAATTCCCGGTTTTTGGTTTATTTGGCGGATGAATTACACATTTTCTATTCTATCCTAAAATCCCGCTTTCCGTTCTGTTAATGATGACAAGAAACGATCAGATTACCGGAGATTGGATATTTTCAAAATAACAATTTGAGAGAAAAAAAATCTTCAAGTATCCTGTAACTCAACAAAATTCAATAATACTTTTCAGAAATACTTCAAGTTTTTNNAACACCAACACCGATTTCCACACCGGACCTGACCAACCAGAATTCCCCGGAAGCTGCAACATTTACAGCCTATCCTTCGCTGACGAAACTCCAGACACCATCAGTGCCGGTCGGTCTCCGGTTTGTCGCAGGAGGTTTTGTATCTCCGATGAATATTGCCTTCCCCGATGACGGGAGCGGCCGGCTTTTCCTCTCAGACCAGAACGGGTTTGTGAAAATATTTTTCATGAATGGGACAGTCATCAACAAACCGTTCCTTAACATCAGCGATCGAATGGTCAAACTCGATCCTACATATGATGAGCGAGGTCTGCTCTCAATCGCCTTCCATCCGAATTATACCAC
>PMDE01000013.1:0-4715 GCA_003154335.1 Methanoregula sp. | reverse complement strand
TGACAAAGATCCTTGGAAAAGTGATCAGGATCGATGTTGACCACATGAGCCCCGGCAAACAATATGGTATACCGGCGGATAACCCGTTCGTGTCGAACACCAGTATACAACCCGAAATATTTGCGTATGGGTTCAGGAATCCGGCGTACGCAACATTCGATTCCGCGGGCAGCCACCGGATGTTTATCGCGATGGCAGGCCAGCGTCTTTTTGAATCCGTACTTATAGTATACAAGGGGGGCGATTATCCCTGGAACATCCGTGAAGGAACACACTGCTTTAACCCGGCGAACGACTTCCAGCCCGTAAACACTTCCTGTCCGACAACCGGTTACAGCGGTCAGCCATTGATCGGCCCGGTCGTCGAGCTCGGCCACGATGTCGGGGATACAATTGTTGGAGGAGTTCTGTATCGTGGCTCCGAGATTCCCTCGCTCCAGGGAAAGTACGTATATGGGACATGGTCTGACGAAAACAGGATACTGGGGAATGGAACGCTTCTTGTGTCTTCACCCCCGGGCGGTCTTGACCTCTCGACACTTCCCCGGGATGCCTCGGCACTGACGCCGGGGCAGAACGCTATGTGGACAACCAATCCGATGAGTGTGTCGAATAATGTCAATGGTCGTATCAACGCGTTCATCCGCGCCCTCTATGAAAATGACAAACATGAGATTCTTGTCCTGATCAACCAGAATGGCGGCCCGGGACTCACACCGCAGGGATCTGGAGAGATCTGGCAGATGGTCCCCGCAAACACCCCGGGTCTCGTAAACACAACGGCAAAAATTACCCCGACCACAGTCCCAACCCCACAATCCGGAGGTGGAACTCCTGTGACTGTCCAGCTCATGATAAAAGGTGACAAATTTAGCCCGGCGTCCCTGACAATCCCGACCAGTGCCCTGGTTACGCTGGTTTATAACGATCAGGATCTCGATCCCCACAACTTTGCTCTCTATCCGTCGCAGTCAGCGTCGACTGCAATTTTCCGCAGTCCGGTGATCACCGGACCGGTCACCCAGACCTATACCTTTACCGGACCTGCTGCACCAGGAACGTACTATTTCCGCAGCGATCCCAATGCCGGTCTGCAGGGAATTCTTAACGTTACCTCAGGAAAAATACCAGTGACAACGACGCCAGCATCAACAACCGCCGGGCCGGTCGTACAAATAACCCTCGCAGCCCAGAATATGGCGTTTAATGCTAAAACCCTCACAGTACCTGCGGGTTCCACAGTCGTAATGACATTTGCCAATAAGGATACAAATATTCCTCACAATTTTGCACTCTATACGGACACTACGGCGATGACGAAAATCTTTGCAGGTGACCTGGTAACAGGGCCAAAAACCGTGACCTATACGTTCACGGTGCCGTCAACGCCGGGGAATTATTTCTTCAGGTGCGATACTCATCCCGAGCTGATGACTGGTACCTTTGTAGTGACGTAAAACGGATCCCAATAACCTCTTTTTTACGATAACCTGATCGGTGTCATGTCTGGTACGCTATTTTATCCTAGCAATTTCTAAAAATTGAAAACGATCAAAAGAATTATCTGCCCTACTGAGTGTATTCCAATTGCCAATTAAGGTGATATTATGAAAACCAAAACACTGTTTATTCTGATGCTGGGGGTCATTTCGGCGTTGTTAATAGCCGGGTGCACTCAGCAACAACCTGTACAGACAACGACCCCGCCAACAACCCTACCAGCAACGCAAAAGCCCGCAGATACGGTTATGACGGCCAGCAGTTCGCTTGGCACGATCCTGACCGATGCAAAAGGGATGACGCTTTACTATTTCATCACTGATATCCCGTCGAGCGGGGCAAGCACGTGCTACGCAGCAGCAAACTGCTCAAAATTCTGGCCGATCTTCTCCGTAGATAATGTTGTTGTCTCTCCCCCGCTTAACGCGGCTGCCTTTGCATCAATTACCCGCACCGATGGCACGAAACAGACGACCTATAACGGGTGGCCGCTCTATTATTTCCTGAAGGACACAAAACCCGGAGATGTTACGGGAGAAAATGTTCTCAAGACGTGGTATGTGGCAAAGCCTGATTATACCGTGATGATTGGAAGCACACCTGCCCTTGGAGCATTCCTCACGGACAGTTCCGGAAAGACACTCTACTTCTTTACCAAGGATACATCAGGAACAAGTGCTTGCACAGGGGCATGCCTGAGTTTATGGCCCGCCTTCGATGGGGGTTCCGTGGTCGCTCCATCGGTCCTGAAGCCTTCCGATTTCAGCACCGTAACCCGCGCAGACGGGGTTAAGCAGACCTCGTTCATGGGAAGATCACTCTATACCTATTCCGGTGACGCAAAACCAGGTGACGTAAATGGTCAGGGTTTCAACAACCTATGGTATGTGGCCAATATTTCGGGTAAGGTTCCCGCAGTTACCATAGTGCCGACAACCGCACCGATAACAGTAAGGACTTCGAGTCCCGCCAGCGGCGGCGGTGGCGGATACTAACAGGTTAAATCTACTCCTTTTTTATTTTATACACGCTAACGAGCCTTTTGCTCCTTTTTAAAAAAAAGATGTTTCGAAAATAAATTAAATCCGGGGGATATTTTTTATCGCCTCCCGTATCCTTGGATTCAAACGACAGGATTTAACGTGAAGTGAAATGTTCGGACGAGGGTTGCGCCTCTCAACTGATTGTCTCACAAGAGGTTATCCAAAAAACCAGTTCAATACCGGTCTGCAATTTACCTGGCCACCCTTCTCTCAAATATATCTGTGCGTTTTCCAGGACCAGATAGGGAATCAGGAAATTTCCATTGGATTTTTTCTCCTCTCATATCTTACGGAAAGGTAAAAAAATGGGGTTTGTCAATTTCTTTTACATCAGGCCCAGCTGCTGCATCATTGCGATTTTGTCATAGAAGAGTTTCTCCAAAACAATCTCTGCGTTCTTCCATTGGGCAACCGTACAGAACTCGATCCTAAACTTCTTTCCATTCGGCGGAATTATTTTTCCATCGGGTGCTGTCATCGGGCCCTTGAATGTGCCGGTAAATTCGGCTACTGAACACGTATAGTCACCCTGGCCGAAAAATATTTTATACGGCCGGTTCCCGACCTTGTTATCNNGGCCAGAAGACATCCACATCTTTTGCATGGCGTTTCTCGAACACATCCCAATCCTGGGAATTCCAGGCATCATCCAGCGTCTGCATGAGACGCATATTTTCCTCTACAGTTGACATTGGTAATTCTCCTAGCTGATGACCATTACGAAAGAAACCGCGATAATAGTATCGGCAGTTTACAAAATATGAAGAGTTATTATCCGCAAACGATGACCTGCTCCAGCGAACGTTATTCCCATGAATGCGACAGGCTGAAATAGAGTGCAGGTATTACCATTTTTATTTATCCAGGTATACTCACGGTTGTTAAAGATTGACAGATTTTGACCGCATATGCAAATGCGATACAGGTCCCAGAGATGATAACCAATTATCGTAGTTTACGTCCCACAACGAGATGGAACGCTGGAATGACCCGGAAGACCAGAGCAATCGAGTTTCAATCTAATACCATTACCGTGTAAAGGATTACCCTGCGAATACATCAGAACGAGGGTATTGCCGCTGATTGCAGACTCCGGAGCTTCCTGCAGGGCATCCACCTGACAATTTTGCATATTTTTCAGCCTGAAAATATCGATTACGGTCACACCCCGATCACCTGGTGACCTTATTGTAGAAACAGGTACATAATCAGGACTTCATTCCTGAGCCACACCAACCGTATGAAAAAGAGAAAGCAACTCCTTCCGAGAAAATGTATAGTAACGAAATTTCAATGAAAAATAACAAAAAAATGGGCCCGCTGAGATTTGAACTCAGGACCTCCGCCATGTCAAGGCGACGTCATAACCAACTAGACCACGAGCCCGCACAGGTCTGATGCTCTATAACATCTGTCATCTTATTATTAAAAAATAGTGTACGATTTTTTAGTTTTTCTCGCCTTTGCTATCCGTACCGTGCGAATTCTGATACAACATTGTTAAAGCCAGCCGCGATCCACCACTAATTTGATAAATATGACAGAAACACCCAGTTCACCTAAACAGCTCTTCACCTTCGAAAATAATGCAGATCGCCTGGAATTGCTTATCCGGATTTTCTACTGGATTCTCATCGGTATCGTCGCAGCGGTATACGGGATAATCGCGACTATCTGCCTGTTCATCCAGTGGTTCCACATCCTTTTATTAGGGCAGCGGAATGAGGTGTTGTCCGATTTCGCAAAAGGTTACTTGGAATACATGGTGCATGTTATGGGTTACACGTATATCATGACAGACAAGAGGCCGGATATTCTGCCGGTAGCGGTCAAAATTTTCGAAGAGTAATCAGTGCGATGTTTAATTTTTTTATCAATAAATAAAAGGGATACAGACTGGTGTGAATAATCTAATAAAACTGAAATATGAACTTCCGTTATCGGGTATTTTCAACAAGTTCACGAAAGTGAGTTGATAAAGAAACATTTTTTGAACCTCTCAAGAAATATTTTACCTGGGTGAAAATCACCAAACTAAATTTCAAGTTGTTGAATATCGCATCTGCAATAATAAAATTTCTGCTCTGTAGAATTCCTCTTTATCCCTGACGCCTCCCGGGGAGGATGCTGGAATTTCCCATGGCCGGTGCCCGCCGCGTCCCAAACCACATC
>PMDE01000143.1 GCA_003154335.1 Methanoregula sp. | reverse complement strand
GTATATTTTGAGCGTCTTGATAAACCTTCGATATTTGTAAAAAAATGTTGATCCAATGTCCATTTGAACGCTCCCTTTCCAACCCGATCTGTTACATAGTTCCGGACCAGTCCCTCCTTACGGTGAAATTCCCAAAAAAAGGGAAATTCACTAATACTGCAGGTAACTTGCAGGTAAATCAGCGTAGGAATTTAAAAATTTTTGCGATTGTTCTGTATGACATCAGACCGATGAATAAACAGCCATTTTTTCGAACTGGTGATTTTGGCGTTTTGCGGGATCTAAAAGAGCTGATGTCACTGGCACCATTGATTAATGTTACACCCGATAGATACCAAGCAGCGAAAGTGGAGAATCTGGATCTTTAACGGAATTCTGACAGCATAGTCAACGTGGCAGTTATCTTCGTTATCAATGGACCCCGTCATGATTGAAATACCTTATCTCATTACTCTCCAAACTTTACCTATTAAAAGGAAGGATTGAATGATGACAAGGCGGCGGTTCCGGGCTGACGACCCGGAGAGAAAACAATGGCAGGACCCGGAACACATCTTTTCTGCTATCGGACTTGAAAAAGGGATGGTTTTTGTCGATCCAGGCTGTGGTGAAGGATACTTTGCCCTTCCTGCAAGCAGGAAAGTTGGGCCTGGGGGCAAGGTCTATGCATTTGATATCAACCCGGATGCGGTTGAAGCACTCAGGGAAAAAGCAAAAAGTGAAGGGGTCGACAACATTATCACCCATGTAGGAGAAGCGGAAGCGACCGTTGAATGCGAAGGATGTGCGAATATTGTATTTTTCGGGATTGACCTCCACGACTTCCGGGATCCACTGCAGGTTTTAAAAAATGCAAGGAAAATGCTGAAGTCCAANNGGACCCTTCCACTACCTGATTCTTGCAGGAGGATAGCATTTCGTATCCGTGACCATTGCAACCTGTCCCGCAATCAAATTTAATCCCGCGTCAGTTGTTTTTTATCACTTCAACCGGATCGATAGTTGCATCGATCAGGCAATCGAACGTAATTGTTGAAAGCCAACCCGCTTTTTCAAACATATGCATGAAGCAGACTCCAATGACCCCAGAGCCAGGGTGCCGGTCAATCACGGCTTTTACCTGTTCTGCGTCTATCGGAACGCTGGGTATAGAGAGCCCACCCATAATCACTATTGCCTTTGGTTTTAAATTCACCGGAGCAGGACCTGCCTGCATTCCGATATTAGTGACATGATGGATCTGATGCGCCTTGCTCTCATCCACCAGAGGGACAAACACCTGTTCGAGTTCGAGGGAACGGACTGCATATCCGAGCAGCTCAACAAATGGCGTGCAGGTTCCCGGCACACCGTAATAAACGATCTGTTCACCTTTTTTTAATCCTATCTTCTCGATATATTCCTTGAATGGGCGCAGGATTCCGGGGACTCCATGAAATACTTCCTTTGTGGTCATTATAGATCTACACTTCCAAATGGAGATTTAAATAATTGCCATTTTCTTTTTGAATCCGGGAATGGCTTATGGACCCGGCTGAAATGTTTCACTACACTCTGGTTCATTTATTATCGTTAAACAGGATATTCGGATTCCCATCCGGATTATGGCATATCGCATAGGGTTCCCAGTTGTGCGACTACTTCTTCCCTTACCTTGTTTAAAGGAATGTTCAGCTGGTGTGCAATTTTTTTGAGATCATCATATTCAGGTTTTTTTGCCAAGACGTTTCCGTTAACCGTTGAGGTTTAACGCTGACATCAAATGCTTCTCCATCAACGGTGACCGCATCACCTGTCGTGTCCGATGAGCAACCAGTCGTGGAATATCCAGAATCCTGACTCCCAGAGTACCTGTCTCCTCCATGAGGATTTCCATCAAGGCCCGGATAGTCCTGCTGGTTTGTGATGATAAGCAGAATCTGGACTGGACGGTTCTTTTTTCCGGGAGCAGCTGTTGTTACACATCCACTGCATCCGCTTCACGGAGCCTTTCTACGGTTACCCGACGGGCTCTCCGGGCACGTCATCGAGGTTTGTTTCAAGCATGATGATCCGGTCTTGGATTGCTCAAAATTCGTTCCTTCTGCGACCCGAAGAACCGATGGCCTGCCCTGGAGTGTACGTGAACCCGTTCCATACCCAATTATCAGTGGTGTCATAGGGGATAGGCATCCACAATCCTTTCGGAGCTAATTGCAAAAATTGCAGCTCACGCGAAGAGTGTTCATAAGATTGACCCGGTTCCAGCTGATCTTATGGCAAAAATCAAAAAAGCAATTAAAAAATAAACTTTTTATTTCATTTATATTAGTCTTGTATCCTTCGGGAATCATTTTAGTATCGACTTTCGAATAGAACGAAGCTATTCCAAAGATATCTAAAAAACTCCAAAACATCTCGATAATATTTGAATCTTTTCTCGTCAAATAAAAGGAAAGAACAAAAATCTTTCCAGACAGAAAAAAAATCTAAATGACAGTCGGAAAGGGTGAAGCTTATCCTCCAGGATTTCAGCAGCATTCGTACATTCATTGACCGGAAATCAAATCATGCGATAGTACACCGGTGAAAAAAGCTTAAAAATAATCGCAGGACTGAGTTTTCGTAAAAGAAGCCTCTCCTCCATCATGCGTACTTTACAGGTCGAAATTAAATCTTTTCATACAGGCCGGGGCAGAGAAATAATTATTCTTTTCTCTACACACCATAACTCTCACGTTCTTTTCAATAATGGTCATTTTGCATATCGGGTCGATTCCAACAACACTTCGTCATCTTCTTTCCTCTGATGCGGATAAATATTTTTATACCGTACAGATTGCATCACCGATCGGAGCTCCCCGGAAGAGGGGGTTGACGATCCTGGGGGGCTCCGGACAAAATTTATATTTCTCATGAAACCCGAATCAGTGTCGGGAGCATATGCAAACGGACGGACCGGATCAGCGTCGGCTGAAACGTGAGATCGGGCTCTTCGGTGCCACCGCGCTTGGCATCGGGGCGATTATCGGCTCCGGCATCTTCGTCGTCACCGGTATCGTTGCTGGCATTGCAGGCCCTGCAATGATCTTCTCCGTCATTATCGCGGGAATCATAGCTGTTTTCTCGGCAATGAGTGTTGCAGAACTGGGTGTGTACCTTCCGGAAGAGGGTGGGACCTATGCCTACGCACAAAAACTCATCTCCCCGTTTGCCGGGTTCATGGCCGGCTGGATCTGGATCTTCTCTAATATCTTTGTCGGTGCGGCGGTCTCGCTTGGATTTGCCCATTATTTTGTCACTATCTTCCCGGTGGTCCCCGTAAAAGTTATTGCGGTCGTCATCTGCCTTATTTTCCTCATCATAAATTACCTCGGACTCAAAGAGTCAATACTTTTCAACAATATCCTTGTCACGGCAAAAGTCCTGATCCTCCTGTTCTTCGTGGCGTTCGGCCTCGGATTTTTCCATGGGGGAAACCTCACTCCCCTTGCGCCGGAAGGATCGCTCGGGATCCTCGGCGGATCGGCCCTCATCTTTTTTGCCTATACCGGTTTTGCCCGGGTCAGCATCATGGCCGAAGAGGTAAAAGACCCGGAGAAAACAATTCCCCGCTCCATCTACCTAGCGCTCGGGATTTCAACTGTTATCTATCTGCTCGTAAGCCTGGTAGCTGTCGGCCTTACCGGAGCGCCTGCCCTTGGAGGCTCCGGCTCTCCGCTCGCTGATGCCATCGCAAGTACCGGAAGTTCCGGATCAGTCCTCGTGATATCACTCGGNNACCACGATCATGGGTATATCCCGTATTGTCTTTTCCATGGCCCGCAGTCACGATCTTCCTGAGCTGTTTGAACGGCTCCACCCCCGTTTCAGCACACCTTATTACGCCATTGCAGTTACCGGCGCCAGTATGATCGCGGCTCTTCTTCTCGCCGACCTTGCACTGGTCGTCGCGGTCAGCACATTTGCGATGCTGCTTTACTACCTGCTCGCCAACATCGCAGCAATTCGTTTGCCGGCGGCGCACCGTCTTTATCCCACCTGGGTCCCGGCTGTCGGAGCACTGAGCTGTGTTGGTCTCATCGCTTTCCTTACGCCGGCTTCATGGGCTATCGGCTGCATTGGGCTTCTGATTGGGGGAATATGGTTCTTTATCCACAGGAAATCCCTCAGGTGATTAACACGTGCGATCCACATTTTTCCAGGATTTACCACGAAATCGTTATGCCTATGTTAGTTTCCCGGAGCGGACAATAACCTGCAAGCGCGACTTTAACCTCTGGTGAAGTGCAATGACAGGGATAGAGGGCTTTGAAGTGAAGGCGATTCAGGTATTTTCCCGTCTTTGCGAGCCGTTTTGGTTCCGGTGAAAGCAGGTGGAACCCGCCGACGATACCGGCAACCCTCCGTTCCCTGCAGACCTCCCTCGCATATTCCGTGATATTACAGATCCCTGAATGGGAGCAACCGGTGATAATGACAAGTCCCGCACCGGAACGGAACGCGATCGCAGAGTCATCCAGCAGGGGATCGGGTTCGGCTCTCCCGTCAGGGAGGATTATCCTCCGCTCACCCGGGTCGGTTCTTTCGAACGGAAACCTCCGGGGAACTTCCCCCAGGAATACCATGTCATCAGTTATCCAGACCGGCCTGTCAGAAAGGTTGACGGAAAACTGTCGCTGGACTTCTGCTTCGCTCAAGGGAGAGCCAGAATTCTGGAGTGGACCTTTTTGTTTTGGATAGAAACAGCACGGGTGTGCGATCAGCTCCGGTACTTTTTCGGGACAGGTAGCGCTTTTCATCCCGGTCAGGTAGCTTACAAGGGAGACCAATCCTCCGGTATGATCATCATGCCCGTGCGAGAGAACGACATAATCCAGATCCCGGAGATTGATCCCCATCATCCCTGCGTTGGCAAGGAATGCACCTGACGATCCAGTATCGAACAGGATCTTCTTGTCCCCTGACCTGACAAAGAACGAGAGTCCGAACTCGCTGACGAAAAGATTGTCCGACACTCTGGCTTCATCGACAAGAATGGTAATAGCGAGATTCGGGGTCATTGAGAATTTTCACCGGTCCGGGAGAGTATATTTTTTCATTCAGTAACTGATAACGCCATCGCCACACATAAAATTCCGGTTCACTCATTTCCATCCGTCTATTTAGTGCACGATGCGATCCTTTAAATGATTTATGCGCTTATGAGTAATTATACAATCAAAAAACTAAAGGTACCACTATGCAAGAACCAACCAGCATAACCAACACCAGAAAGAAAGATTCCGTTGAACCCTTAAAAGATACCACCGAACATACCTGCGCCTGCGGGGAGACGCACGAGCATCAGCCGGGCATCAGCCACCGGGAAGAATGTACGTCCCCCCAGAAATTCAGCGATATCTGTTGTTGCGGAACCGGCCAGGCATCGAAGGTCCGGACCCCGTGCGGTCATGGCCCGCGGTGCCATTAAGAATATCTGTCTCTTTTTTATTAGGAAAATCTGAACTCCTTTCCCCGTCAAAAAAGTTGCCAAAAAATCCCAAAGAATATGATAAGCATGTTATATTGTTCCGGATATATTCTATACTAAATGAGCAGGATATGGCAGCGGATGAAATCAATGAGGTGAAAGAGTGTCCCAGGCGGGGAAGACCCCGGCTCCGGCGGATCATTGCCGCTGCCTCCGAATCGCGGTGCTATAAACCCTGCTGTTGCCCGGAGGAAGCGGGGACAGGGATCTCGCTGAATCCCGATGAGATCGAGCTGATCCGGCTCATTGATCTAGAAGGGCTTGAACAGGAAGAGGCGGCGGAGAAACTCGGCGTGTCGCGAAAGACTGCATGGCGGGATCTCCATGAAGCACGACGCAAGATCGCTGACGCACTGGTCAATGGCAAAGGTATCGAGATGGCCGGCTGCACAAAAGCCGCTGAAGGCCGCTGTCCGAAGTGTCCGAAGTAATCGCATTCTCCTGAACTGGAGTCTATTTTTGTCGATTCACCCAATGCTTAAGTGTTTTCGCTCATATGAGTAGTTACGATCTCCTGATACGGGAGGCTGTGAGGCAATGATATGAGCAACGAACCCATGAAAATACCGGTCAATCAATAATGCTGAGGCATCTGAAACCCTTGTAAAAGTCCTGAACCTGAAAGGTTCTCCGGTCGCGATCAAGTTTGCGACGAGCAAGGATGAAATTCCTTCAGATATGGCGGAGCTGGATAAAACTATCCGGCACTGTTCTATGGTGAACCTTGCCCGGAATGAAGGTAAAATATTCTATGCGACCGACGGGGAAACACGAGTGTAATGGCGGTGCTTGGGCACTGGGTCTCCGGAAGATAACCCCAACGTTAAAGACCGGCGATTTTTATTTCAAACTGGGAAAATATGACAGCGCGTCTGCCTGCAAACGGACCATCGACAGGGTCCCCCATCTTGGTTCCGGGGACTCCTATGCAACGGTATATGCTCCGCTCGAGAAGTCTCCCTTCACCCCACACGTCGTCATGATCGTGACGACGCCACGGAACATGCTGAAACTGGCCCAGAGTTCTCTCTTTCGGCTGGGCGGGAGGATTCACGCGGAATTCTCTGGTATCCAGCCCGTCTGTTCCGATGTTACGGCCCAGACCTGCCTGACCAGATTACCGAATTTCTCGCTCGGGTGCGACGGGTCAAGGAAATTCTCGGGGATTGCCGATGACGAGATGGTGATGGGGTTCCCTGCCGAAATGCTCCTTGAAATTACCGCCGCATTGAAAATTGTGAAGGCTGCATCCGGTTCGAAATAAAATCCCGGAAAGACCCGGGGCCGTGGCAGAAGAATGGAAGCCGGCGTGCCGGCACCGATGAGGTGGCCGGGAGATGCATGAGCGACTCCTTTCCGCGTACCTTATTTCATACCCGATCCTTAAATCTTTATGCTCA
>PMDE01000022.1:3155-4037 GCA_003154335.1 Methanoregula sp. | reverse complement strand
GTTTCGAAGGCGAGTTCTTTCCTGAAGATCCCAAAGAGCAGAGCTGTCGATGCATATACGGGGAGGCCGAGCAGTGAGACCGTGATCGGAGCGACCAGTGCCTGGAAAGTATCAATCACCCCGAAGTACTGGAACAGTCCCAGAAAAATACTGGTAGCGATCAACAGCGGCATGGCGATAAATAAAAATTCCTTGATCCTCAGCCACGATTTCTGCAGGACAAGTTTTATCCGGGGTTTTCTTAACGAAGGCATCTCTACAATCATACCAAATTGCTCCCCGGGTGTAAGACGTGACATGACTATAGCGGTAATGATGATCAGGATAAACACAATGAAGTAAATGGAGAATGCCCAGATAATGCCCACAAACGCAGCGACGATTCCCGCAATGACGACCGTCCTTGCTGAGCAGGGAACAAGGGTAATGAGAAATGCTGCAATTGTTTGTTCACGGCGTGTCTTTAAAATCCTCAGGCTCATTATCGCAGGAACCGCACAGCCAAACCCTATGACCATGGGAATAATTGCTTCCCCGTGAAGACCCAGCCTGTGCATTGCCCGGTCTGCAAGAAATGCTGCCCGGGTCATATACCCGGTATCTTCGAGGAAGGAAAGACCGAGATAAAAGGTAAAAACAAACGGGAATGCAATCCCAAGACCAGCTTCTACAGCGACAAGGATGGAATAACCGATCCGTTCAGCAAGGGGGTGCAGCCCGAGCCCGGAAAAAGGGATGAGAATATATGTCGTAAATCCCCCGACAATCAGAGCTTCCATCCAGGATCCGATAACAAAGACCGAAAGCAAGAGGGAAAAAAGGATCAGGCAGAGGATAGGAATTCCCGGGAAGGCACGGGTAAGGATGCTGTCGAGATCAAAT
>PMDE01000022.1:0-3113 GCA_003154335.1 Methanoregula sp. | reverse complement strand
TGGAGAGCGAGCAGGTTTTTCTGGCGCGGTGTTCCCATCGTTTTTTCAAGACTCCGCAGTGCGGCTTCAATATGGTGATCATAGGGAATATGCAGCACCGGCGACTGTGATGCCTCGAGAGCCAGCGGCAGTATACGGTCAATATTTTTACCCTGTACTGCCGCAGCCGGAAGGACATCACACCCAAAAATTGTCCCGAGCCGGGCAGTATCGATTAAAAGTCCCTGGCGTTCAGCATCATCAATCATGTTCACAACAATAATCATCGGCAGTGAATACTCAGCGACCTGGGCCAGCAGGTACAGGTTCCGTTCAAGTTTTGTTGCATCGATGACAGCGATGAGGCTGTCTGCCCCGTTCTTTTCCAAAAAGCGCCTGACAAGCACTTCCTCTTCAGAGTCACCGTCAAGGGAATAGATGCCGGGAAGGTCGATAAGTTCTATTTTTTCTTTTTTGTAGCATACATTTCCGCACTCGAGCGAAATCGCTGAACCCGGGTATTTATTAACTTCCACACCAAGGCCGGTGAGCTGGTTGAAGATCAGGGATTTTCCTGCACCAGGGTTACCGATAAGTGCGATCTTCATGGAGCCGGCTCCACACAGATGGCGGAGGCTATCTCCGGGCTCAGTGCGACATCGCAATCTTTTACCTGGACGACGATTGACCGGTTCCCGAGTTTCCGCTTGATTACCACTATTTCACCGGGGACAACCCCGAGATCAAGAAGGCGCTTGGAGCACCCCCTTCCGAGGATATCTTTTACAATGAGGCGTTGTCCTTCCTTAAAATCCCCCAGTGATTGTGCATAACCACAACTGCCATTCCCCTGACCTCTGCCAGGGCAGAATTTTGTCGTTTTTACACCCTGGATGTCGGGAGATTGCGGAAAAGGAGTCCTGATATAATTGCCCAGCCGATCAATGGTTTCATCAGAAACCGCATGTTCGATTTTACATGCCTCAACTGAAGCCGCTGATGTGTCCATACCAAGGATCTCGCTCAGGAAACACTGGAGCGTTTCATGTTTTTTTAAAATCTGATTTCCCGTGGCGATCCCCTGATCAGTAAGGGTGATCGCGCCTTTTACATCCACGACGACATCTCCCCTTAATGCAAGTTCCCTGAGGTGAGCCTGAACATTTCCGATATCAATAGCCAGTCCGTTACTGAGATCCTCTGCGCCAGGAGGAGATGAATACCGTCTGGTATGGTTGAGTATCGCTTCCAGGAAATCTTCCCGCAGAGACGGCTTCATGAACTTTATTTTATATCTGGGATCCCGACAACTTTATTGATTTGGATCAAAAGCTGTTTCTCTCAAAAGATGAACTTCATGACAACAGGGATCTATCGTGATATTTATAGTGAGTGACGCCACACATTAGGAAAAGGTGTCAGTATTAAAAAAGTCAATCCGACCCCCTTTTTATCCGTTGAAGATCACAAAACCAGATCCTTGAGGAGGCAGGATGATCTACCGGATCTATGAATATATGCTCAAACGGCAGATAACGGAGTTGCCGGGGCATGTATGTTTTATGATTAGCGGGCAGGATATGGCACAAGCCCCGGATAACCTGTTTTTCATCACATCGTGGTGCAAAGAGATCTCGGATCTTGTCGGAAAGCATAACCCCTCATCAAAATCAGGGATCCAGGGTTTAACCTTTCATATCAGCACCCCGGTTTCGGGGAACATGAACGACTGCCTGCCCCAGGTCAGAAAGATCGGCAGCGTTTCACGCCTTATCCTCCATAATGGTGACAAGGAAGAGATATCCGGGACCGGGATGGATGTTGTCGTCGCGATCGGGAAAAGCGGGAAAGAGGAGATTACCGACTGTATCCGGAAAATGGCGGAGGACCACGTCCGCCCGTCTGACGTGGATGAGAAGATGCTCGAATCCTACCTGACCTTCAAATACACACCCGACGTCGTTATCAAGAGCGGGGGGGATCACCTCACGGATTTCCTTATATGGCAGTCGGTCTATTCCGAGCTTTTTTTCTCTGACGTGAACTGGAAATCACTGCGGAAAGTAGATTTCTTACGGGTTCTCCGGGACTACCAGTCGCGGATTCGCAGGTTCGGGAAATGATCACTTCACCTTCACCCCAACCCATGTTGGTGTCCCATCTACCATCTTTTCCGTCACGGCATGCTGGTTTTTCAGGGTAACAGAGAATGATTTCTTATCGGGTACCGGAAGAATCCGGTGATTCCGGCACCAGCGTTCGAACGCATAGTACAAATCGTCTTTTGCAATAAGCTCACTCCCGGAATCCTCACGGATGATCATCGATGCAAAGAATTTTTTTACGATCTCTTCTTTTTTCCTTCTTGGCGCAGGCTTTTTTGCTTTTCCTGTCAATGGAATCTGTTCAGGGTGTGATATGACCTCTTTTTCCCTAGCAGGAGCCGGCTGAAGAGCTGCTGTAAGTACGTCCTTGGCAGGTTTTTCTTTGGGGAGGTGTCGGGATTTCAGTGCCTTTGCTGCCAGGGGATCCTCAGCATTGATGATGGCTGTAACCATTGGGGCTGCCGGTTTTGCCGGGTCATTACCCGGCAGACCAGGTATCCCGTTTGAAGCAACGATGAGCGGTTCTGTGATGATTCCTTCCGGAATTTTCTGCTGCCGGTAGTCTATCCCCGTCAGTTCCGCAAGCGCCTGGTTGCATGCCCCGCTGATATCGATCTTCTGCCGGACCGCCTGCTCGAGGATATCAGCCCTTATCACAACGGATATATGGCGCCATTGGGTGCCGCTCTCTTTTTTTCCTGCCATGGCTTTAGTGGTGATCTGTCACTGGGCAGAAATATAGTTCGCGATCTTTTCCTGCCAGGACACGGAACCTAACCGGACAATGCGGACATGCGCTGGTCATAGATGCGGATTGCACGCATAAGGTCTATTTTCCTGAACAGGGGCCANNAGGAAATTTGATGTGCGGTATTCGTTGCCGGTCCTGATGATAAGGTCGACAGGGGGAATACCTTTGCTGCCGTGAATGTGCTCTTCTACCCGGGCAGCGTCGATCATATCGGGCGCGATCTTATGGTCCTCAACATCGGCAAGTATCTCCCGGGCTGCGAGCACGATCTCATTTCT
>PMDE01000113.1:4383-13576 GCA_003154335.1 Methanoregula sp. | reverse complement strand
GATTGCCTTATGTCATATCCATATCATGAGATAGTACAATGATCGCACATCTCTGCGGTGAACCGGTCCTGAGCGGTGACAAGTGGGTAGTGATCGATGTCGGCGGTATCGGTTATCAGGTTCAGGTGACCCAGCCGGCACTC
Source organism: Methanoregula sp. (assembly GCA_003154335.1). Lineage (GTDB taxonomy): Archaea > Halobacteriota > Methanomicrobia > Methanomicrobiales > Methanospirillaceae > Methanoregula. The sequence continues at coordinate 13,433 of PMDE01000113.1, read as the reverse complement.
CAGCTGCTTTCGCATCAGAAAGAACCGGTGAAACTTTTCACATACATGGCTGTCCGCGAAGATGCAGTAACCCTGTATGGTTTCATGCACCAAAGCGAACTTGAGATGTTCAGGATACTTATCGGGGTAAGTGGGATCGGTCCTCAGATTGCCATGAACCTCCTTTCCCAGATTGGGATTGATGATTTCGCCGTGGCGATTCTGAATGAGGATGAAACAGCTCTGACTAAGATCTCCGGTATTGGTACGAAAAGTGCGAAGCGGCTTATCCTTGAACTCCGGGATAAAATGAAAAAAGTCAGGCAGACAATGGGGTATGGCGATTCCGGCAGGACCAACCCGGCTGTTCAGGATGCAGTGAGTGCGCTTATCTCTCTAGGGTTTGGAGAAAGAGAATCAAAAGATGCTGTCAATGCTGCGAATATTCTGTCGAAATCTCAGACGGTTCAGGAGCTGATCAAAGCTGCGCTCCAAAATCTGAAACGGTGAACTTATGACCGAGCGGTTTATCTCCCCGATGATGCTTGCTGAAGAAGGAGACGAGCTTACCATCAGGCCCGCCCGGCTGGATGAGTTTGTCGGGCAGGAAAAAGTAAAAGAGACCCTCAAGATTTCCATCGAGGCTGCCAGGAAAAGAGCTGAACCTTTAGACCATATCCTCTTTTCCGGTCCTCCCGGACTGGGAAAGACAACGTTAGCCCATATTATCGCCCATGAGATGGGGGCTGATATCAGGGCCACAACCGGGCCGGTCCTTGAGAAACCTGGAGACATTGCTGCTCTCCTCACACCCTTAAAATGCGGCGACATACTGTTTATCGATGAAATTCACCGGATTAACCCTGTTATCGAAGAGGTTCTGTACCCGGTAATGGAGGATTATTTCATCGATGTTATGATCGGTGAAGGACCGAGCGCACGCTCAATTAAACTGAACCTTGAACATTTCACCCTCATAGGAGCGACAACAAAACAAGGGCTTCTGGGTGCCCCGTTCCGGGACCGTTTTGGCATAATATCCCGGCTTGACCTCTATGATCCTGATGACCTGGTAAAAATTATTACGCGCAGCGCTACTATCCTGAAGATCCCGATGACTCCTGATGGCGCCCTTGAGATAGCGATGAGAAGCCGGGGAACTCCGCGGATAGTCAACCGCCTGCTTAGGCGCGTAAGGGATTTTGCTATCGTCAAAGGAGATGGGACGATCACCAAGGAGATAACCTGTAATGCCCTTTCCATGATGCAGATCGATCAGCTTGGCCTTGATGAACTGGACCGGCGCATACTCTCCGTTATTGCCCGGGATTTTGACGGAGGACCTGTAGGTGCAAAGACTATAGCAATCTCCGTTGGCGAAGAGGTGCGGACCATAGAAGATGTTTATGAACCATATCTTATCCAGATTGGATTTCTCAAGCGGACCCCGCAAGGACGTGAAGTTACGTCTGCTGCCAAGAAACATCTTAAATATCCCCAAAAAACCCTTATTTAAGGATTAATGCTCTTTCCATAATCAGATAAATATACGTTCTGTTTTATTTTTAGCCAAACCTTTTGGTTTTCTCTGTTTTAGCCGGGATGATCCCTGTATTTTGGGTTGGTTTACCTACTATGTGAAATACCTTGAGGACCTGATAGCTCCAACCATTTTGGCGCTTTTGCAGTCTCCTCCCCGCCACTGGAGCGTCTCCCGGTATGAGTACGCAGAATGTTTTGTAAATTGGAAAAGGGTAAGAAAGATATCTGATGTCAGGAGCATGCTTCCCTTGCTGCCTCATCCTCTGGGGAGAGCCAGGATCACTCTCACAATGCGGATAGAAAAAATATTATCAAAGAGGATTACAACAAAACCGAAACAACTCCCTATTTTAATCTTCCAGGGAAATTGTCGTAAGTTTGACTGACTCAACACCTTTCTGTGACATAAGGCGTTCTGCAAGAGTCTTGAGATGTGTCCCGTCCCCGTGAACAAGAATTACTTCCAGACACCGGTCATGAGTGACATGTGAATGGAGTGATGCTTTAATAATTTCATGGTGATCATGCTCGATATCCGTAATTGTTGTAAGGAGTCCACGCTGGTCGTGATCATATACCATTGTTATGACTCCTTCCCGTTCACCTCTGACATCAGACATCCATTTATAATAGGTGATATAGGTACGGATCGCATCGCGGATTCCTTCCGAACGGGACGAGTACCCCCGATAATTCAGGATTTCATCAAATCGATCAAGCAGGTTTTTAGGAAGTGAGATTCCAATCCGGGAGAGATCATCGTCCATTGTCATTTCCACATCAGTGTTGTGAATATCATTCCTGATTGTTTTTTAAGGTTTTGAAAAATTTTAAAATTGCGTAATACTTTGTAAGACATTTTTCAATTCGGAATTGCTAGGAAATTCATTGAATCCGATATTTTAAAGAACAACGTTTTACCTGTCTGGAACTTGAGCAAAAATCGGTTTAACAACCAATGGGCGCGCTTATTTTGCATTATAAAATGAGGGCGGCTGGTTGTCAGAGATATAAAAATGATCGACCGGAAGGTATCATGAACTCTGAAAAGATATATTTTTTCCCGTTCCACCTGGATCCTGTTCATTACTTTCATTCCTTTTTCTTCATGGTAATCAGGAATGGTAGCAGTAAGACCACAGCAATAATTGCCATGAACTGCAGGAAAAAATACATGAGGTTTTCCCGACCCTGTTCGTAGAACCTGAGATCTACAGACATAGTCCTGTTCCACTGGATCAAGGTTGTATTATCTTCGTATCGGGTTATATTACTCCCGGGGCTTATCCCGCCTAGGAGCGGGTTTCGCACATCGAACTCCTGCGGGAGGGTAATGTTGACCTGATATGGACTCCTGAAGGATGCCTGCAGGTGGTTATCGCGAAGGGGCGAGATATACGATACAGTATAATTCCCCTGTTCAAATGTTATAGCCACGACATTGCTGGTAAAAGAAGGGGTTGTCTGGTTGAATCTGCAGGGAGAACAATTACCTGAAAGCTTCACATCCCCTACTGTGAGAGGAACCGGTTCTCCGAGCATACCGGTGTCGACAAATTCATACCGTGAAGCGTCTTCGATCTGTATTGAAGCCTGATATGCTGTCCCATTGGGGAAAATCAGATATTCGGCTGAAAGTGCACCCGCAGAGGGAATAACGATCAGCGTTATTATAAGTGCAGCGCATAGAGCAGAGATGGCAGATCTGCATTGATTTCTATCGGGGGTTCGCATTGTTTAATCACCGTTTCCGGATCTTTAAGCAGGTGTCCAGTTACAACACAGACAATCCGCTCATCCCGGTCAATCATTCCTTCTTTTATGAGTTTTCGTATACCTGCAACGGAAGCAGCCGATGCCGGTTCAACACCGATTCCTTCTTTTCGGGCGAGATCCCGCTGCATCTGAAGGATCTCTGTATCAGTTACAGTCTCGGCGAGACCACCAGTCTTTCTGATGGCAATGAGTGCTTTTTCTGCGTTAACCGGCGCACCTATCCGAATAGCCGTCGCCACAGTTTCAGGGTGTAACTCGGGGATCACCTCAGGCAGTTTTTCACGGATAGCCCTCACTAACGGGCTCGATCCCTCGGCCTGGATACCGGTCATCATGGGCAACCGGTTAATGAATCCCATCTCCTGCAGCTCCAGAAATCCTTTATAAACTGCCGATATATTCCCTGCATTACCTACTGGCAGTACAAATCGATCGGGGATTTCACCGAGCTGATCCAGAGCTTCAAAACCAATCGTTTTCTGGCCTTCAAGACGAAAAGGATTTATGGAATTTAATAGGTAAAGTCCGTGAGTCAGACAAAGTTCATGCACCATTTCCAGAGCACGATCAAAATTACCCCGGATCGAGATTACCTTAGCACCATGCATAAGTGCCTGAGCGACTTTTCCAACCGCTACTTTTCCCGCAGGAAGGAGGACAATTGCCGGTATTCCCGCCTTTGCGGCGTAGACTGCAAGACTCGCCGACGTGTTCCCGGTGCTTGCGCAGGCAACACTCTTTTTTTTCAGCTGAAGTGCCATGGAGACACCGACTGTCATACCACGATCCTTAAATGAACCGGATGGATTCATTCCCTCATGTTTTGCATAGAGGTGTGGTAAACCCATCTCCTCTCCAAGTCTTTTTAGATGATAGAGAGGAGTCCCCCCTTCTGCCAAACTGACCGGTTCGATTTGTACAGGGAGAAGTTCACGGTACCTCCATACGGACAGCGGCCGTTTCTCCCAAGTCGCCTTTGTTACGGTTATGGTATCAAGGTGGTATTTAACGGCAAGAAGGTGACCGCATTTTTTACAATTGTAGAGAATCTCGTCAGCAGGATAAGTTGTCCCGCAATTGACACACACGAGATGATACATGAAAGAGTATTGGTCTTTTGATTACATATAGGCGTGCGGTTTCGTAAAGAGTCTAGGTGAATTCTAATCTTTTAAAATCCTCCTTTAAAATTTTTTTCCATCCGTATTGCAAGAGTGCCCTCCTTACACAAGGAGAATAGGCGAACCGAGGACGTATCCCCCTGACCCGGTATACCCCGACGTTTTTTTCCAAAGGGTCACAATAATGTCTGTGTCTGCCCTTTTGGGGAGCCACGGCAGCGGCGGGGACCGAAGGTACTGTCGAATCTCTCGAAGGTATTTTTTACTTTTCTGTGAATTTCCCGGCTTATTAAAAAAAATTCTTCCTCTCGATTGACCGGAGATCTTTTTTTACGTTATTTTCTTTAATAAAGAAGGGAAGGATAAAGAGAATCTTTCCGGTCTCTCTCCACCGGAAAATCTCTTCGTGCTCTTTCTACCTCCGCTGGATCAATATCTAAGAAAAGTAACTGCTCTGCCTCATTCGCGTGACTGATAATCGTGCCCCGTGGATCCGCAGTCATCGACGCACCGGAGTATTCGTCAACCGGAGTGTTTCCGGTAGTATTTACTCCCAGAACGTACATCTGGTTTTCTGCAGCCCGGGCTTTGATGAAAAGCTCCCAGAACCCGAGGCGGTTTTGAGGCCAGGCTGCCGGTATAAAAATAATCTGGACACCTTTCCTGGCATAAGCCCTGAAGAGTTCGGGAAACCGAAGGTCATAGCAGATAGCAATACCACAGATTAGTGATTCTAATGCAAAAATACCCAGTCCATTACCCGGGGTATTTCCCTCATGTTCATGGGAAAATGAGAACAGGTGCATCTTTGAATATGTTGTGAGAATTCGTCCATCATTAGCTATAACAACGGCTGTGTTTTTCGGAAGCGGGTCATGCTTTTCCCGAAAGGACCCAAGGATACCAATATGGTAATCTTTCGCAAATACCTTGAGGGTCGAAAGTATACTGTCATTGGGATCCTGGATATTTTTGCGAGGACACGGATCCCAACCTGTTGAAAACTGCTCGGGAAAACATACCAGCTTTGCTCCACAATCAGCAGCATGCCTGATAAAAACTTCCGCTTTTATGAGAGTTTCTTCAGGATTTTCCCATGAACTTGTCATCTGTGCACTGCACACTCTTATGACGCGTTCCCTCTCATTGTGTACCTTATTGCTTCCGGTCATCGGCAGATCTGTTCTCATAAAATATTGAAATTGCACCCATGACAATAAGTACCAGGGTTATTATCAGAAGAAGAGGTGCACGTACCACGGAAAATCCCAAGAGCATAGCTCCGATAATTATGCCTGCGACTGTGATACTGCATACTATTATGATTAGTCCGATAGATGTAAGATCCCAATCCTCCATTACGATCCCCCGGTAAACAGGGGAAAAGCCAGTCTTATGCCATTGATTACGAACTGAACTGCAATCGCAATAAGCAGCATGCCCATTAGCCGATTTATCGCCCGGTATCCCCTCTGTCCAATCCTGCTCATAATATAGTCTGAATTCCGCATCATATAATATGTTATTACAATCGATATAAGAATCGAAAATAATACAATCACTATTGCAACCGGTGTTATTACACTTGCTTCGTTCATGAGTACAATAGTTGTCGTGATCGCTCCTGGTCCGGCGATCATTGGTACGGCGAGAGGCATTACGGATATATCTTCTGTGTCCCGTGACTCGTATTTTTCAGTTGCTGTAAGTTTTGTCCGCGATGTTTTTGCATAGACCATTTCCATCCCGATACCAAAAAGCAAAATTCCCCCTGCGATCCTGAATGCCTCCAGGCTTATACCAAAGACCTGGAGGACCCATGTTCCGATCAATGCGACTATGAGCAGGATTAAAAGTGCGAACCGGCAGGAGTCTTTTGCTATGCTATTCCGCGTATTCTGGTCCATGGATGATGTGAGGGAGACATAGATAAGCGTTGCACCGAGTGGATTGACAATGATGATGATTGATGAGAGTGACAACAGCGCAAAACTTAGTACATCGCCAGCCATTAAGCATAGTGCAGTGTCAATGACTAATAGATATTATGGTTGAATTCGCGACGGAAAAAAAAGATGTTAATATTCGTAAATAACTGCTTCATCAATACGGGTATATGAAACCAGTTCATTTTGCCCGAAATGAATTGCAATTTCACGGATTGCACTTTCCGGCGAATCAGAGCCGTGAATAACATTCCGGCCGATGTCAATACCGAAATCTCCTCTTATTGTTCCGGGCAGTGCTTCTGCAGGATTGGTTGCCCCAATCAGTTTGCGGGCGATAGAAACAACATTTCTGCCTTCCCAGACCATGAGAAAACAGGGTCCTCCCATTATATACTGTTTAAGTGAAGGAAAGAATGGTTTTGCGAGATGTTCCTTGTACTGCTCGGTAACCCGGGTGTCGGGCAGGTTTTCGAAACGTGACGCGGAGAGTTTCAATCCTTTTGCCTCAAACCGGGAAATGATCTCACCAACGAGACCGCGTTGAATTCCATCAGGTTTGATCATAACAAAAGTGCGGTCCATAGGGTTTCTTACTCCTTGTTTGCAGCCTTTTTCCCTTCAGTAGTCCATGGGACGCGCCGGGGAACCCTTCCGAGTTTGTAGTTATTCTGGCATTTTGTACCACAAAAATAAAAGATCGTGCCATCTTTCCGGACATACATTTTACCAGTACCGGGTTCAATCTGGATGCCACAGAAGCTGCAGGGATGCTGTTCAACCATCCCTTTCACCGCCTCGACATTTTCTTCGCTTCACGTTCGGTCTCAAGAAGCATTACAATATCCCCCTCGCGGATTGGACCAACCGTGTTGCGGGTGATGATCCTACCCTTGTTGTTACCTTCGAGGATTCGGCACTTTACCTGCATTGCTTCACCATGCATGCCGGTTGAACCAACAACCTCGATAACTTCGGCTGGCGTTGCATCGTCTGCCATGTGAAAACCTCACGCCTTCAGCGCGGTCAGCTGCTTCGTTAGATCGTCAATCGTTTCCTTTGCCTTTCCCGGCTTAACAATTGCAGCCGCAGCCGAGCCGACATCAAGGCCGCTTGCAGCGCCAATATCGTTCTGTTTGTTGATGAAGATGTAGGGAACTTTTTTCTCATCACAGAGCGGCCCGAGATGCATAACAATCTCCTCAGGTTCTACGTCAGCCCCAATTAGAACCAATTGAGCAATGCTCCGCTCGATGGCTTTTGTAGCTTCGTTGGATCCTTTCTTGATCTTGCCTGTATCCCGTGCAACTTCAAGGGCTTCAAGTGCCTTGTTCTGGAGCTCATCCGGAGCCTGGGTTTTAACGTAACTTTTTGCCATAACTCACCTCATTCAGGAGTAGATTGCTCCTTCATTACTCATCAGTCAGCAATGATGCAGCCATATCATTTCATCAGGAGCGGAAATAAAGGTTTGTGAAGGAGTGGCCGATAGTAAAAAAATATTGCTCCTTTTTTTGTAGGTTGTTATATGATCCAATCATCATAAAAGCCGGTAAATTTCGGTCCCTCCGGCAGAATAAATTGTCATCAATCCGGTTCGGGGAATATTTACCTTGTAGCGTTCGCGTTCAGCATCCCCAACATAAAGGAGGGTAGCATTGTATTTTTTCATGAGTATAATGGTCTTTTCCGGGCTTTCATATATTGACTTTATATCAGTAAGTCGTGTCGTGAACCACCCTGTATCATCGCCACGCCACATATACTCATGGAATGGCATACCGATTATACCGGGGATACCAGTGAACGATGATATTCTTGAATAGTACGTATAATCTCCCCCCTCAGCTTCCACAATAATTTCCTGTCCGTTCAGCGTACGGAGGTATCCGACTGCGGCTGCGTCACCGGGATGCGTAGTATTAAGATATTCAAGCCCGTCGAGGGACCCGGTCCCGTAATTCTGGTTCAGCGGAATGGCAAAGGGGAGAATGAAGAGTATGCCCACAACAATAAGGGAAGCGATAACCGCCTTCCTGGTAGAAATGCGGGGCATTCGCCCGCATTCGGACAACCATTTTCCCGCCATGGAAAATGCGGCAGTGCCGAGCAGGAGCCATGCAGGAAGGTACGTTTTGAAGACAGTATTCATCCTGAAATAGGTATCACCCATGTTATCTTTCAGGTAGAACAGTTCACAGAATATCAGGATACCAAGTCCAAAGACCGCGAGAACCGGGGGAACCTCGTCTTCATTTCCGGTAAGGATTCTGACCGCAAAGTATACTGCCGGGATAACGGCAATCGCTGCTGCAATATAACCTGTCACAAGGAAAGGGATTGAGAAAAGAAGCAGCAAGGGGCGTCGGAGGATCTCTTTACGGAGAACCAGAATAAAAATTGCAATGAACAATCCGTTCACCANNAGATAAATCAGGATTGCCAGAACCGGAACAGCCATCAGGACGATCGAAGAAAAATTCCGGTTGATTGTGTTCCATATCCTTCGCAGGATGAGAGCCCCGATTATCACGGTAAATGGGGCATATATCAATACATCCCATGTGTTAATCAGGGGCATGGAACCAAGGCTGAGTGCAATAAAAAACCCTAAAAAACATTTATTGCGATCACTGAGAGATTCCCATCGCTTGTACGCAAAAATGAGTAAAAAAATCAGGAAGAC
>PMDE01000113.1:0-4359 GCA_003154335.1 Methanoregula sp. | reverse complement strand
CGGGAGCCAGCGGAACCGATCAAGAATAAGGGTTCCGGTGGCGTACAGAGATACTGCAGCAATTCCAAAAACAGTCGGGAGTGCAAGGTTGAACGCAATATTTGAAGGCACTCCGGTAACGATCGAAAGACATCCGAACATCCAGTACCCTAAATAATAATAGACGTTCAGGGATCCATCAGCAAACCAGGGATCCAATGGGGGGACTACGGGACTTCTCATCACCGACGCGAGAAATGCATGGTCCATGAATTTTTCGGCATAGGATATGCTGGGATTGAGATAACGCACCTCCAGCATCAGGAAAAAACAAATAAGAAAGAGGGTTTCCCAGTGCCATGCTGTTTTCAGGTCATCGAATGTATAGTGGTGTCGGTAAATATGATATGTGAAGAGTAGAATGAAGGGTACCACAGTGAGCTGGACCGGGACGTGGATAAGTCCGCAGTACCATGAAATAATCGTGAAAGACAGGATCGAAGCCGGGAATGCGACCGGAAATGCAAAGTTGCTGAATGTTTTTTTCAAAGATGGGTAAAGTGAAATCTGGAGCAGGGTAAGAACAAAAAGCCAGCTAACGACTGAAAATACCTGTTGCTCAACGGTCAGTATTATCCCTCCCGCCCAATGTTGTATTGAGTGCTGTACGGATACTGGGAATGACCCAGTCACCAAAGAAATAGATCGATATTATTCCACCTGCAAGGGTAACCAGGTTTTTAATCAGATGGTCGATTATGGAAATCAGGACTGCGATGTCCAGAGGCACGCCAAACATATAAAACGTCGCGGTAAGGGCCGGTTCATAGGTTCCAATTCCCCCGGGCGTTAGTGGCACTGCCTTGACGAGATTTCCGATGACAATAGCAAGAGCAACGACAGCGAATGGGATCTGCTGCTGGAACATCAGTATTACGGCAATGCAGACAAAAATATCGAGGAACCAGATGACAATTGACGTCGATCCCAGGGCAACGATTGAACGGAATGATAGTGAAGCTTTCTTTATCTCATGGAGCATGGTAAGAAGGATCTGGATGTACCGTTTTTTAGAAGAGCATTTACCAATACAAAGTAAAATTCCGAAAAAAATGGCACCCGCTACCAGGGGAATTACAACAAGAGTATAGACCCAAGGAGGGGCATTCAGGACAAAGAACAGTGATATCGCTCCGAGAAGTGCTACCGTGATAATATCAAAAACACGTTCTACCACAAGGGAGGAAATTCCCTCAGAGTATGTCGTGCTAAACTCATGCTTCAGGATAAAAACCCGGACAAAATCCCCAAGCCGGGCAGGAACAATGAGGTTTGCAGTCTGGCTTACAAAGACACATGCGGTTGCTACTGCTACAGAAACACGATAATTGAGGCTTTGCAGTATTATACGATATCGCCACCCGCGCAGCCACCAAGCGCACAGGCAAATCACAACGCTGAAAAGCAGATATTCCAGGGTAAAGTGTTCAAGAGCAATAAGGAGTTTCTCCCAGACACTATAGAGCATATAAACAATTATAGCGGCGGCAATTACCGTCGGGACAATGATTGCGCTAATTTTCCGATACATGAATTTGCCACCAGAGACGGAGGATGGATGACCCCATCTCGATTATATCTTTAGCTTTGACTGTTGTTCCTTTTCCGGCCCGCCACCGCACCGGGAACTCCTTAACTACAAATCCTTTTCTCTGGGATCTGACGAGAATTTCCGTATCCCAGAACCAGTGGTTTGACTGTACTGTTGGAAGTATGGGGAGAATATGTACCTTGTTGAAAGCCTTGAAACCACACTGGTGATCCAGAATTCTGCTTTCTAGAAACAGCCTGACCAGAAAATTATAAGAACGACTCGCTATCTCGCGACCACCAGTCCGGACACTATCACTTGCTGACATGAGACGCGATCCGGTTGAAATATCTGCCCCTTTGCGGATTGCATCTATGAGTTCGTGGAGATGCTGCATGTCCGTTGCAAGATCCACGTCATAATAACAAACAATCTCTCCTTTGGATGCATGAATCGCCCTGGTAAGGGCTTTACCCCGACCCAGGCGTTTATCGCTATGCAGAAGTTGAATACGGGAGTCGCGCTTTTCATACCGGCGTACAAGCTCAGCACCCCCATCAGTGCTGCCATCTTCTGCAATAATAAGTTCAAATCTTTCCGTTATACCTGACAGATATTCAAGGGATTTGGGGATAGCTATCTCGAGCGAGTGAAGATCATTGAATACCGGGATAATAGCTGTCACATCAGGTTCACGCATTTTTTCTCCTTTTCTTTACACAATCTGCTACTTCTGAACCTGCATTGATGGATCCTTCCATGCTTCTCTCAGGATAATTAGTGGAAGAAAACATCCCGGCCATAAATAACCCTTTTTGTTCATAATCCGGGATGAGTGTGCGATAGCCCGTTGTATACACCGGCCCTGCCCAGGGATCGACTGCCATTTTATACCAGTGAACCTCACCCTTTCTTACAGCAAACCGGGAATAAAAATCCTCAAGCATTCTCCGGTCAAGATTTGGGGGAACAGTATCTGAAAAGTAGGATGCTAGGTAGATAATATGTTCTCTGTACCTTTCGAAAGGAATAAAATTTGTATGAGCAATTACAGCCCCATAAGGTGCTTCATCTTTCATATTCAGCCAGTAAATCCCTCGTGTAACATCCCGTTCAAGAGCGATAGTCATACAGGCAGCTCCCTGATAGGGGATTGGTTGCAGTGCAGGCCCCCCGATTCTTTCAAGTTCCTGGGGGGCGATTGTGGAAATAATTGCATCATATTCTGTACCGTTTACCGCCCATAAACCGTTCCTGTAAGAAATGAAAGAAACCGGGTTTTGTTTCTGGATTACTCCGCCTCCTGATTCAATTGATTTTTCAAGTGAATCAATAAGTTGATGAAATCCCCCCTTCAGGTATCCCAGATGTTCTCCGGAAACACCCCGATCTGAACGAATAGCTATCCGGCTGAACAACCATGCTGCAGAAACTTCTTTTCGTCGTTCCCCGAATTTACTTTTTAAGAGAGGTTCAAAAAAGGACGAATAGATGCTTTTCCCGAGGTGTTCAATGATATACTTATCTGCGGGGATATTATCTAACGTTCTAAGGTCTGTTTTTTTGGCTTTGAACGTGAGCCTGGCAAGTTTTATTTTATCAATAAGAGAAAGTTCCGGATAAACCAGAATTTCGAGGGGGGTATTCAACGGATAGATTTTGTTATTTGCAAAATACCCGGTAGTACCTGTATTCCATTCAAGTTTGTCGGAAATACCCATTTCTTTTAATAATGCAAAAAGATTCTGATCTCCTGAAAAACAATGATGATAGTATTTCTCAATGAAATAATCATTCACAGAATAAGATGAAAGACACCCGCCGAGATAAGGCATTTTTTCGAAAAGGTCGACCTCATTCTCCTGTACAAGCCTGCTGGCAGCAACAAGCCCGGTCAAACCCCCACCAATAACCCCGATTTTCATGGTTAATAATCTATAGTATTTTTCAGGGCGAAATGAAAAAGGCTCCGTATTACTCCTGTAAAACAGTATTATGCCCTCGGAGAAATTATAAGAAAGTTTTTGAACTGTCGAAATAAACCGATGTAACAGCAAAAGGACTTAAAAGAATTAAAAGAAATTAAATATCAGTCAGCCCATTGGATGGTGTCAATAAATGCGCGTATTTTTCATAGGTTTTGGTCAAGCGGGCGGTAAAATTGTCGATATGTTCATTGAGCAGGATAAAAAGCTCGGAACGAACAGTTTCAGAGGAATCGCCGTAAATACCGCGCGAACCGACCTCATGGGTTTAAAAAATATCGAAATGAAAGACCGGATCCTTATCGGACAGACAATGCTCAAAGGTCATGGCGTGGGAACCGATAACGTAACCGGGGCACGCGTGACAGCCGATGAAATTGACAGCATCATCAGTGCGATTGATATCAGAGGCACACATGATGTTGATGCATTTGTCATCGTAGCAGGGTTGGGAGGGGGAACCGGATCCGGGGGGTCACCGGTACTGGCACGCCATCTCAAACGCATTTACCGTGAACCCGTCTATTCACTGGGAATCATTCCTGCACCAGAAGAGGGACGTTTATATTCATATAATGCGGCCCGAAGTCTGACAACACTTGTTAATGAGTGCGATAACACGTTCATTTTTGATAACAGTGCATGGAAAAATGAGGGCGAAAGTGTAAAAAGTGCTTTTCAGCGCCTGAATAATGAAGTGGTGCGAAGGTTTGGGGTACTCTTCAGGGCAGGAGAAGTCAGCAAAATGGGTGTTGGTGAAATGGTTGTAGACTCGAGCGAAATCATCAACACTCTCAGGGGAGG
>PMDE01000112.1 GCA_003154335.1 Methanoregula sp. | reverse complement strand
ATAATTTAAATTAAAAAAACACTCGACAGAGAAACACTATGGTGGAATTCAAACTGGAAAGCCCGGAAAAACACGACAAAAAACGTGAGGAACTGCAGGGAAAAGTCCTCACCCTCAAAGATGTAGTATCCTACCAGGACGGAACTGTCGCGAGCAGGATGATCGTCAACAATAAGGCAGGAAGTATCACGGTCTTTTCCTTCGATGAGAACGAGGGGCTCTCAGAGCATACAGCCCCGTATGATGCTGTGGTTACTATCCTTGACGGAGAGTGTGAGGTCTGGGTAGCCGGTACTACCCTCCAGATGAAAGAGGGGCAGACCATTATTTTTCCCGCTAATGCTCCCCACGCACTAAGTGCCATTACGAAATTCAAGATGACATTGACCATGATCAAGGGGTAGCAAATGGGCGGTAATGAATCGGATGGATATTACTGCACAATCTGCGGAGGAATACCTCCGGATAAAATTAACATAAAACGGATTCTCGTTGACGACAAGGAGACGGGTATCGACCAGCTGGACTGGATAATCGATGAAGTGAGAAAACTGAACCTTACCGATGACACGGTCATCATAGAAGAGCTGCTCAAACGGACGAAGGCGCTCAACTATGTTCCCACCAAAAAAACAAAGGAGTATAGCGAAGCGTTGCTGAGGGAATATCAAAAACCCGGGGGAGAGTAACCGGTGCTTGACCATTGTCCCGGTTCAGCGAACCTCAGGACCCCGACACTCTCGATAAAAAAATGCCCGCAATGCGGTAATGAAGTCGAGATCTTCTCAAATGACGTTAAAGTGGCCTGTGACAACTGCGGCTTTGTAATCTATAACGATATTCTCTCGTGTGTCCAGTGGTGTAAGTATGCAAAGGAGTGTGTAGGAGAGGAGATGTTCAGGAAACTCATGGAAATGAAAGAGGGATGAAGGCAAGTTCACCTTAAACGGTGAACTTTCCGGACCACATTGATCCGGCAGGCAATTAACGAATAATTCACAAGGTAGTTGGTCCGGAAAAAAGTGAACAGGAGAATTACAATTCGAGATCAGATAACCCGGGGTGGTTGTCGGGCCTGCGTCCCAGAGGCCTGTGGTACTTCCGCCCGGACTCCTTGATCGGGTAATCGTTGATGCTCGCGATAGTGGCACCACCTGTATTCAGCATCGGCAGCTGCTGTGCGGACGCACCAGCATCCGGGCATCAGCCAGGTTGCCACCTGATATTTCCATGACCTGCATTTTTTTTATCCTGGTCAGAAAAGGGGAGCATATTCGTCGGGAATTTCATGGACTTTTTTACCTAAGAGGTTCCGAAGAGTCTCCCTCAGTTCGGGTGAGAACGGTGTTATGACAACAACGTTCTTTTTCCCGGTCGTGACAACTACCTGGAAATTAACGCGATAACCGGCATTTGCAGGTTCAGCAGGATACATACTAAAGGGAAACAGGAACCAGGAGTAACGACCGGATCTGCTTACCCAGGTTATTGTTATCTCCTCAATCGTATCCAGGGGAATAGCGTTCGTATCCGGTTCCGCGCTAAAAACTTCCTCAGGGTCCTTCTCACGATACTGCTGCACGAGACCCTCCAGTTGTTCTAGTATCCCGGAATCGCTGTCACGGGAGAACAATTGTTTTATGTGCGGCTTTACCCGTCCGGGTTCTCCGGGAGATTCTCCTGCATTCTGATTTGGGAGGGATGATGCCTGCGGGACTGGCATGATGATCATCACTGATTCGGTNNTATCCGCCTTCGCAGCTGGTTTCCCGTCCGGACCCCGGCCCGGATCCTGTTTTAAGGGTAGGTCAGACTTCATACCATCGCCTTCATTTTTATGAAAAGTTCTTCATTCCCCCCTGTATTGTGATCGTTTTCTCAGTAACCGGGATCTTCTTTCCTGACTGTTCCAGTGCCTGATCAACGACATACCTCACGCCGCCACAGCACGGTACTTCCATATGTGCAACCAGGATCGATTTTATCTCATGGCGGGAGAAGATCTCCGCCAGTTTTGTGATATATCCGTCAATGTCTGAATCCAGTTTCGGGCAGAAGATAATCACAATCCGATCCCGCAATAACTCTGTATGAAATCCTGGGTATGCGAAAGGGACGCAGTCAGCCGAGATCAGCAAATCGGCGTTGTCAAAATACGGGGCTGCCGGGTTCAGGAGTCTGAGCTGTACCGGCCATTGCCGGAGTTCGGATTCGGTTGTCCCACCTGCCTGCCGTGAGCCGGAATGGGAGATGGCCCTGGCTGCCGAACCGGGGCAGCCTGCGAACGCACCGGGTCCACCAGACCCGCCATGACACACTCCGGCTGAAGGGGCATGGGGTCCTGTTCCCTGCAGGGACTGATGTTTACCGGGCTTCTCACTGCCAGGTGCTATGGATCGCCTTCGTGGGGCCCGGACCGGGGAAGAATGATCGGGGATCATGATGCCTTTTACGATCAGGTACTCAATAGCCTGGTCATACAACGCGACCTGTCCGTGACCTGCGAGATGTTCGAGATGAGCTTTGATGACCGGCACACCCTGCCGGACAATCGCTTCCATCACAGCATTTTCGTCATAGGGCGCTGCCTCGCGTTCGACAACCGAGATCGCTCCCTCGGGGCAGGTGCCTATGCAGGCTCCAAGACCATCGCAGAAGAGATCGCTTACGAGCCGTGCCTTTCCGTCAATGAGCTGCAGGGCTCCCTCCGGGC
Source organism: Methanoregula sp. (assembly GCA_003154335.1). Taxonomy (GTDB): domain Archaea; phylum Halobacteriota; class Methanomicrobia; order Methanomicrobiales; family Methanospirillaceae; genus Methanoregula. The sequence continues at coordinate 4,547 of PMDE01000112.1, read as the reverse complement.
AGTCCGGGATGCACTGGCCGCATCCCGTGCATTTTTTATCGTCGATACTGATTATCTTCCGTTTCATTGATTTACTCCTTGTACCGCAGAATTATTTCACAGCACACAAACCTTGCAGTCCTGTTCACCGCAGGGGATGTTATCGATCTTCCATTTCAGCGCCCAGTGCTTGATACCCCGGATCACGTTCACGATCTCAAGCCCGCTTTCTGTAAGTGTATACTCCGTTCTGACCGGGAATGCTGTTGCGTCAACGTGCCGGGTAAGAATCCCTTCATCATCTAACTCCTTCAGCCGCTCCGAGAGGACTTTGGGGGTGATGCCATCCAGCGAATCCCGGAGCTCGGAAAACCTGCGGGTATATCCTTTGCCCTTGTAAAGCTCGAGGATGATCAGCAACATCCATTTCTTTGTCAGGTATTTTACCGTCTGATTGACCGTGCACGCATCCTGCATGGTATGTATTTGGAAACTCCTGACTATTTATAATATGGTATGCAATTGATATTTTGTATCAAAAAGAAATCAATAGGAGTAAAAGAAGATGTTCTGTAACCAGTGTGAAGAAACGGCAAAAGGGACAGGTTGTTCCATAAAGGGGGTCTGCGGTAAGGAAGATGAGATCGCCGCGTACCAGGACGTCCTCGTCTATCTCTGCAAAGGGATTGCGATCAGGAACCTTGCAGCAACGGAGAAGGGTAAAAATAATCCTGAGGTGGGAATGTTCATAGCAGAATCGCTCTTTTCCACGCTGACGAACGTGAATTTCGACAAGAAGCGGTTCGCTGACCAGATCACCCGGGCCATTGCGATTCTCGACTCTCTTCCCGCAGCAGGGGGAGCGGAGCCGGATGCCTGCACGTGGAAGCCGAACGGTGACAGCGACATTATTGAGAAAGCAAAGACCGTCGGGATTCTTTCCACAGCCAACGATGACGTTCGCTCGCTTCGCGCAACTCTCCTCTACGGCCTCAAAGGAGTTGCAGCCTATTATACTCATGCGGCGGTGCTCGGTAAAACCAATCCGGAAATCGAGACATTTCTCCAGAAAGGTCTTGCCTCAACATTACAGGATCTCCCCGTACCCGAAATGATTGCGCTTGTGCTGGAATGCGGGAGTGTCGGTGTCACCACTCTCGCCCTGCTGGATGGTGCAAATACATCCGCTTATGGCAGCCCGCAGATCACCAGCGTAAGAACAACCGTGGGAACACGCCCGGGTATCCTGATNNGCTCGTGGCACACCCAGCGTGATGAGTTCGAGAAGTTCAACGGCCCCATACTGGTCACGACTAACTGTATCGTACCGCCAAATGATTCGTACGCGGGCCGGATCTTTACAACGGGGCTCGCCGGGTATCCGGGCGTGAAGCATATAACGGCTTCTGCGAACAAGCAGAAGGATTTCTCCACCGTTATCGAGTATGCAAAAACCTGCCAGCCCCCGCAGGATCTTAAACAGGATAGCGCAGATCTCATCACCGGCTGTGCCCACGGAGCGGTGCTCGCTCTCGCAGACAAGGTTGTTGGAGCAGTCAGGAGTGGCGATATCAAAAAGTTCATTGTCATGGCCGGGTGCGACGGCCGGCAGAAAGACCGAAACTATTACACGCAATTTGCCCTGGCACTGCCCAAAGACACCGTCATTCTCACGGCAGGCTGTGCCAAGTACCGCTACAACCACCTCAACCTCGGCACCATCGGGGGCATCCCAAGAGTGCTTGATGCCGGGCAGTGCAATGACTGTTATTCGCTTGTGGTGATCGCACAGGCACTGGCAAAGGCATTCGGCGTTGGCATCAACGAGCTGCCGGTCTCGTACAATATCGCATGGTACGAACAGAAGGCTGTACTCGTCCTGCTCTCATTGCTGTCCCTTGGCGTAAAGGACATCACGCTTGGCCCTAAACTCCCGGCATTCGTATCACCAGCCGTGCTCGATGTGCTTGTGAAAAATTTCGATCTCAAACCCAACACAACGGTGGAAGCCGACTTAACCAGGATGGTACCAGCCAACTGATTCCGGTCGGGCGATTGTCTGGCACACCCGGTAAATCCGGCAAGCCTCCCAACCAGATAAAACCCTGTTTTTTGTATTTCCCTCTGAAAAAATGACCTTCATATTCGTATTCCTGCGGGGTTTCCGGGGTCTGGATAGGCTAAAACATATGGGCGAATATGCCTCCGTTTAAGGACCATTAGCTGCCAATTGGTGAGGTGCATTTCTGCCGTATTTTGACAATCAGAGCAATTTAATTGCTTATTCTCCACACGAACTGAAAAGAAGGGTTTTACGGGATTTTTCAATCAGGAAATGAAATTTGAGGAGGGGATCAGAGCCAGTATAAGGCTCTTTTCGCTCATTTTCAGCTCAACAGACCAATAGGCAATATTGCAGGACAATGTTAATTTGATATCCATGAAAACAGCGGATGGTTCTCATTTTCAGTTTTTATTCCCGGATTAATCCCATTATTTTAATACCTTGCATCAATGATCTGCAGTCCCCGGGCACGATACCATTTCGTTCAGGACCATCTCATTAAGGAATTTGCTTATCACAAGGAATGCGGATAAAATCGCAAAAAGGGGGTGCAAAATCTAGGGGAGGTTTCCGATCAAACCGGGAGAACGGTTTTGAAGAAGCGATTCATACAGATAGTACGGTGAAAATATCATGGCAAAAAAATCCAAACCACCGGTTAAAGAAGGGACTGGTGCGGCATTTAAAGAAGAAGACGTAGAATCAGTCAATGAAGAGACAAGAGCGCCCGGTAACGAAAGTGAGGGGATGGATTTTATCAAGGTTCTTGAAGGCGGGGGAGTCTTGATAGGAGTACTTCTTGTCTTTTTATTTATTTTCCGTTATTTGTTACACATGATATAACCCCTGCGAATCGTCATTTTTTTATTCTGAACTCCAACTATTTTTCTGCCAACCTTATCCAAAACAAAAAAATATAGTATCCGCCAAAATATTTATCGATGAAATGGAAATTATCGATCCTATTTTTTTTCTTTGCGATAGTAGTCATGTGCGGGTGTGTTCAGACGGAGCCTGCGCCAACGCTTTCACCAACTCAGGTACAGACACCCGAAATAACCGCAACCGAATCAGTTCCCGTCCCCCAGTCATCATTTTCCACGAGTGATATTTACCTTAGCAAATCGTACACATTCGTAAATGAAACGCAAAATTTCAGCGAAGAAGTCCGCATCAACAACGCCTCATGGGGCATAAAATTTGATGTTTCACCGCTCACCGATAATACAATTTACAGTTGGTTTGAAATGAATGTGACCAATATCCAGACCGGACAAGCTGAGACATACGGTTATGGTCGAACCAATGGCTTTGAATTACATCACCTCATACCGGGATACAATGCTGGTCTTTACAAAGTCGAAATGCGGGGTTATCGCGTGAATGTAAAAGTGCTTTTTGCGAAGAGAAATCCCTAGATCCAGCATTGATCCCGGTGAAAGGATAATAGTATACTTTCCCAAAAGCAATTTCATCCTGCAATTTGTTCCAGATTCGTTTATCCTGCCAGAACAGAAAAATCCTGGGATCTGACTTGACAATGGAAAAACAAAAACTGTTTTTACTGTCTTTTCCTAAGTAGTGCGATGGATAGTCTCTTCACCTCACCGGAATTCCAGATGAGCCTGCTCCTCTTCGTTGCTCTCGGGGGATATCTGATTGCTTCCCGGATCAACCAGTCCGCAGTTATCGGGCTGATCCTTATCGGGCTTCTTGTGGGTCCGAGTGTGCTGGGACTCATCACCTACACGGACTTTGTCCGGGCACTCGCACATCTCGGTGCCGTAATCCTGCTCTTTGTCATCGGCCTGGAGTTCAATGTAAAGGAGATCCTCTCGGTTCGGAACGGTGTAATTGCCGGAGTCGGGGTGGTCATACCGTGGATCGGGGGCTTTTTGGTGTCAATTCTCTTCGGTTTCAGCACCGCGAGCGCAATCTTCATCGGAACAGCCCTGACTGCGACGAGCATTGCAATCACGGCAAACGTGCTCAAGGAGATGGGGAAACTCCAGACCAGCGCTGCAAAAGCGATTATCGGAGCAGCAGTTATAGACGATGTGCTCAGTCTGCTCGCCCTTGCTATCAGCACCGATGTCGTGAGCGGTACGATCTCGGCAGGCGGGATCGTGCTCGTAGCATTCAAAGCGATCGCGTTCATCGTTATTGCCGGGGCATTCGGTATCTTTATCGTCAGCAGATATCTCGAAAAGATTGATAGTACCGGGTTTGCCAAAAAATTCCCGGAGTTCATTTTCATCTTTGCCATGATGGTTGCGTTCCTCTACGCTCTCTCTGCAGAAGCAGTGGGACTCTCCGCAATCGTGGGTGCGTTCATTGCCGGAGTCTCCTTTGAAAGCGTAAAAGTCACCCATAGTAAAAATTTCAAGGAAGGTGCCGAATATCTCCAGGTCATCTTCGCATCGATATTCTTTGTCTCGCTTGGGATCCTTGCAGACGTAAAAGCAATCACTCCTGAAATACTCCTCTTTATTGTCATTTTGAC
>PMDE01000054.1:38352-92112 GCA_003154335.1 Methanoregula sp. | reverse complement strand
CCGAGATATGACCCGGTTGTTGTCTTGATGAATCCCGCGAGCTGGGGCCCCGCAATGGCACCGGCGCCATAGGCAAGGAAAAGGACACCGTAACACCGGGGATAGTCTCCTGTCCCGAAATAACAGCCGGTAGCCGTCGGAGCGATTGCCAGCCATCCCCCAAGACAGCCCCAAAGGACGACAAATGCGAGGAGATATACCGGGATTGTTGGCATCACCATCATCAGGAGGGACACCAGGGCGATCAGGACAAAGGATACCATGGCGGTATTTCGTGGGGTCAGTTTGTCTGTAAGCGCGCCAAAGACAGGTCTCCCGAACCCGTTGAAGATCGCAAAGACGCCGACAAGGACTGTTGCAAGTCCCGCCTCTATCCCGATATCCGAACCCAATGGTTTTGCGATACCCACTGCCATAAGGCCGGCGAGACACCCGATAAAGTAACACGCCCAGAGCGCGTAGAATGAAGTTGTCTTAAGCATGTCCCCGCGTCGGAACTCACAGGTAGGGATCTGGCCGGCAACCGGTGCCGTGGGCGTCCATCCTGAAGGTTTCCACCCGGCACGCGGGAATTTCAACGGCAGGGCCAGCAGGACAGTCAGGATGACGAATGCGATCCCAAAGATCCTGAACGTCGTCATTACCCCGTAAGATCCGATGAGGTAACCTGCAATATTCGCTGTGAAGAACGCGGAGAACCCGAACCCGAGCAGTGTCAGGCCAACTGCGAGACCCCGTCGGTCGGGAAACCAGCGTGCGGCAACCGCGACCGGTACTCCATACGCGATACCGACCCCGACTCCACCGATCACACCATAGAGCACGTAAAGCATTGGCACTGATGTAGCAAATGAAGCCATGAGCCAGCCAAGGCCCGTCAGGATTCCCCCGATGATTGTAACATTTCTTGGCCCGAACTTCTCAATGTATTTTCCGGCGAACGGCATGGTTAAGGCAAAGAACGCAAGGAATACCGAGAACGGCAGCAGGATATCGCTTGCCGTGACGGACTGGCCAAGGTTTTTTGTGAAATAACTGGTGAGCGGAGTAACAAATACGCTCCATGAGTAAATCGTACCGAGACACAGGTTGATGAGCATCCCGAGACCTACCAGGCCCCAGCGTCCTTTCTCCGCGTCCATGCCCATGATCGTTTCACGTAAATTATCCGTCATAGTATCGACTCTTCCAGAATCCTTTGTAATCCTCGCTTGCACAAATTTTCCTTTAGTGTAAAACACCGGAGGAGTGTTATTCCTCCAGTGTTGAGATATCCCCCGGGTCGATGCCCATCTCTTTTGCCTTTAGTACACGACGCATGATCTTGCCACTGCGGGTTTTTGGCAGTTTTTCAACGAATTCAATTTCATGAGGCATTGCAATCGGTCCCAGTGTTGTACGGACATGGTGGAGGAGATCCTGCTTGAGGTTATCACTCGGCGGGTTCCCCAACCTGAGGATAACAAATGCCTTGATGGAATTTCCTTTCACAACATCAGGCTTCCCTATAACCGCAGCTTCAGCAACAGCATGATGAGAGACCAGTGCGCTTTCGACCTCTGCGGTTCCGATATTGTGACCTGCAACAATGATAATATCATCAGCACGCCCGAGGATCATAATGTACCCGTCCTTACCCTTCACCGCAAGATCCCCGACCGCATAGTACCCGTCGATAGTATACCAGTATTTGCGGTACCGTTCATCGTCCTTGTACACCGTCCGCATCATGGCAGGCCACGGAGATTTAATTACGAGAAGCCCTCCGGTTCCGGGTTTGACGGATTTCCCGTTCTTATCCACGACGTCTGCCTCGACCCCCGGGATAGGCTTTCCCGCAAAGCCCGGGCGCATTGGCTCTCCTATCACCGTCGTTATCATATGCATACCGGTCTCGGTCTGCCACCAGGTATCCAGGATAGGGCAGCGTTCCTTTCCGATCACATGGTAATACCATTCGAATGCTTCAGGGTTCAGGGGCTCACCGACAGAACCGATGATTCGCAGGGAGCTCAGGTTATACTTGTTCGGCCATACCTCCCCCATCTTCATAAACATCCGGATCGCAGTTGGCGCTGTATAGAAGATCGTGATCTTCTGTTCCTCGATCAGGTGCCAGTAGCTACCGGCATCCGGGTAATCCGGGGTCAGCTCTGAGATGAAGACTGTCGCACCGACTGCGAGCGGTCCATATATGATGTAACTATGGCCGGTAATCCAACCCGGATCCGCCGTGCACCAGTAAATATCGTTATCCTTGATGTCGAAGATATATTTGCTGGTGTAATACGTGCCCACCATATACCCCCCGCAGGTGTGGACAATCCCCTTGGGTTTCCCGGTGGAACCGCTGGTGTAGAGGATGAAGAACGGGTCCTCGGCATCCATGATCTCCGGTTGGCATATATCCGATAATCCCTCCATCATTTCATAGAAATCCAGTTCACGCTCGTGGAGGTCGAGCTGGGGCTCTCTCCGGCGAAGTACAATAACATGTTCCACCGTTGGGGCGTTGATGACTGCCTCGTCAACGATTGCTTTGAGCTGGATAGCTTTTCCGCGTCGGATTGAGATGTCGGCAGTGATGACAACTTTTGCCTCTGCATCATGGATACGCATATTCAGTGCTGCAGCACCGAACCCGCCGAAGACAACATTGTGGACTGCACCTATTCGTGCACAGGCAAGCATGGCGATTACCTGTTCGGGAACGAGCGGCATGTAGATGCAGACACAGTCTCCTTTCTTCACACCGATTTTCCTAAGCGCATTTGCAAATCGGGCTACCTGTGAAAGGAGCTTCTGGTACGTGAAAATACGCTCACGTCCCTCTTCCCCTTTCCAGATTAAGGCAACCTTGTTACGGCGACTGTTGTTGACGTGCCTGTCGAGGCAGTTGGCCGAGATGTTCAGTTTTGCATTAGTAAACCACTTTGCATACGGGTAATTCCATTCTTTTACCGCGTCCCATTGCCTGATCCAGTCAAGCTCTTTTGCCATCTTTTCCCAGAATGCATCCGGGTCTTTAAGAAAATCCGCGTACGCTTTCTGGTAATCTTCCATCCATGCATTTTTCCTGTACTGTGGGTCGGGTGTGTACGATTTCACGTCCTCGACGAGTCTGACATTAAAATCCTCAGTCAACATTCCCACCTATTTTACATTATTAATCATGTCAAAATAATATTTAAGAATTGTGATAGGATTTCTGACTTGAAATCCCTGAATCATCAATCATTCAGAATAACAAACTCTCACAGAATATCACATGAAAAAACGGCAGAAATGCCCGCTCCGTCAAATGCCAAACATGAGTGACATAAAAAGTGTTATCTGTCCGGATTTTTCAATATAAGATCAATGCTGAAAAAGTACAAAGGGTGCCTGCTTGGTGCTGCAATCGGTGATGCCCTCGGTATGCCAAATGAGAGTACATCTCCCAACCTCAACAAGATGAAATATGGTTACAGGCGCCCTTTTAAACGCCACCCAAACGAGGGACTAAACCCCGGTCAGTATACTGATGATACCCAGCTGATGATTGTGGTTGCTACACTTATCGCTGACGGAAAATACAACGAGGAACGTTATTCTACCGCGCTGTGTGAGCTTTATGCGAGGAGAAAACTTCGTTTTCCTGACGGATCAATTTCAGCAGTGTGCGAGCATACGGTTAAAGAGAATGTTCCCCGGAAAGGAGTAAAATCGACAACCTCCGGGTGCCTTCCTGTAGCAATCCCGTTTGCTCTGGCATTTCCGGATATGAATGAGGCATGTGAAAGGGCTGTACGAGCCTGCAATGTTACTCATACCCATCCGGCAGCGCATGCCGCAGTATCAACTCTTGTGACTCTCCTCTACACTTCCCTTCACGATACTTCCGATCCCATTAAAAGAGCACTAGAGAAAGCTCAGGCCGAGGATGAAGTCCTGGGTGGAAAAATCAGGAACGCTCTTGTTTTAGAAAAAGAAGGAATGGATACCGAAACTGCACTATTAAAAATTGGAAATGATGTGTCGGTTTTCCAGACCCTCCCTCTTGCAATTTTCCTCATTAAACGGTATTCCCAGCCGTCTGATCTGCTCACGGTTGCAGCGAATACGGGAGGTAATACTGATACTATTGGTCTAATCTGTGGGGCATATCTTGGTGCAGCAAAAGGTATTGACGCTCTTCCCGATGATTTGCTGGAAGGTCTTGAAGACAGGCAGAGGATTGAACTTCTTGGGCAAAGATTACACACTTTTTATCTGCATAAATCAAGTTAATGGAAAATGCATATCTGATTTCCTGCATTTTTTACTATCCGGCCCGACCGGGCTAACAAGCATTAAATTTTTACAATCGGATATTCTTTTATGAAAATTGCGATTATCGGGGCTTCCGGTTATGCCGGTGGCGAGCTGATACGCCTCCTCGTACACCATTCCACCGCTTCCGTCACCTGTGCCACTTCCCGGAAACTTTCTGGAACACCTGTCGATAAGGTTCATCCCCATCTCAAGGGATTCACCAGTCTCACCTTTGAAAACCCGGATACAGAAGCCATAGATGCGGACGTTGCTTTTCTCGCGGTCCCCCACACTGCTGCGATGACACATGTGGGGAAACTACTATCACGGGGAATAAAGGTGATCGATCTCAGCGCCGATTACCGGCTGCCCAAAGACATCTATGAGAAGGTGTATGGAGTCACTCATTCCGATTATTTTGCGGCGCCCTACGGAATTCCGGAACTTCACCGGAAGGAGTGCATTAATGCAAATTTTGTCTCAAACCCCGGGTGTTTTCCGACCGGGGCAACACTTGCAGCTGCCCCCCTGGCAAAATATGCCCACACGGTAATCTTTGACTCAAAAAGCGGAGTGAGTGGTGCTGGAGACAACCCTTCTGCAACCACCCATTATCCAAACGTGGGAGATAACATCGGGCCCTACAAGTGGACAGCGCATCGCCATCTTGCCGAGATGAAACAGGAACTTGGGCAACTCGGGTCAACAGCAAAATGCTATTTTACCCCCCACCTTGTACCGGTTAACCGGGGCATCCTGACTACTGCTCATATCCTTCTTGATGAACCTATGCAGCAAAAGGAGGTTGAAAAAATGTACCAGGATTTCTACCAGGGAGAATATTTTGTCCGGTATCAGAAACCCTCACTTGCTGCTGTCCGGGGGAGTAATTTTTGCGATGTCATGGTAGAAAGCGAAGGTTTACGGGTTGTTGCAATATCTGCAATCGATAATCTCGTAAAAGGAGCAAGTGGGCAGGCAATTCAAAATATGAACCTGATGTGTGGCCTTGAAGAACACGATGGACTTATTGGAGCAGGGATGCTACCGTAGGTGAACTACTATGATGGTAAAGAATGCAATGACAAAAAACCCTATTGTGTGTACTACTGAAACAACCCTTCGTGAAGCAGTCGCTCTGATGAGAAAGCACCACATCGGCGGACTTCCGGTAATGGAAGGAGTAGAAATGGTCGGTATGCTGACGGAAGCGGATCTCATCTCCCTCCTCGAATCTGAAAGAATTTCGGATGATCTCTGGTTGCCATCCCCTTTTGAGATTATTGAAATCCCCATCCGTGAATATATCAACTGGGAAAAGACAAAGCATGCACTTCGCAACATTGGGGACATGCCTGCAAAAAAGGTGATGACTCACCCTGTTGTTACTGCGACTGAAGAAATGGACATTGAGGAAGCTGCCGCGCTGATGCTCAAGGAAGGAATTTCACGATTGCCGGTAATGAGGAAGAAAAAACTGGTGGGGATCCTTGCCAGAGCGGATATCATTAATGCGGTCGGATCATCCTATTCTGTCAAGGGGGAGCTGATACCTTAAATGTCGTTTCGAAGTATTTGTGCAGTCAAAGGTGTCAGGGCGTACGGGGTGAAAGAAGGAAAGTTCGGGTTGGCCCTTATTCATGCTGGCGGGACAGCTGCAGGAGTATTTACAGAAAATCTCGTGAAGGCAGCTCCAATAGAATTCATGCGAAAACAGATAAAAAAAGGAAGACTGGAAGCAGTCATCGCAAACAGCGGCTGTGCCAATGCCTATACCGGAAAAAGAGGGTATAATGATGCTGTTTCGATGTCGACGTTTGCTGGTTCTGCGCTGGGAGTTGAACCGGATTGTGTCGGTGTTGCAAGTACCGGCGTCATAGGGCGTTACCTGGATCTTCCACTTATTCAGCGCCAGTGCAATCAAATCGCTATAAGGGTTAATCGTTCAGAGGAAGCCGAAAATCTCGCAGCTGAGGCAATAATGACGACCGATACATATCCCAAACACGCACTCGTGGAAAGGGAGGGGTTCAATGTTGCTGGAATCACCAAAGGGAGTGGTATGATCGCTCCGAATATGGGGACTATGCTTGCGTTTATTTACACCGATGCGGAAATTGATCCAAAGTCGCTGTCAGAAGCCCTTAAACTGGCAACAAGGCGGACGTTTAACCGTGTTGTCGTTGACGGGGATATGAGTACAAACGATATTGCACTTTGCACCGCAACAGGAGAATCCGGAAAAGTAAATCCGGTTGAGTTTTCACCTGCACTTGAGGAATGCTGCCGGTTGCTTGCCCGGCAGATTGCTGCAGATGGTGAAGGGGCAACAAAATTAATCGAGGTTACGGTGACCGGAGCTCCAAAGGAAGACGCTGCTGCAAGGGTTGCCCGGACGATCATCGAATCACCTTTAGTAAAGACCGCAGTCTACGGGGAAGATCCAAACTGGGGAAGGGTCATTGCAGCTGCCGGACGCTCGGGGGTTGAATTTGATCCAAATGCGATCTCTTTATGGATTAGCGACGGGACCGGGCAATATCCGCTTGTCCGGTCAGGCGAAATTATCGCAGACCTGAAGAAGGCAAAAGAAACGATGCATGGCAGGAAGGTTATTTTCATTCTTGACCTGGCAGCCGGAAACGAAGAAGCAACTGCCTGGGGTTGTGATCTCACTGAACGCTATGTTGAGATCAACGGGAGGTACACTACATGATGAAACGCGAGGATGTTCTCATGGAGGCACTGCCCTATATCCAGCAATTCCACGGGAAAACTATTGTAATAAAACTCGGGGGGCACGCAATGGTGGACCCTCAGGTTCTCGAAAATGCAATCCGGGATTCTGTGCTCCTGCACTATGTAGGGATCCGGGTTGTCCTCGTCCATGGCGGTGGACCTGAGATCAGTGAGAAAATGAAGGCAATGGGCAAGGAGTCGGTCTTTGTCGGGGGCTTAAGGGTTACGGACGAGGAAACCCTCGAGATTGCCCAGATGGTGCTGGTAGGGAAGATCAACAAAGGTATCGTTTCGCTGATTGCAAAGTGCGGTGCACGCGGGGTTGGTCTTTCAGGGAGTGATGGAAACCTGATTATCGCGAAGAAAATGGATCTCCAGCGGGTTGAAGTGGGGGGGATCCAGAAAGAAGTTGATCTCGGGCATGTAGGAGAGATCGAATGGATCGATCCCGCTCTGCTGAATACCCTGCTTGAAAAAAATTATATCCCGGTGATCGCCCCCATTGCTATCGATCGGTTCGGGGGCAGTCTGAACATTAATGCGGATACGGCGGCAGGTGACATAGCGATAGCCCTCAAGGCGTACAAACTCATCAATATGACTGATGTTGATGGAGTAATGGATGCCCGACGAACAACGGTATACCGGAAACTATCCATAACTGAAGCGAATATGATGCAAAAATCCGGGGCTATAGGAGAAGGAATGATCCCGAAGGTCAGTTCCGTAATCAAGGCGGTGGAAAATGGTGTTACGTACGCTCATATCATAAATGGAAATACTGAACATAATCTCATTCTCGAACTCTTCACCCGCGATGGTGTAGGAACGATGATCGCATTAAAATGACTAACCCAGCCCTGTTGAATGGGCAGGCATTTTATTAAACTATAAACAAGAATTCTACAGAGATACTAATGGATAACACCCTGAAAATCGTTGCAGGTATCGTTGTCGTGGTACTTGTTGCCTGTATACTCTTTTTTATTACAACGATGAGTCCACAAACACCGGTTCCATTGCCTGCGGTGAATACTTCAGTTCAGGGTAATGTTACTGTTTATTTCTTTTACGGCGAAGAATGTCCCCATTGCCATAATGTAATGCCGTTTATCCGGAATTTATCAGAGAAATATTCCGGCGTGAATTTCCAGTTGCTTGAGACATGGCACAACCAGACAAATGCTGATTTTTCGAGCAGAATGAACGATAAGCTCGGTGTGCCGGAGAATAACCGTGGCGTACCCGAGGTGATTGTTTCAGGGAATACGACTCCCCTTATCGGGGACCGGGATATCCCGGCGTTCCTCGAAGATGTGATTCTTGAGCAATTAAAAAAAAAGCAGTAATTGATGGAACCGAATTAATACCGGCAGCTGCCTTTTCCAATAATACAATCCCGAATACAACTATCAGTGCATTTTATTTTTATGGTGACGGGTGCAGCCACTGTGAGAAAGTAAAACCCCTCCTGGCGTCTCTCAGTGCGAAATACCCCCAGCTCGATATCCGGATGCTGGAAGTGTACCATAATGCGTCAAACCTGGACACCTTTGCCGTGATGAGCCGACAGTACGGTATCAGCAGTCCCGGCGTGCCGACCCTGTTTATTGGAACTGCTGCCATGGTAGGCGATGCAGATATTACAAACCGTTTTGAAGCGACGATTCTGGCCGAGAAAGAACGAATCGCGTCCTGCACCTCAACGACCCCCGAAACAGTTACGGTTCCGGATACGGGCTGTACCACGGCTTCTCCAAAACCGACCATACAGCTGGTAGTTGCTTCTGCACTCATTGACAGTATCAACCCCTGTGCCTTCTCGGTCCTGATATTCCTTCTGATATCCGTCGTTTCCGTGAAAAGCCGCCGTCGCGTTCTTATGACAGGGGGGATGTATATCACTGCGGTATTTATTTTCTATCTGTTATCGGGAGCGGGGCTTTTTTCCGTCGTACATTTTTCGGGATTCTCTGCGCTACTTTCCCTCGCAGGTGCATTGATTGCCCTGATACTTGGTGGTATCAATGTGATCGATGCGATGAGAAACAGGGACGAATTCATCCTCGCAATCCCGGAATCGAAAAAAGACCTTATTGAGAAGTATGTCAGTACGGCCTCCCTCCCGGCAGCATTTGCCCTGGGAATTCTTGTCGGAATATTCGAACTGCCATGCACGGGAGGGATCTATCTTGCCATTCTCGGACTTATGAGCCGGAACTATTCCCTGATGGAAGGGCTCCCCTATCTCGTCCTTTATAATCTTGTCTTTGTCCTTCCGCTCGTCCTGATTCTGGTACTTGTCGCATATGGGATCAACGCTGAGCGTGCGAACGAATGGAGAATCAGGCATCGCAGGACACTTCGTCTTATCGTAGGACTGGCGATGATTGCCATCGGGATTATTATCCTGTCCGGATGGATGGGGTAAAACCCATGAAAACAAAAAAAACCATCCGCTGTTCAAAAATAGATATTCAGGGAAGGTTTCCCTCTCTGTAAAACCCCCGCTGACGGTCCTCACTCATTGAAATAAGAATCTCAAAAATTTTCTGGACCGCAACGGGATCAATCTTTTTCTCTGCTGCCTGGTTAAATACGCTTTCAATAACCTTAGCGCTTCTCCGTTTATCATGAACAGGCAACCTCGCGTGGATCTTGGCCTGGGCGATTTGTCCTGCAAGATCCTGACGTTGGGCGATAAGCCGGATAATCTGACCATCCACTTTATTGATCTCTTCCCGTATGGCCTCAATGGACATAGGAGGTACATGATCGAGATTTTTAATAAACATAGTCTTTGGGATCCCAACACTAAAACAGATAACATATAAAGACCCTATCTGATCTGGTGTTTTTATGTTCGAACGGATAAGCCGGCGCGAAGAAGCAGATCTTTTTCTGGCATGGCTCGCGATTTCACTTTCATTTGCCATCATAAAAATTGCGCCCAACGGCATTTTGGGACCGATAAAACCCGTAGACCCCCTTGGTGCTCTTCTCTATTTTGGGATCGCACTTCTTACAGTAGGAATCGGGTTCATACTCCATGAAATGGCGCACAAATTTACCGCGATACGATATGGATACTGGGCGGAGTTCAGGAAAGACAATTCCATGCTGCTCATCGCAGTCGCCCTCGCATCCCTTGTCGGTTTTGTCTTTGCTGCCCCGGGAGCGACCGTCATTTATAGCAACACAGCTGATGGAAGAGGTCTGACCCGGGAGCAGAATGGCAAGATTTCTGCTGCTGGACCTGTTACCAACCTCCTGCTGTGCATTCCTTTTGCCCTGTTGGTTTTTATCGGGGGTTCTGTCCTGAATTCCTTCGGAAACATCCTGACAGAGATTGGTATTTTCGGTATTCAGATCAATGCAATGATTGCTGCATTCAATATGCTCCCGATCAGTATTCTTGACGGAAGAAAAGTCATGTCCTGGAATATTCCCATATTCGCCCTGCTAATCATTGCATCTTTCGGGCTGCTTCTGGAATCATTTTACTTTTTCTGATCAAATCCAATTTTTTTAAAAATTACATTTCAAAAACCTGTCAGATGGTTTTTAATTTTTCTATTACTCCGACCACTTTCCCTCCTTTCTCAAAGGCATCCTTCAGCGCAGCCGGATGTTTTTTAACACCGCCATACCTGTCCATATCATTTGCAATCACGTTATCGTAGTACTCAAATCCTGTCGTATTGAACAGTGCGGTAATAACGGGGAAGGCTCCATCAAAAACATTGTCCCAGCCAAGGCCAGCGGTCGAGATGAAAATCCCCTTATGGCGTTTGATATGATCATCAGAAAAGTACAGTGTTTTTAAAATGAACTTGCGTGCCCAGAGGTATTGCTGCCGGTCAATAAATCCTTTAAGCTCGGCAGTAATTCCCATTGTGTAGATCGGCGAGGCAACCGCAAGGCAGTCTGAAGCTAGTATCTTTTCATATAGGATAACTGCATCATCCTTTACAATACAATCCCCGCTTTTGTGGCAGGCATTGCAACCCCGGCAGGGGGAATACTGCAGCGTATTGAGAATAACCTTTTCAACAGTCCCTCCGGAAGCATGAGTTCCTTCCAGAAAACTGTCAAGAAGGGTTTCAGTATTGCCGTGCCGGTGTGGACTTCCCGATATACCCAGAACCTTTATTTCCATGAAAACCTCACGAGGCGAGACGCGTTTTTATTTCTGAAATAACTGTTTTTCCCAGATTTTCTGCACCGGTTTTTGCAGAAGGGTGATTCTCGATTGCGCCTTTTTCATCAACGCCGTTGATCATCAGGTAGGAAATGTCGGCATCTTTGATATCGATAACGTGGAAAAAACACTTGACTGAAGGAACAGCGGCATCAAAGACATAGCTCCATTTCTGTCCCGCAGTAGCCAGAAACACCCCGAGTCGTTTTCCCTTGCGTTCGGGGGGAACGATCGGAAGTCTGAGGACATATTTCCGTGAACGGAAGACCTGTGCCCGATCGATCAGGGCCTTTGGCTGTGAGGCAATACCCATGCAGTAGATTGGCGAGGAAAGGATAATGCAATCAGCTTCGACTATTTTGTCATGATAGATATCCATACCATCATGCTGAATACATTTATTCAGCTTTTCACACGCATTGCAGCCCCGGCAGGGATTGATGTCAGCTTCGGTCAGGGCAATTTTTTCGATAGAAACCTCCCTTTCCGTACTCATTGAGGCAAGAACCCAGTCAAGAAGCAGTTCAGAATTTCCATGCCTTCGTGGACTTCCGGCAAATGCGAGTACCTTGATAGGCATAGCACTTTTCTTGTGGTGGCAATGCTGAAAAAGGTTGGTTTTTGGGTTCTGGAGCAATGCTCACAAGTGAGCTCCCACATTCCGGGGAGCATCGTCAGCGCCTCCCCCTTCAGCCGCTGNNCCCCTTTTGGGGAGATGGGTTTAATCCACACAATATGGAAGAAGAAAAAAAGAGTAAAATATGATTTCTACAAAGCCGGTTTTTGATCTATTTCAGGAAAACAGGAATTAAATTATTAAATTTTCTTGAAACAGAGGTACCAGTCTTTGCATTCGTAGCCTTCAGTCAGACGCTTCTCCATTTCAGCAGCTGTTTTGGGTGGTGGGATAACAACCTTATCACCCGGCTGCCAGTTGGCAGGAGTAGAAACCTTAAATTTATCGGTAGTCTGGAGTGCTTTTACCATGCGTATAATTTCTGGCATGAACCGTCCATTCTGGAGCGGGTAGTAGATCATCGCCCGCATGATTCCCTTATCGTCAATAAAGAAGACACAGCGGACTGCTGCTGTCGATGATTGCCCGGGATGGATCATCCCGTATTTTCTGGCCACTTTCATGGTCAGATCAGCAATAATAGGAAACGGGATTGTCACTCCCATCTTCTCTTTTATATCATGAACCCAGGCCAGGTGTGCCGAAATGCTGTCGACAGAGAGGCCAATCAGGTAGACATTAAGCGACTTAAGCTCATCATATATGCCCGCAAACGCCAGAAATTCTGTTGTGCAGACAGGAGTAAAGTCAGCAGGATGAGAGAACATCACCACCCATTTTCCCCTTAGATCTGAGAGCTTGACCGGCCCATGCGTGGTCTCGACTTCAAAATCAGGTGCGGGATCCCCAATAACAGGGAAGGTGATACAGGCTTCTTCTTCCACGACTATAACCTCGGAATATCTTCAAGGCATGATCTCATCGAGCTGAGCCTTACCATACACATATGCTGGCATTCCGGAAAGCAGGAAAGTTACACGGAGTGCCTCTTCGATCTCTGATTTGGTGACCCCCAGGTTCTTTGCGCCAGCCAGCTGGGCGTGAACAGCATGCTGATCACGCATTGCTGCCGCAATTGCGATTGCAATAAGTTTTTTTGTCTTCCTCGATAATTTTCCATCATCCCAGATATGCTGCTCGAATCTCATAACGAGATTGAACATCTCCGGTTCTTTTGTCGTTAACTCCCGAAAAAATTTCGGTACTTTCCCGATTTTTTTCTCAAGAGTATTAAGATCGTTATCTGTTCCTTTTTTTGCCGCGGTTATTTTCGCAGGCATTTTTTTGGCTGAAGTTTTCTTAGCTGCCATAAATTATTCACTCTCCAGTTGCATGGGTTCCCCACAGCAGACAAGTTCGCCGCCGCCGGACTCTTTTACCGTAACAACATTGCCACAAATCTCACACTTGAAGACCTGTCCCGCTTTTGATACATTTACCATGTTGCAATTCTCCTGTCAATCCAAATAAAATCCGGGAGCTCAAATCCTGCCCGTATTTTTCTGCAGGAACTCCCAGGAGTTCTCCGTGCTGTACGTTTCCCGAAAAAAATAAAATTTAGAGGTTACTTTTCCCGCGTTTTGGAGGATTTTTTGCATCTTCCGGCGTTTTAATGTCAGGGCGGATATGGGTCATCGGAAAACATTGGTATTCTTCACAGGCACATGCAGGACACTTCCGGAGATCCTGCTCGCTTTTATCCAATGTCAGTTCCTTCCCGCAATCGATGCATACATATTTTCCCGGGCCGACTTTCTGTCCCGCATTGTACATCTTCTGTTCGGTCAAACGATTCACCAAAACTTTCATGCACGTCAAAGATATATATGAGTTGTGTTCGTGTCATTTGCTCTTTTTTCGAGGTCGTCCTTAACGGAACAAGAAGCCTTCCGTGCATAAGTATAAGGCATTTTTTCTCCTCTTGTGTAATATGGGAAAAAAAATCATTGGAATACTCGGGAGTCCCCTGACTGAAGGAAACACAGCTCAGCTGTTCGAGCGGGCACTCAAAGGGGCTGAAGACGCGGGATGTGATGTTGAGAAAATTGTTGTTGTCAATCTCGATTTCCAGGCCTGTCAGGAGATGATGTTTTGCCGGGAACACGAAACCTGCGGGATAGATGATGACATGCAGGCGATGTACCAGAAAATCAGGGAAACAGATGGCCTCATTATCGCAACTCCGGTCATGACCATGGGGATACCGGGAAAACTCAAATCCTTTATCGATCGCTTCCAGGTCTTTTTCATGGCAAAATACATGCGGAAAAAATCTCTTATAACGGAAGAGAAGAAAAAAAACCGTAGGGGACTTTTCATCTGTATATCCGGTATGAATGTTCCGGAAGTGTTTATCGGCGCGAAGTTGACAATAAATGCCTTTTTGGATATCATCGATTGCCGGTATTCGGATGAACTCCTTATCAATGATATGGACCGCATTCGGGATATCCAAACCCAGCCGGATCTTCTCGAAACAGCATATAAAAAAGGATATGAATTGGGAAAATCCCTAAGCTCCTGATATAACCTGTTCCCTGTTCCCCCGATTTTAAAAAAATTGGTTTTATTTTTGAAAGATTGATTGATCCAATTATTTTTTTCTGATCATGGTCAGGATCATGGCTATGAGAAGCAGAGAGAGCACAACCCCGATGATCAAATAAACGGTCGAGCCTTCAAATTGAAATTGGGGAATAGGTATACCTCCCGGATCCTTTGGATAGGTTGTCTGAAATTTTGTAATTGCCGCAGACATATTTACACTTTTTAACAAGAGGCCACTTTTTTTGTCAATAAGCTCAAAGGTCATCTGTTTTTCGTAATAAGGTAGGATCAGGGTAAGATCAGCATTATCCGAATGTTCAAGAAATCCGGATAAAAAACTGGTAGTATTACTGTCATTTTCAAGGACATCTCCCAACTGATTCCGGGGGTCCCAGACATTAAATTCCCGGATAGTAGAACCATCCGATGATTTTAATATCCCTTGAAAGTCCCCGGATCGTAATTCGAGATTCGGGGGATGGCCATAGCGCATCTCAACCGACTTTTCTGTGATACTGTTTCCCTCTACGGAAAGGTTCATGATAATAATTTTGGAATAATCGGTTGGATCAGCACCTCTGGCTACCCCGGTACCCTGCAAGACCACCAGAAAGATCAGGCCTACGATAAAAAAACGCCTCATTTTCCGCCCCTGTTAATTGTATCGAGAATATAACGGATTCGGGAAGTTGAGGCGTTACCGAAACTTCCCGAATATGCTCCGCCGCCCATTATGTCAGGATCGGCATCCACTTTCCAGAAATTTTTAACACAGATGTCTTTCGATCGGCTGCTGGCAGGTTTTAAAATCTGTCTGCAATTGGAACTGTCCCAATGCTGATCTTCAGCATTTTTTATGCATGCGTCTGCTGAATCCCAGACATTCGGGAATGGAGAGTTTTCCTCATAATAGGTCTCCCCGCAATAGGTGTCAATCAAGCCAAATACTACATGCCCGCTTTCATGGAGAAAAATCATAGAAGAATCTGCCGGTGCTTTCATCCACGAACCCGATCCCGCCCCTAGACCGTTCGCACAACCAATTGGCTCACATGGGCTTCCGGTATAGAGCCCTTTGTACGTAGGGTATAGAATCACAGCAACATCAGCGAATGGTGCATTATCCCAGAATGTATCGGGGAGCTTTCCTGCACAACCTTCAAAAGCATCACCGAAGTTTTCTTCATCCCAATAATAATAAAAATTAAACCGCTGCCGGTAGTCATCAGGTAATCCCACGAAGGGGGAAGTTACGGTACCCAGATCTGAATAAGTATTATTAATTTTGTTGTTTACGTCATCGATGTATTTTTGTTTATCATGGGAGTACGCCTCATCCGTAATTTTGGATTTCGCATTACAGTCGTAAGAAGTATTTGAAGCTACAAAAATGATATCAATTTTTTCCTCAGTTGACCCATGAATCTGCAAAGGAATTACCCTTGAATGGTTGAGAGAGACAGAAACCTGAAGGTTTTCTGATAAGTCTACGGATCTGGTATGTTCCTGAAACCCCGCTTTTGCGACCCTTACTGAATGGGATCCTCTCACGACGCCCTGGAGGATCAGCTTTCCATCCTGTTCTGATGTACTCCCTACCGAACCCCCGTCAAGATAGGTAAGAGCACCACCGATAATTTTCCCGCTGTTGGCATCCCGTGCGATTACGGTAAGATTGAACTGGTTTTTTTGGAAGGCCTCGATCTGTGAGGGGTTATAAATTATTTTGGCAATTGCGATCCTTTTTTGTAAGGTTACCGGGTCTGTTAATATTCCTGTAACGAACAAGCCTTCATCAGGAACGAATGCAATATCCTGAACTTCGATTGACTGCCCGAGATTTATGGTTTGATTCCGTATCTCTTTCCCGTCTGAATCCAGTTCGATTACTGTGACATTGCCGTTTTTTTCAGGTTCAGATCCCGGCGATGAACCCGTAATAAGAGCGATTCCCCCGGAGGTCCGAATGAGAAGATGACCTATGTTTTTTCCTGCTCTATATACGGTTTTTTCCCATTGCTCTTTTCCGAGGTCGTTAGTCCGTATCAGGAAAAGATCCTTTCCATAATCATTTGTCCCCCCGGAGATGTTTATCCCTGTGAATGCATATCCTCCGTCAGCGGTCTGAATTACTGACATTTTGTCATTTTCGAGCCCGTTTCCGTAACTGGTGAACCATTCCTCATCGCCAAATCCGTTCATCTTAAGCAGGTAGGCGTTAACTCCTCCATAACCTGTACTCCCGGTAGTACCTGCGATAATATACCCGCCATCTTCAGTCTGCCTGACAGAATTTGCAGAATCATTTCTTTCACCGTTAAAAAAGCGGGTCCATTGCTCAATTCCGTCTGCATTGGTTTTGATGATGCATCCATCCCAGAGTGTTGATGGAGAAGTATCATTCCGGTAAACTGAACCAGCGATAATAAAGCCCCCGTCACGTGTTGCATTAACTGAATTCACACGGCACTCATCACCGTTTTGTAATACCTTTATCCATTTCTCATTTCCGGATGGATCGAGTTTCAGAAGCAGGATCCCATGGGCAACCGGATTACTGGAACTTCCGACCAGCACAATACCTTTGTCAGGTGTTTCAATAACAGAATATCCTTCATAAAAATTTCCAGCGTCTGTGTAATCCCAGATTTTTTTACCCGTGTTATCAGTTTTCATGACAAGAAGACCTGGCAGCCCCATAGTGGAGGCGACATAGCCGGTTACAACCGTTCCCCCGTCACCAGTGGCGGCGATGGAATGAACCCCCCCCACTCCAACTAGTTCAAATGACTGTATCCATCCTATTTGTGGACCTGAATCCGGAGGAGAACCAGTTGCTGCATTAACTGGATGAACCACGACCAAGGAGAATCCGACTATCTGAACAAGAAAAAGAATTAAAATACACCGATAAAAAAAAAGCTGATTCATTTGTTTTATATCAAACCAGTGCATCTGTAAATCCTTATAATTCAGTCTCTTTACGCGATGATATATAACTTTGATGAATTCGTGTATAAATTGATGAGTATTCTTAAACCAATGCGTTGAAAACGAGAGGAAAACGAGTTTTCAAGCGGGGATTGATGGATGGCAAATTGAGGTTGCATCAAGGCTCAAAAGATAAACCTTTTTTATACAGAATTGAATTTTGGGACTATCTCGTCAGAGTAACCCTTTTTCGCGCATGCTGAAATACCCGTTTTTAGAAATTATAAGATGATCGATTAACTGGATACCGATCAGCGTTCCGGCATCCTTTAGCTGGGATGTGATTGCAATATCCTGGCTGCTTGGTTCGAGGGAACCTGATGGGTGATTGTGGATGCAGATGATGGATGCTGCACGTTCGGCAATGGCTTCTGCAAAAACTTCTCGGGGATGGACGAGGCTGTGATTGAGCAGGCCAACGGTGATAACCCTGTTGCTGAGGACCTCTCCTGCACCATTCAATGAGACGCATATAAAATATTCCTGCTTTTTCTCTTTAAGGTAAGCAACCAGCGGAAGGATATCTTCCGGGCTTGTGACTTTACTTCCTGTACCGGTATTAAAATACCGTTTACCCAGTTCGAAGCAAGCCATGATCTGGGATGCTTTCGTCGGACCTATCCCTTCTATTCCCTGGAAATCCTCGTATCGCAAATTGTTCCTGTGCTGGTGTATGGTCTGTACAATCTCCTTTGAAATTTCACGCACATCTTTAGTCTTAGTCCCTCTTCCGATAATTGCCTCAATTAATTCATTTTCAGAGAGGACTGATGCACCTCTGCGGGCAATTTTCTCTCTCGGCCTGTCATGCAGGGGAACTTCTTTCATTTTTTTCATGGGAACATCCTGAAATTGATTCAATAGATCGATTTGATGTTACTGTTAAGAGACGCAACAGGCGGAATAAAATAGTTCAGTGCAAATGTGAAGATTTTCCAGATAGAAAACCAATATGAGTCTGTTCAGTCACTCAGCAAACTATTAACCTGTCAATAAAATTATTGATGTCTTCACACTCCCCAGTTCTGGAGTATTCCAAATGGATCCTGTGTTTTTTGTGCTAAGAACTGAGGCAGGAATCCCCGCTCCGATTTTTGGTTGGAAAAGTCAAACGGGGGAGCTTCAAGTTTGATAAATACTTTACCAGTTCCACCAACGCTCTTGGGACCAGTTTCAGCCGCCGCATCCGGCGCATCGGAAGACGTTGCATAAACCTTGATCTTATAACCCCCCGGAGGGAGTTTTTTCACATCAAGTTGCGCATAATCCGTATACTGCGTGTTGATGGCCATTTGCGGCGGATAGGGATACGTGTATGTTTTTGTGTCGAATTGCACCCAGGGCCCATTGTTAATAGAATAATAGACCTGTTCAAAGAGAGTTTTATTACCCGTATAAGAAGTATTCCACTTTACCGGCAGGAAAGACGTGATCTCTCCGGGCTCGGTAACCGCGAGATTATCGACGGTAATTCTTTTTACCCCGATCTCAGTTTGATTAAGGTCGGGTATTACCGTGATGAATATCTGAGGAAGATTCAGGGTATCTGTTAATCCATTGAAGGATACTGTTGAGTTCCTGCCGAATACTTCGATGATACCACTTTTTTTCACTTTCAGCTGGAATGTCGCATTCCACTGCTGATTGATTTTTATGGTCCCGATGTTAAAGTCCAGTTTATTATCAGCAGCCCAGTCAGCTGACTGGTTGGTGACATTGGTGTGTCCATCCTGGTACCCTATCTTTGTCGAAGAGGTTGGATTATATATATAATCGTATACCGCACTACCAGGTGTCGAATTGCCGGTAACATTAATCGAATTGAAATCCACATTCATCATGGTATTCACACCTGCTTCTTCCCTGATCTCTCCGTAAATGACATCGAAATAATGGCGCATATCGTTTGCGTCGGGAACGAAGTAGTAAAGACCCGGGGATACCATTCCATTGATCGTCCCGTTGTCAATCCGGTCAATATTATCACTGCCTTTTGTGGGATATCCGAGGACAAATACCATAATCCCCTCAGATTTTGCGAGGTTTGCTGCCTTCCAGGTGGCAATTTTTGCCGAGTCACTCTCGTCAAAGCACCCGAGACTTGCGCGGGGATACCAGTCTGAAGGCCAGTAGGAATCTGTTGCACCCGGTGCTGTAGGGGCAACCATGGTAATACCATCCCCCATAATAATCAGCGCTTTTACATGCCCGTTATCTTTCACCTTATCAAACTGATTGAGGGCCATATTGATCCCGGCCGCATAATTTGTTCCACCAAAATCATTGAAATTCTGGATTGTGTTCTTGAGCAGATTTTTGTTTGAGTCAGAACTCGCTTCAATGAAATCCATCTCGAGTTTGGCATCTGAACTGGGATTAAAATAATTGTACGTATTTGCAGAGCAGATGGTTGCGTTAGGCATCGACCTGGAAGGGCTATTCCATAAAGCAGGATCCCACAGGCATTTGTCCATAGGTGCTCCTTCATACGGCTGGAAGTGTGGCAGCCCGTCAATTTTCTGCTGGTTCCACAGGGCGAGGGCGTTGGCAGAGGCAAATGGTCCGGAACCGCCGTTTCCTGACTGACCTGACGGGTATGTTGGGTTGTTTCCGATTGAAACCAATGATATGAAGACGTTGGATGTAGCACTATCCACAAACGCCCTTTCTCCCAGTTTTGTCTGGGTTAGTCTTTCCGCTCCTCCCACACCTCCTGCAAGATTGGTGACGATAACAACATCTGCAGGTCGTGGACCGAGAGCCCATCCATCTCCTTTCAATCCTATTGAAACATTAATTGTCTGGTTTATCCCGATGGTATAAGGACTCACGCTGGTTGTTATACTTATGTAAGGATAATTTTTCCAAGTCATGGGAACCATCTTAATGGTTCCATTCCAGGTAGCGATCACGTTACAATGTCCTGTTGCTGTATCGTTGTAACCGGGGTTTCCCAGAGTTGTGAAGTTACCGGGAAAAAATTTTACCTTGGCATTTCCATAAATGTCGGTAATGGCGCTCGCAGTTAACAAGGACGGGTTTGCCGTGACATTATATGGTGCATCGTAGGAAATATTCGCGAGTGCGAAGGTTACAAGTTCTCCTTCAACCGGATTTCCCGCGTGATCCGCAACCGTTGCGATAATATCTGACGACTGGTTGGAAGGGGGGACATCACGACTTGCCAAAGTAGAAGGGTTTCCTGTAAGCGCAACGATCTCCGCCCCTGTATTCATGAATTCCACGGTCTGGCTTAAACTGACAGAAGTATTCCCCAGGGTTGTTGCAGTGATATTTATCAGACCAATGCTTGATCGTGGACCGTATTCTACCAGTATCTGGCCCAGATTGTTTGACTGGAACTTTGTATTCTCCCCGGCGACTGACGTATTTACCCACACCCATTGGCCGTTCGTCGGATTCCCGTACCGGTCAAACAAGGTGTAAATTATTGTGAAATACTTCACTCCGTCTGCGGGCAGGGCCGGAGGAGTTCCCGATGGTGAAATACTCTGGACCATCGAAAACGGTATCCCCGTCGTTTCGGCAGTGATCCATTCGAGTTTATCCGGTATGCTTCCGNNTCCGGTTATCAATGCGGTTTCCCCACCGGTCAGTCATGGATATATTAAACGGAACAACACTTCCAACTGACGCGGAGAGCGGATAGCTGAAATCCACGTAATACGGAGTGTCGTGATCAATATTCACGTGAATATACTTGATTACTGAATACCCATCCGAAGTAATCTTTGCAGTGATATTCGCCATTCCACTTGTTTTATTAACTTTAAAAGTACTATTTGCGCGACCTGAATCATCTGTAGAACCTGAAATGGGACTGACAAAACCATATACAGGATCATCAACAGCAAACTGAACGAGTGCATTCTTTACTACAGTTCCTGATGTCGCATTTAATGCAGTAACCGTGATACCGACCTGATCAGCACCGTTGGCAATAACCCATTCGTTATTAGGGACCATGGTGGAGGTATCGGGAATGTTGGCTGCAACTGTACTGATTAGAACCAACAAGCTCACAAAGATGAAAATGCCAGATTTCATTCTCATATAACAACTCTGAATAAAATTATTATAAATTAAACTATATAAACATTCTTATTTTAAAAAACCTTAATTTTTTGCTTGAATACCAAAATCCCAGAATTTATGGAAGAACGAAAGTGAAGAAATAAATCCACATCGGCTGGGGGCAGTACTTCCCTTTTTTTGCCCTTATGAAAAATATTTAAATTATATCTCATCTAATTTTGCGCTATGTCAACCCAGGAGAATGCAAAGGAAGCTTTTGCCGGGGAGTCCCAGGCAAACCGAAAATATCAGGCGTTTTCTGATAAAGCTGCCAAAGAAGGATTCATGAGTGTCGCTACGTTATATAAAGCAGCCTCTGAAGCAGAAGCAATCCATGCAAAAAAACTGTTGAATGCCCTTGCTGCAATTGAATCGACGGAAAAGAACCTCGTCGCAAGCATTGCCGGAGAGACGCATGAGTTTACAACGATGTACCCCGATTTTATCAAAGTTGCTGAAGCTGAAAACAAAACTGACGCCCTGTTAGCCTTTACTCATGCAATGAAAGCCGAACAGGTTCATGCAAAACTTTACACAAGAGCACTTGAAGCAGTAAAAACCGGAAAAGACATGGGAAGAGAAAAACTATTCCTTTGCCCGGTATGCGGCAATATTGAAATCGCCAAACCCCCGGAAAAATGCCCAATTTGCAGTGCTTTTGGCAAACAGTTCCGGGAAATTACTCTCTGAATTTTATTAATATTTTTTCTTTTTATCATCAAATCCGTTATTTTT
This sequence comes from Methanoregula sp., assembly GCA_003154335.1. Classification (GTDB taxonomy): domain Archaea; phylum Halobacteriota; class Methanomicrobia; order Methanomicrobiales; family Methanospirillaceae; genus Methanoregula. The sequence goes on along the minus strand of PMDE01000054.1, from coordinate 69,934 downwards.
TCTTTTTATTTTTCCGAAGATGCAGCAGGACCATGACAAGAATAATTGCAATAAGGGTCACCCATGATGCAGAATAAAAGACAATAACAGGATAATTCAGTATTATCGGGCGGGGGTTTGCCGGGGGTTTTGGTGTAATACTCTCAAACTGGATAGCAACCTGGGCGGGAAATCTTCCTTTTCCATCGAAATATCTGACAAGAACTGATGCGTTCCCCGATGGGATGACTCCTTCTACCGGTGCGTTGTTTCTGTTAGGGAATGCAATGGACCGGGTAATTCTCCCTTTTTCATCACCAATTTCAATATACCAGGCATCCGGGTATGAAACAGAGTATAAGTCCCGCCCGTTCACCACGAGTGTTGAGCCGGGAGGAAGGGTAACTTTCCACGTGCCATTCTCGGTTTTATCGGGGAACGAAAGAACACGCAGAACAACATCATTTGCACTGAGATTGACCGAGCCGGATGTTACGGCACAGGAATCAGGTACCTCCACGCGTTTCAGAAAATCCCGGGGTTGTGTTACCGGATCCGAAGAGCATTGGTATCTGTTATTCATCACCTGTTCATACGTCAGAGCTATGGGATAAATCCTTATTTCATCAAGGCCGCCATGGAAATACTGAGGGCAGCTTGGATCTGTTCTGTTATCAAGTCCTGCGTCGGCACCAAGGGTGACATAATTACTATACTGGTAGTGGATCGCACCCGTGGTATTCAGTTGGTTCCTGAGTATTCCGTCCAGAAATAACTTCAATCTTTGACCATCATACGTTCCTGTTACCTGATGCCACTGGTGGAGTGCTATGCTTTCATGCTGGACAGGTACCGATACATCTCCCTTCCTTTCCAGATTTACTGTCCACCAGAGATCCCCGCCGTCATCAAATCCGAGCCGGTATCCTCCGTCCTCGTACGTTGACACGAGAACCTGGGGTTCAAATGAATCTGTATAAAACCAGAGTGAAACGGTAATTTGCTCACTGGGATGATTCTGGGAGCTGAACGGAATTTCGACAAAATTATTTGTGCCGTTAAAAAATGCAGCCTGCCCACAGATGCCATCTTCAAATCTTGTCACCCCGTGAAGGGTTCCGGCATTACCGTTACCCGAAGCATCAAACACGTAAATACCGCTGCCTTCATCGAAGTTTAAATACACTGCAGGCTTGGGTTCCGCAACAGTGATGTCAGAATAAGCATGAACTCCACTTATCAGGCAGATGACTGCCAGACAAAACAGGATGCAATTTCTCAACCACACTGGAGACGGCGTTTTACTCATACGATCGTATCAAGGTGTATTGGGCCCCGGCCAAAAAGAAAGTTGTGATGATCCCACTCCAAATCAGAATCCCATTTTTTTCCCTACGTCAATATATTTATATCACCTCGCACCATTTTCGAAATGATGAGAAAAGTCACGGTTTATTCAACGAAAAATTGTCCCTATTGTCGTATGGCAAAGGCATTCCTCGATAAACACGGAGTCCCTTACGAGAGTATAGATGTCGGTGAGGATACCGGTGCGGCAAAAAAAATGATCGAACTTTCGGGTCAGCGTGGCGTTCCAGTGATCGTTGTTGACGAGGAAGTCATTGTCGGGTTTGATTCACAAAGGCTGAACAATCTTTTTGGTGAAACGGTTCAGGGAGAGATATATGATGTCCTTATTGTCGGTGCCGGTCCTGCAGGACTCACGGCAGGAGTGTACTGTGCCAGAAAAATGCTCAATACAGTTATTATCAGTGAAAATATTGGTGGACAGGCACTGGAATCATGGGCTATAGAAAATTATATGGGATACCGCATGATCAGTGGTGAAGATCTGATGAAAAAATTTGAAGAACAGATCCGCACACTTACGATACATCTTGAACTCGACCGGGTTGTCAGCATCTTTAAGGAAAACGATATTTTTATCATTCGGACAATTTCAGAAAAAACGCTAAAGGCGAAAAGTCTCATCCTCGCACAAGGGAACCGTCCGAAAAAACTTGGTATTGCGAATGAGGAACAATATCTTGGTCGTGGTCTCTCCATCTGTTCTACCTGTGACGGACCATTGTATAAGGAAAAACGGGTAGCGGTGGTAGGCGGCGGGAATTCCGCGCTTCAGACTGCGGTGGAAATGAGCGAAATTGCACAATCCGTGCACCTGATCGTGCGCAACCGTATCAGGGCAGATGCGGTATACCTGAAGATGCTTGAATCAAGGGAGAACATACAGGTCCTGGTAAATACACAGATAACCGCTCTTCATGGTGATAAATTCCTTTCTGCAATTACGATCCGAAATGAGAACGGTGAAGAGCGGAACCTCGATCTTGACGGGATCTTTATCGAAATCGGCTGGTTGCCCAATACTGATATTCTCGACGGGTTTGTATCGCTTAATGAGAAAAAAGAGATCAGTATTGATATAAACTGCCATACGAGTGTCGAGGGTGTTTTTGCGGCCGGAGATGTCTCTGCGGTAAAAAGCAAACAAATTATAATTGCGGCCGGGGACGGGGCAAAGGCCGCGTTGGAAGCGCACGAATACCTCCTGAAATCCTTCATACAATAGAAAATAAGAATACTTTTCTCATTTTCCCGATTTTCGAATGGAAAATAAAGAATATATTGAAAAATGTGCCGCGGTGTTCTCCACTCATTTCAGGGAACTACCGGCTTACCTGTTTTCCGGTCTTTTTCCCTGTATCCTTCGAGCAGTACTGTGGCAATATTCTTAACCGGTTTATCAGTGTGCCCGGCTATATGAAATTCGCAGAACGGGCAGGAAGTAATAACAAGATCAGCTCCACACTTCCTGATCTCCTCTCCTCGTCGTTTTCCCAGAGCTGCCGCCTCCTCGGGAATACCGGATTTGACACCACCTCCCGAACCACAACAGACAGAAGGCATTTCGACAAGATCCACAACTTCACGTATGAGCTGCCGGGGTTGTTCACGAATATCCTGCCCGCGAAGGAGATGGCAGGGATCGTGGTAGGTTGCCCTGAATGGAAGGTGTGCGGGGGATTCAATTCCAAATTTTGTAAGTATCTCGTTAATGTCCAAAACTGCAAAAGGCGTCCGGTAATCATTTTTCAGAGTGGAACCACAGCCGGCACATATCGTCATGACCGCATCGATTTTTTGGAACCGGAATGCATCAATATTGCGTTTCCTCAGTGTATCCAGAAAGTCAAGCTGACCGGTACGAATAAGCGGTGAACCGCAGCAGATCTGTTCTTTGGGAATAATGACCCTTATACCGTTACGTTTTAGTACTTCGATTGCGTCCAGTGCTGTTTTAGGCAGCCGCATGTTATACATACATCCGACAAAGAATCCCACTGTTGCCTTCACGGTGCCTGAGGGTTCGACTATATCTGTGTTGACCAGTTCCAGAAAAGTTGGTTCTATCCGGGTCACGGAGCGCCCTGTTTCTTTCACCAGAGCGGCTACTTCCTGGTGCTTTGGCAGTGTAAAACCACATTTGTTTGCGAGCGCCCGGAGTTTTTCGATGGCTTTTGAAGGGATTTCAATATCTTTTGGGCATACCTTCCAGCAGGCCTGGCAACTGGTACAGGTAAAGAGCCCTTCTTTCACCGCATCGGCTATCCTGTTTCCGTGGTCACGGGGATCAAGCGAGAGGCGCATTTCCTGACGCATAGCGGTGGGCCCCACGAACTTTGTTACTTCCATTGCCGGACAAACCGAAACACAGCAGAGGCATTCGATACAACTCCTTAGTGGCTTTATCATATCGATATCGGATTTTGTTGGCATTTTCAGCGTGTCTACTGGTTTCAGCGATGCAATCGTTTCAAGAAAAGGCGCAAGATCCACGACAAGATCCTTTTTTACGGGAAGGTTAAGTGGTTCTATGGTAATATTGTCCTGCGCTTCTTCCATACAGGCAAGAACAGGTTCCCCGTTTAATCTTACTGCACAGCTACCGCATTGACCGGACCCGCAACAGTATCTGAACGCAAGAGTTGCATCAACGGAATCATGAATTGCATGAAGGACATGAAGAATCCGGGCGCCATCATTTACAGCGACGTTGAATTCCTCGAAATGCGCTTCTGAATCCGTTTCCGGGTCAAAACGATAGACCCTGGCAGTGATCTGTTTCATGCAGGGCTCCTAATTTCCTCAATCCCTTTCCGGGAAGAGGACATAAATGTATGATGGAACGGTGACTGCCGGGCATCAATTGTCTGTGGAATATCGACCCGGACATGAGCTCCCCGGGATTCTGTCCGGATCAGCGCACTCCGGCAGATAAGCGAGGACGTCATGCACATGTTTTGGATGGTGCAGCACTCGGCAAGATTTCTGGCAGAATCAGCTTTCAGCTGCGCAAGCGAAAGGTTACTAATCGTTTCCAATGTCAAGGTCAGATCCGACGCGTTCCTGAATATCCCGGCACCTTTCCACATAGCAAGCTGGAGCTTTTTCCGGATCTCAGCAGGGTTCACGATCCCCTTCATGAGTGTTTCGAGATCCTCCAGTTTCCGGCTAATCTGGTCATAATCCACTTTTTTTATCCTTTTTTCTGATTTTCCTGCAAATTCACCAGCTCTTTTCCCAAAGACCTGCGTATCCGCAAGAGCGTTTCCTCCCAGTCTGTTGGCCCCGTGAACACCCCCGGCTACTTCACCGCAGGCGAAGAGACCGGGTATGGTTGTCCGGCATTCGGATGTTATCCGCAACCCCCCCATGATATGATGTGCTGTAGGGGCTACTTCCATTGGCTGGTTCCGTATATCGACACCAAATTTAAGGAACTGTTCGAGCATCACCGGGAGCCGGGTCTCGATTTGTTCAGCGGAGAGGTGGGTAACATCGAGATATACCCCTCCGTTTTTTGTTCCCCGCCCTGCCTGTATCTCCGTTGCTATCGCTCGTGATACAACATCCCGGGTGGAAAGCTCCAACTGTTTGGGATCATACTGTTTCATGAACCGTTCACCGAGACTATTGAGCAGGATGCCCCCTTCCCCCCGCACTGCCTCAGTTACCAGCCTTCCCCGTGCATCGTAAGGAAATACCGCTCCCGTAGGGTGAAACTGGATCATCTCCATATCGATCAGTTCGGCACCTGCCCGGTAGCCAATTGCAAAACCATCACCAGTACCGCTCGATGAATTTGTGGAAATATCATACACTTTTGTTGTGCCACCCGTTGCAAGAATGGTGGAGTCTGCTTTGAGCAAGATGAGATTTCCTTTCTCGTCAAGTGCTAGTGCACCGATTACCAATTCACCCTCTTTGAGAAGGTCGAGAATGGTGAATTCCTGCAACGAAATAACATCTGACGAATCCAGCCTCTCGACCAGCGTTATCATCATTTCGTGACCGGTCCGATCACCTGCATAGCATGTCCGCGGGAACCTCTGACCCCCAAACGGGCGCTGGGCGATCTCATCGTTTTTTGTGAAATCAAACACCGCTCCCCACGTTATGAGATCATCCATCCTCATCGGAGCTTCTTTAACAAGAATGTGCACAAGCTCAGGATCATTCAGGAAGGCGCCACCTTTGAGAGTATCTTCGAAATGGAGTACGCATGAATCCTGCTCCCGAAGGACGGCATTGTATCCTCCTTCGGCCATAGTGGTGCACCCGCCTTTACCTATTATTGTCTTTGAGATGAGCACAGTTTCCCCGTACTGTGATGCCTCAATCGCAGCTCTCACGCCGGCACCCCCACTCCCGATTACCAGCACATGGCAATCCACCACCTCATCTGCAAGCATCTTATTATTTTGTGGATCGTATAGTTACATAAATAAATGGCAAAGCCAAGCGAGTGAGAAATGAGATTATTAATGAAATTCGGCGGGACTTCAGTTGCCGATGCACTATGTATCAGACAGGTTGTGGATATTTTAGAACAACACTACAAGAACGGCGATAAGCTGGCTGTCGTGGTATCCGCACAGCGCGGTGTCACTGATCAACTTATTGAAATCACCGGGAAGCTGCCGACAGCAAAGGATGACAGCATAATAGTCCCACTTATCCAAGCGCTGGGAAAAAGGCATATGACCGCTCTTGAAGGAGCTGCTCCGGATTATGTTGCTGAAGCAGGAGCTGTGATAGAGGAACGTCTAATCTGTCTCCAGAATATTCTCTTCGCAGTTTATAATCTGCGGGAACTCACTCCCCGCTCGAAGGACTATATCATTTCGTTTGGGGAGCGTCTTCTTGCTCCTGTTATTAGTGCAGCACTCCACCAGCGGGGTATTCCTTCAACAGTTCTTGATGGCTGTGAAGCTGGCATACTGACAACTCCCCGGCATGGTGAATCCACTGCACTTTTCGAAAGTGATGAACGGATAAAAAAACGAGTGGGCCCTCTGCTGGAAAAAGAAATCCCTGTAATCATGGGATTTATGGGTTGTTCCGCCAGCGGGACGGTAACGACGCTTGGCCGGAGCGGATCAGATTACTCCGCTTCGATCCTCGGAGCAGGAATAGATGCAGATGAAATCTGGATATGGACTGACGTGGATGGCATAATGACCTGCGATCCGCGGGTAATCAACGATGCACGAGTCATGGGCTCATTATCCTACAGCGAGGTAATGGAGCTGTCTTATTTCGGTGCAAAAGTGATGCACCCGCGGTCTATCGAGCCTGCGATGAGGAAGAATATCTTAGTCAGGGTAAAAAATACCTTCAATCCCTCTCATCAGGGAACGGTAATTGTTCGGAACGGGCAACGCGACAACCGCGTGGTTAAAGCCCTTACCTATATCGATAAAGTTGCAGCAATAAATATCAATGGTGCACAGATGATCGGGAGGCCGGGAGTTGCCAAAGCAATTTTTACTATCCTTGCGGAGCATGAAGTAAATGTGATGATGATCTCGCAGGGATCCTCTGAAGCAAATATTTCGCTGATCGTTGATGAAGAACATCTCAATATCGCGGTTCAAGCGTTGTCGAACCTGGTAAAACAGGGGGTCGTTCGTGAAGTGACCCACAATCATAATGTGTGTGCAGTTGCGGTTGTTGGTGCCGGGATGGCTGGAGCACCGGGAACCGGGGGAAGGATCTTCACCGCGCTTGGGAAAAACTGTGTTAACGTAATGATGATCTCGCAGGGTTCATCTGAGGCGAATATCTCATTTGTTGTGAACCAGAAAGATGGCGCCAGGGCGGTACGCGTCCTTCACGATGAATTCAGGTTATCGGAGGAGTCTGATGAGTAGCACGACATACCGCGAGACAGGAGTTGACATAGAGCTTGAAGCAAATGCGATAAGGGCTTTGATAAAAAACCTGACCTACAAAAGGACCGGCGCATGCACTATGATGGGATCAGTAGGGCACTTTGCCGGGCTCCTTGATTTTGGAGAGATCGCGCTCGCCATGACCACAGATGGTGTAGGAACAAAAATGCTGGTCGCCGATCATATGAAGGACTGGAGCACGGTAGGCATAGACTGCATTGCGATGAACGTCAATGACCTCTATGTTATGAACATGGAACCGGTTGCGTTTGTTGATTATATTGCTACAGACATGCTTTCCATTGAGAAAATGGCGCAGATAGGCATCGGATTAAATGAAGGTGCCCGTCTGGCAAACATTGATATAGTTGGCGGGGAGACGGCATCGCTCCGTGGCCTGGTCAACGGGCTCGACCTTGCTGGGACCTGCCTTGGCATGCAGAAGAAAGACCGGATAATTACGGGAGAAAAGATAACGCCGGGCGATAAAATACTCGGGGTTCCCTCCACCGGTATCCACAGCAACGGGCTCTCCCTTGCACGGGCAGTCGTGGAAAAATATGCGGGCTATGACAAGAAGTTCAGGGGGAATAAAACGTTCGGGCAGGAACTCCTGACTCCGACCCGGATTTATCACGAGAGCCTGAAGGTCGCTGCCAGCTGCACTGTGCACGGTATGTGCCATGTGACCGGTGGAGGACTCCTCAACTTCAAACGGCTGAGCAGGTATGGGTTCCGGTTCGATACTCCCCTCACCCCTCCCGAAATATTTTCCTGGATCCAGGTGAGCGGCGACATTTCACTCATGGAAATGTTCAGGACGTTCAATATGGGTATGGGTTATGCATATGTTGTCCCGAAGAGCAGCGTTTCTTCTGTGCTGAAGATGGTGAAAGGGGCTCAAATTGTCGGAGAAGTTATAGAAGAACCCGGTTCGTGGCTGAAGGATATCGAGATAAAATAGTTTTTCCCGGTTTTTAGAAATCGTTGTTCCAATATTGGATCTATTTGATAGGGGCTATATGCCATTAGCCCCAATGCGGGATAAACACCGTACAGTTGAAGTCAACATTTTCCATAACCTCCAACCGTACCGTAGTAGTGCACCCGCGGTGGGGGCGAAGCCGGGGAGAGTTATCTGGCTTAGTTGAATGCTGTTTGGAAATGGCTATTGAACTACTGGCTTTTGTATCATCTCCTTCCGAGTTTGAGTCAGTTAAAGTGAACCAGATAGATACCATTTCTTAGGAAAAAAATGCATCGCGTGGGAATCTGTTGAAAAATTGCCAATCCAAAGACCGGTTCCCGAATGTTGAATGTTCTTAGAAATGTCATAAAAATCTATTTCGTAAATGTCCGGTTTCCCTATTCTCCCTTGAAAAGATCTGTAAACGATTCAGCCGCAGTTTTTTCATAGTGACGGGATAAATGTCAATTCGGTTGGTATATTTCTGGTTTCTGCAGACAAACATTCCTATGAATTCATCCAATATGAATTCTGCAGAGTTCACTTCAAACGGAATTCTGGTTATTTCATGAATACTTTTATTGACACCCTGATCGTTCCGGTTATTACGTTCCTTGAGAATTCACTACAATGTGTATGTTTGTCATGTATATTTCGAAAGAGACAGACTATTTTTTTGACAGTATTGCTGAACAATAAATTAGTAAAGAATTCAATGAGATGAATGATTGGAGCAATGTAAATTCAATAAGTGGAGTTCTTACTGGTAAAGGTTGCGGCTGATGAAGTCGGAATATTAGTCTTGTTGATTCCTGAGGTCTGGCACCTCAACTCAGGGAACCGAGAGAACAATTTTCCTTGAAAGAAAGTATGATCTTTCTAAAATTTCACCTTCCAGATCTTATCGTTACCTTTCTTCCGGTACGTACGCCTCTTTTACGGTCTTATCAGCGATAAGTCCACTATTACCGCTCGGATCTTCGAGAATCAGGGTGACCGGGAATTGTCCGGCCTTCACCCTCGCAATATTCGCAAGCAACGCCGCCGCACTCACCTTCTCATCGTCTGTTCCATTGCGGGCGGCTCCTTCGACAACGGTCCCGATCCGATCGAGTACGCCCTCCACATTGGAGATAAACCCCTCACAGGCAGGCCCAGGATCGATCCTGACCCCGAGTTCAGGGATCTCAAGGCTTGCACTCATACTCCGGACTACCCGGATTGCGAGATCCTGTTCCGATTCAACTGACACGGTATATCTTGCAGGATCTCCATGTTTCAGAAGCTGGGTGTCAACGAACTTGTACCCGCACGCCGGGCAGACCGCAGAAATAATGAGAATATCAGAAAAAAAGGGAATATTTTCCGTTTTATACAGGTATTCAATTTCAGAATTGCAACAGGGACACGGACCCGGTACGACAGTATGCACTTATGCTCCACCGATCTTGTCGCGCGAGATCTTTACCGACATTGGAGTAAGAACCACATACCTCTGGTCACCGAGACCAATGATATCCCCGTTAACATCCTTTGCTACTTCTTTTAAATCCTTTAAAACCCGCTCGTATGATATTTTATCCATTTTAAGGCGGGAAATATCGACAATGACAATATTGCCGCTGTATACTTCGTCCTTGACACGCGGGGTGTCCTTAAGATCAGTAATGGTAGCAATCTTTACGAGCAATGCCGGAGAAGAACCTCCGTGCTCTTCATAAGATGCGAGATCGAGCTCCATATAATCGTCGTCAGTGTGTGCTGAACTTTTTCCAAGAAGGGTGTCTATGATTTTAACCATAAAAAAACTGTATGGTGAAAGTTATTTAATAGTATCTATTTTGGAAGCATCTATCAGGGTTTTTCACATTAAAACAGAGAAAAAGACTGGCTTTTCGCATGATCTGTTAAGACCCTTTGGGATTAGATTTCGATATTCCATATCTCATCGCTGACGTGATGGAAATTTTTGCACACTTTTCCCGAAATACTGGCACGCATGTCCGCCGCGTCAAGGAGCGCGATGCCGATAGCGAGTGGTTTGCCGTGCCGCTCATCAACAATCTGGACCGGAGCCTGGGCCTTTACATCATCAGAAATGGATACTATACCCGGCCGCATGACATCCGCACCATTGACAACATAGGGTATCGCGCCGGCATCCACGACCACTCTGCGTTCAGGGAAGGGAAATTGTATCGCGCCTCTTAACGTGGGGAATACCCATGAACCGTTATCCATCAGTAGTAGTTTTTTGTTGACCAGGAACAGTGAAACATCCGAGTTTGTCTCAAGCACCTCAATCATATCGGCGGAGAAAGATTTCGCAGAACTCCCGATTTGCTCAAAAAGGCGAGCCAGGAGATCCTGTGCGTGGCTTTTCCGGATGGAATGTCGCTTTTTTATCACAATTTTTTTCATCGTTTACAGTCCCTACATTCATATCTCCCGCTTGAAAAAAATTTGCATGAACTGTGAGATCACCTGATGACAAAGGATTGAACTGCTTGTATCAGAGAATTATTTGCTACTGCAGATCTACGGTATGTTTAAGTAAACCACTCACCCACATATATTACTCCAGAGCGATGGTAACAGGGTAATATTATGACCAAAAGGCCGTTGGATATTTTGGATCAGGTGCTGAACCGACAGCCCGTCATTGTTTCTCTCAAAGGCGGTAGAGAAATAAGGGGCATTCTCCAGGGATATGATGTTCATATGAATCTCGTGCTGGATAAGGCAGAGGAAGTGGAGAACGGACAGGTTCAGAAGGTAGGGACACTCATCGTACGTGGGGACAATGTTATCTATATATCCCCATCGCTGGAACAATAAGGTGAAGTAACATGTCAAAAGGCACTCCGTCAATGGGAAAGATGAACAAGTTCACCCATATCGCCTGCCGGCGCTGTGGGAAGATCTCGTTTCATGCCCAGAAAAAAGTTTGCTCTGCCTGCGGGTTTGGCAGAAGCACAAAGATGAGCAACTATAAGTGGCACACAAAGCGACCAAAAATCCCAACTCATTAAGAGTGTTATCATGTGCGGTATCGTTGGCATCGTCGATGCTGGCGGCGCATCCATCCAGCTNNNNGGGCTTGTTGCCGACGTTTTTTCCCCTGCAGTTTTATGTGATCTGAAGGGTAATGCCGGAATTGGGCATGTGCGCTATCCGACAACAGGTGCGAACCTACCGGAAAATATACAGCCCCTGAATTTCCAGTTTAAAGACCATTTTATCTCCATTGCCCATAATGGTAACCTCGTGAATACCTGCGAACTCCGTGCTGAATTCGAACAGGCTGGCCAGATCTTTACAACAACAACGGACACGGAGATCATCACCAAGATCCTCATGGAGCAGATCAGCAATTCGGGGTGCGTTGAAGACTCGGTCAGTTTCTGTATGCGGAAGTTGATAGGATCCTATTCGGTAGTCATGATGATAGACGGGATCCTCTACGCTTTCAGGGACCCGCTGGGGATCAAACCATTCTGTATCGCAAAGACCGAGCATGGTTATATGGTCGCTTCCGAGAGTGTGGCGGGCGATGCGCTGAATGCGAAGTTCCTCAGGGATGTAAAACCCGGGGAACTGATCCGTATCGATTCGGAAGGAATCCACTGCACACAGATCGCAATCGCCGGGAAAAGGGCGCACTGCATCTTCGAGTACATCTATTTTTCCCGTGCTGATGCGGTTATTGACGGGGTTCTTGTGTATGACGTCCGGCGGACCATCGGGCAGAAGCTCTACGAGGAGCACCCGGTTGAGGCCGATTCTGTGTGTTCGGTGCCCGATTCCGGGACTGCCTACGCCATCGGGTATGCTGAGCGTTCGAAGATCCCGTTTGTAGAATCACTGATGAAAAACCGATATATGGGCCGTACATTCATCATGCCCTCGCAGAGAGAGCGGGAGAAGGCAGTGCGGATAAAGCTTAACCCGATACCGGCTCACCTGAAAGACAAGTCGGTGGTACTGGTCGATGACAGCATTGTCCGTGGAACGACCTCCAAGCGGATCATCAATATGATGCGCGATGCAGGAGCCCGTGAGGTTCACATGCGCATCGGATCTCCCGCCATCAAGGCACCGTGTTACCTTGGTGTCGATATGCCGACCCGGGAAGAGCTGATTGCGAGCAACAAGATTGAAGAAGAAGTCCGGCGGAGTATTACGGCGACCTCGCTCCACCACATCTCGCTAAAGGCGCTGGTAGCGGCGATTGGGTTTGACCGTGATGATCTTTGCACCGGCTGCCTCACGGGATGCTATCCGCTGCCGATAGATGGTGAGAAGGCAAAGACCTGTCAGGTTGATTTTGTGGACAAGACATACCAGGCCAAGCTCGGTACATTTGAGGCATAAGCGAGGGGTTGCTTAGGAAAGAAAAATCTCCTTTTTGAATTCGCCTTTTTTCCAGAGAAATCTCATTACCTGATGAAGGCACGTCTTTCGTGTATATAAAAGAGAATGCCAGATCTCTGCCTTTATTAGTAAACTAACAGGGTCAAGAAACGGCAGGATAATTATGGAACACCTAAAAAACGCCTTCGATACTATCGCTGCAGAGTACGATACCCAGCGTCAGTACGTTATCCCTGAGATGGACGAGTTCTATAGCACTGCAGTCTGGGCAGCAGAATTTTCAGTGCCAGCGCCGGCAATACTTGATGTCGGGGCAGGGACAGGTTTGTTGAGTGCGCTTTTGCTGCAGAAATTCCCTTATGCACAAATAACCTTGTTGGATATTTCAGAGAAGATGCTTGACGTGGCAAGGCGGAGGTTCTCCGATCTGGACAACATAAGGTATGTTGTCAGTGATTACAACATTGCAGAGTTGGGTGGGCCATACGATATTGTGTGTTCTGCCCTGTCGATTCACCATCTCGCCACTGAGGATAAGCATCGGCTCTTTGAAAGGATCTTTTCTGTCCTGAAGAGTAGTGGGCTTTTTGTCAACGCAGATCAGGCAGATGGGGAGACAGCCTATTTCCACCAAAGATATATCAGTCACTGGAATATGTTTCTCCAAAACGGACCACTAAGTAACACGGAATTTGCAGAGGTTCTCAAGCGTCGCGATATACTCGACGGGAATGAGAAACTATCAGTCCAGCTCAAGTGGCTGCAGGAGTGTGGCTTTTCCGATGTTGATGTTGTTTACCGAAACCGGACATTCATCGTTACCGTAGCACGGAAAGGATAAACCGCACATTCTTCCATGGATAATGTTTGATTACTATGAGTAATGAAAACCAGGAAAACCTGTCAGAGTATAATTGGCGTTAAACGCTTCCTGACAATTTCAACCCGCCCTAATCCGCTGCAGACCTGTGAAACTATCAAAGGCCGAATCCCCCAACAAAAATCATAAAAGAACCAGTAGCGAGGGATGGATTTGAACCATCGATCTACGGGTTATGAGCCCGTCGGGATATCCTGACTACCCTACCTCGCTCCTATAATCAGGCGTATAATATGGTCGGCGTGCACTGATATAGTTTACTCAGTTTTTCCTTCCCTCTTGCCTGTTGGGGAGATTTAATTACTCTTTTACCAACAGTGAAATATGGATGATGAGATCAGCCGGATAAGGGAAAAGCGGGTCAAGGAGCTTAAAGAAAAAATGAAGAACGCGGGAAAGATAGATGTGATTCACGTTGATGAGATGCATTTTCAGGAGTTCATCCGGACACATAACTTTGTGGTTCTGGATTTCTGGGCGGAATGGTGTGCTCCCTGTCGCAGGGTCGGGCTGGTTATTGAAGAGTTGTCGACGGAATTTTCCGGTAAAGTAACATTTGGCAAATGTAACACCGAAGACAACAGGAACCTTGCAATGCAGTTTAACATAACCGCAATACCTTCTATCATGCTCTTTTCTCATGGTCAGCTGGTAGACCGGATTATCGGGGCATATCCAAAAGAAGCAATAAGGGAGAAAATTTTAAAGAAATTCAGCCTGAAATAAAAATTTTCTCTCTTTTGGAAACTATCAGGAGGCAGCGTTCTTATCAAGGGCATTCAGTTTCGCTGCCATTATAAAATCGTTCGTTGTCAATCCGCCGGCTGGATAAGTATAATATGAAATTTCAACGAATTTTGATTTTTTCATGCAGATATCCGGTATCTGACCTTCTTGTGTTGATAAGGCCATTACTTCGATAAAAAACTCAACACACTGGTCGCTGTCATCACATTCAAATATCCGGGTCAGATGACCATCGCTAAGGGACCATCCGGGCACCTGACCCAGGAATTCCATAATTTCCTTTCGTATTAATGGAGGAGAACCTGTTCTGTAAGTGATACATTCTCTCTCTGCGAGATCCATGGTTATCTCTCGTTTTTCAGAACAAAAAAAAGTATCTCTTAAGAAATGGTGAAATTTCATATATGATAGGCATTTTAAGCCAATTTTAAGAATTATTCAGCAACAACAGCAGATTCCATTGGTCGATTACCAGGGGACCTTGAGGATCTGATAGTATAATTCATAAAATCCGCACTGAAGTTTTATTATCAGTTTTCTGGTGCATTTATCATCTAATTGTGCACAATACCTGGTTTGTAGACATTTCAATCAACCTTTCATGTAGCATTGGAAATCGTAATGTTCGTAAAAACTCGTTTAAGAACCAATTCTTTAGTATTTTTCACAAATTTATCAGGATTGAAATTATAGATAATCGTTTTTTCATAACATGTTTTCGGGCATTAAACGAATTCATAATATCTGCGATAGTATTGAAATTTATTGTCGTATCTCTACCTAATTCAGGATCTCCTGTTATATCTTTGATATACTCAATTCTTTAATGTTCAATAATTTTCATATTTGGCAATCCACCGGACGAGTCTCCAGGACCCTATTGTCTTCGCTGATTACTTTTGGATTAAAAAAATTCACCCGGAAAGACCATATTGCGTCAGGGACTACGTCTTATGAGAAACGTGCCATCGGTATTTTCCAAGCTCCACGAATCCCTCCAGCAGACACTTGCCCAGCGACAGGAGTGGACCGAGCTCCGTGAAGTCCAGGAGCGTACCTATTCCTCGGTTGTACGAGGAAATGATGTGCTGGTTATTGCTCCAACCGCCGGGGGAAAGTCTGAGGCTGCCCTGATTCCTGTTATAGATGATATCTTAAAAAATGGGAGGATGGGTGTCACCTGTCTTTATATCTCTCCCTTAAAAGCGCTTATCAACGACCAGGAAGATAGGTTCAGAGCTTTTTGCATTCCGATTTCACTATCAGTTATGAAATGGCATGGTGATGTGCCGAAGGGCGACCGCTCCTGGAAAGACGGAGAACCTCCTCACTTCCTGATGATTACGCCCGAGTCGCTCGAAGTCCTCCTCATGGAAAAAAAATTGTCATCAGATCTCCGGCGCGTCAGAACCATTATCGTTGATGAACTCCACTCATTTGTTGAATCTGAACGAGGAGTACATCTCAAGGTACTACTCAACAGGATGGACCAAATAACAAAAAGACCTGTCCAGAGAATTGGACTTTCAGCCACCGTGGGAAATCCGGAGGAAGTGCTGGCATGGATCTCAGACAGTCGCCATGGGGAGGAGCTCATTGAAGTCAGGACCGTTCCTAAAGAGAAACACTTCCAGTTCATTATTGAGGCGGAAGAAAAAGACCGGACAAATGCGCTGGTCCGGATCGTAGAAGGAAAGAAAGCACTTGTATTTACTAACAGCAGGAGTTTTGCAGAGAAACTCATGAGAGAGTGTTCTGGCAGGATTCGGAATCTTCATATCCATCACTCATCGCTCTCTCCAGCAATGCGAAAAACATCAGAGGATGCCTTTTCATCCGATGATGGTGCCTGCATCATCTGCACGAGCACGCTGGAACTTGGTATCGATATTGGTGACCTTGATGTGGTTGTGCAGGTCGGACCGCCAAATTCCGTCTCGTCATTCCTCCAGCGTATGGGGCGAAGTGGTCGGCGGGGGAAATCGGCTTTTGTGGCATGGTTGCTGCAGAATCCGTGTGAGCTTTTGTGCAGCCTTGCGATTATTGAATGTGCTACGAAGAAAGAAGTTGAAAAACTCACCCCTCCGAAAAAAACGTACAATGTATTACTCCAGCAGATTTTCCTGTATATGCATAACCACACCCGCGTAAGCTTCAGGCAGCTTGAATCGTCTATACTCTCACAACCGGTATTCAGAAATACGAAACCTGAAATTTTTTTTAAGATTTTGACTCATCTCGTGAAATCGGGTTTTATCACTACTGATGGTGAGATGATAATGCCGGGAACAGAAGCTGAGCGGGTTTTCGGGCGTTCGAACTGGAAGGATCTCTATTCGGTAATTATTGGTAGTGGAGAGTACCGGGCTGTGACTCCCGACGGTGAGGTTGTGGGGAAGCTGGATGCACGGTTCGTCAGCAGCAGGAACGCAGAAGAGATTTCTCTTGGGGGGATGAGCTGGTCTATGGTGAAGTGTGACGAAGTCCACAATCTCGTTGTCGTAGTTCCTGGCGAATCGGATTCGTCCCGCATCTTCTGGACAAGTGCTGGCCAAAATGGTTTTTCCCCGCTCGTATGCAGGATGGTCCAGAAGATAGGTGCCCGGGGAGGATCCCTTTTGCCACTTGGTATGCATGAACAGGATATTTTAAAGGAAGTTCTCGTCCGGCTTCCTGAAGAATTAGGAGAGAAAGGGTTGTTGGTTGTTGAAAAGTCAGGGACAAAAGGCATTGAGGTTACTATATTCTCTTTTTGCGGCAACAGGTTTAACCGGCTGCTGGCGCTCCTTCT
Source organism: Methanoregula sp. (assembly GCA_003154335.1). GTDB lineage: Archaea > Halobacteriota > Methanomicrobia > Methanomicrobiales > Methanospirillaceae > Methanoregula. The sequence goes on along the minus strand of PMDE01000054.1, from coordinate 52,937 downwards.
CAAAGAGCACCTTGGTGGCAGCGTCCAGGTAAGATATAATGATTTTATTGTCAGGGTCTTACGTGCAGGAAAAGAAGGAACAGGTCAACGGGTATTTGAGGTCCTGCGGAAAATCCAGAAAATGAGTATGGATGAAATAGGATCTGTCCTGCCGATACCCCAGATATCAGGCTGGAAATTTGCACGTGCGATGCCGGCGGAGTTCCTTTCCGACCTGTCCCTGTCTGAAGATTATCATGCAGAGGAGTTTATTGATACTATTAGGGATTTAACCGTAAATGTCCGATAGAACATCGATTACGCCAGAGGGAACCGGATCCAATTTACTGGCACGTCAGATTATTATAGGAAAACTGGGGAAATCAATTTATGAAAAAATATTTTGTCCTTCTTGCGATTGCAGCCATTCTGGTTATTATCTGTGGATGCGCCCAGTCAATACCCCCAGTCCAGAATACATCTGTTACAACGCCCTCACAAACGACCCAACAACCGGTGGGAACAACCGCTCCTAAAATAACCTCTTCAGTTTCTGACAATACGATTCAGATCAAAAATTTTACTTTTGATCCTTCTACAATAACGGTGAAAGCGGGATCAGCTGTCCGTTGGGTGAATAAAGACTCTGTGGCCCATAAGCTTCAGTTTGCCGACGCAGGCTTTTCAACTCAGATCCTTGGTGCAAGTCAGTCTGAGAGTCATATTTTTGCAGTGGCTGGAGTATATTCCTATATTTGTTCAATTCACCCATCGATGAAGGGTACTGTTATTGTGGAATGATAGGTTCTGAAAATTTGTTTAATTTTTTATTCCCTGGAACAACCGCTGCAAAATGGAAATTATATTTTGAGTTGTTTATATCAAAAAAGAGACTTAAAAAAAATTAAAAGCCGGCGACCCGGAAAAACGCACCTATCAGGATTCCAAACATGGATGTGGATGCAGACAGCATCCCTAAAATAATATATCCAACTATTGCACCAATTTTTATAGGCATAAACGTACGGTTCAGATGAATCCTTCGAATCTCACGAAATGACTTTGTATCAGCCGATATCTGGGGCTTATTTCTTTTTATCCGGATCATTGTCATTCACCAAAACAACGGTTTCTTCATCCAAAATTCCGGTATCGCCAGCTCATCGTATTTGAACCAACCAACCTTAACATCTAATGATATGGATACCTACTATATATAATTTTATTTTCGATAAAAAATAAAAATCTTTGAAAATCACTCTTTTTTTGAAAAATTAAGCCGAAATTTCAGATATTTTTACAATCGACCCGCAATAAATAATTATTATGATTTAATATCCTGCAATTTTCAGCGATCCGCAAAAAAAACGCCGAGGGGGAGATTTGAACTCCCGAGGCGCGAAGCGCCAGTAGCTTTCGAGGCTACCGCCTTCCCGGGCTAGACTACCTCGGCACCGGTTCTGATATTTTTTCCATCAATTGTTCTAATAGTTATCTGATGACGGCCTGATGCACTTTCACTGAAGTTACTGATTCAATGGAATGGACATGACTTGCACCCGAGAGAACCGTTTAGGAATGGTTCCCGTCTTCAGGGAAGGGATAGTCAAAGAAAGCTAAAAAAAGGAGACACAGGGTTCCTTTGTTCGCTTCATATTTCTTTTGAATTTTATTTTAAAATGCCCCGGGAGCGCCGCCAGCTTTTGACTGGGTGATCATCATGTCATCCACGCGGATAAGCATGACTGCAGTCTCCGATGCGCTCTGGATAGACTGCCGCTTCGATCTCAGTGGTTCAAGAACACCCGCTGATAGCATATCGATAATTGTGCCGTCATATACATTCAAACCGGCATTCTTCTTTCCCTTGGAGTGCGCATTCTTGAGTTCAACCAGCTTGTCGATAGGGTTATATCCTGAGTTTTCTGCAAGAGCACGGGGAATGGATTCGAAAGCAGCTGCATATGCTTCTAAGGCGAGCTGGACACGTCCACCGACCGTCGAAGCATAGTCTCGGATTTTCATTAAAAGTTCTGTCTCGACTGCCCCTCCGCCTACTACATAGGTGCCATCTTCCATTGCATCCATAACTACGCGTGTTCCGTCAACAACAGCACGCTCAAGTTCATCAAGGAGATAATCGCTGGAGCCGCGGAGCAGGATAGTGATTGACTTGGGGTTCTTGCATCCGGAGATTCGGGTGATGTTGGCATCAGTATCCTCTTCTACGAGCTCTGCAAACCCTAGATCCTTTGCAGTAAGGGTATCTGGTTTGTTTACAATCGTTGCATGAAGGGAACGTGCGGCATACTTCATATCACTTTCCGGAATATCTTCAATGGCCAGGATCCCGTTCTTCGCAAGATAGAACTGGACTGCATCTGCAATACCTTTCTGGCACAGCAGAACGTTGGCACCGCTTGCAATAATCGCATCTGCAAGATTTTTGAGCGTGTCGCGTTCCTGCTCGGAAAAGGCATTAATCTGATCAGCACTGGTGATCTTGATCTTTGCTTTAACCTGAGTTTTTGATATCTCAAGAGGCATTGCAATTAACGCCACTTTGGCTTTTGTAATCTTTTTAGGCATACCTTCACTGATACGTTTCTTATCAATGACAATTCCGCGTATCAGTTCTGCATCGTCCATTGCCTGCCCTTTCTGCTTCTTGATCATCACATCGTCATCATTGACGATGATCTTACCATTGGTTTTTTCGGCAACGGCCATTACAGCGTCAACAATAATCCCGTCAAGCTTGGTTTTCACCGATTCGATCGATTTGCCAGTTATGGCCGTGTCAACGATTTTAAAGAGGGTTTTACGGTCTGTCGGGTCAACCGTGAGAGATAGTGTGTTCACAATCTCCAGGGCTTTCTCCATACCCATGCGGTACCCTTGTGCGATAACGGTCGGGTGAATTCCCTGCTCGAGCATTCCCTCAGCCTGTTCCATGAGCGCGCCAACGAGAATAACGGCAGTGGTTGTCCCGTCACCGACCTCATCATCCTGCGTCTTTGCGACTTCAATCACCATTTTTGCACCGGGGTGCTGAACGGCAATTTCTCCCAGAATGGTTGCACCATCATTGGTGATGACAATATCTCCGGTTGAACCGACAAGCATCTTGTCCATTCCCCGTGGACCAAGTGTCGACTTGACAGCCCCGGCAATAGCCTTTGCGGCGGCAATATTCGAGCGCTGGGCTTCTTTCCCGTAATTACGCTCTACATTTTCTTTTAAAATGACAATTTGTTGTCCAGATTGCATAATGTATCCTCCGATGTTGTAAAAAGTGGAATTGAACTTCTATATAAACATTCTGTGTTTGGGCCAAGTAAAAAAAATTTGATCAGTCAATACGGGATATTTTAAAGAGAGAATAGACTGGTACACCTTCGATATCCTTGATACCGCGCTTATCGAATATTACCCATATAGCAACCGGGACGGCATTATGTTTCTTTAAATATTTCACTACTTCGCGCATCGTGTTGCCCGACGTAATTGTATCGTCAACAATGATACAGCGTTCCCCCCCGACTGCAGCAAAATTGCCGCTGATTGATCCCATCGGATGCTCACTCTGGTTCTGCTTTGCCGGATGATAGATTGCAAGTTTTGCAGCTTCCTGCACGGCAATAATGGTTGCAAGCGGGATTCCTGACAAGGCGATACCAACGATTACGTCTGCCGCCGGTGAAGAAGCAGTTTCATCGGATTGGCTTCCATAAAATCTTTGAAGAAGCATCAGTGCTGTTCCTTCAAGCATCGCGGCATGGCTGCTGACCGCAGTCCAGTCGATATGAACGTCTTTTGGAGCCACCGTTCCTTTTCCCTGGGTGAGAAGCCACGTCACTGTTTCCATGGAGAGGGAAAGTTCATCTGCAATCTGACCTGGACTATGTCCTTCAGCGAGGAGCATTTTTGCCCTGCTAATCAGATCGTCAAGGGAAGACATGGGAAGAAGATTCGCCGGAATCTATTTAAATTTTCTTTTAATCAACGCACCGCAAATGCGACATTCCCCGTCATGATCGAAATATCTGCCACAACCACTGCAACGATATTTCCAGTGGATACGCTTAGATTTCCGCTGGTTGATGGGGACTGTTTGCACCCCGATAATACATGCAACGTTCTGGATAGCGAAGTCATCGGTATAGAGCAAGGCTTCAAGTTCAAGAGCCAATGCGAGAAGATCGCAATCCGTTTCGGAGATCACTGAAAAATCCCTTGTTTTTCTGGCCGCTGTTAAAACATTCTCCCGGTTTTCGGTTTTTGGAGAAACAACGCGTAAACCCTCAGCAGAAAATTTTTCGAAATTTCCTTTTGAGCGGATGTCCTTCAGTTCATCACACACGGAAGGCGTTGTATAAAGTTCACCGCTGATGGGGCGGTCCGAAAAAAAAACACTGGAATCGAGTACAGCTTTCATATCGACCTGCGGGAAGGAAAAATAAAATTACCTGAATTTTTTATTGTAATCAGGCATTTTTAATGTAAGGGCAATCCGGTTGGCCGCAGAAATTTTACTGTTTGCCCTTTCAAGGGTATCACTGCAGATTACGTCCCGGACTCCTGCTGCTATAAGCCGGACAAATGCCCCCCCGGTTAAAACACCATGTACGCATGCAGCAAATACATCTTTTGCACCCTGTTGATAGAGCATTTCCGATGCTGTGGCAATCGTTCCCCCGGTTGAAATGATATCATCCACAATAACGACTGATCGGGATGCAGCGCACAATTGTTTTGGGGCCATCTTAACCTCAACGCCGCTGAGACGGGTCTTTTCGAGATGGTCAAAATCCCATCCTCCTGCAGAAGCAACCTCTTCGGCGAAAACAAGCGCGCCTTCATCAGGAGCAAGAATCAGGGGGTTGGATAAATTTAATGCACCAATATAGTCGCCTATATCGGGAGCAAGGGAGATGTTTCTTGCCGGAACCCCGAAATAGTTGAGAACCTCCTTTTCGTGAATATTGACAGTAATAATTTCTGAAACCCCTCTGCTGAGAACCTGTGCCACCGCACGAGCACTGACCGGTTCTCCTGGCAGGAAACGCTTGTCCTGGCGGGCGTATCCCATATAAGGTACGACAAGCAGGTTTTCTGAACTGTCACAGGCGTCGACCATCAGTATTAACTGGACCAGTGCGTCGTTATCCACAACACTTCCGACAATAATGGTCTGCTCGTCCAGCTCTCCGGTAATCAGATACTGTTCTCCATCAGGAAAACGGGAATATTTAACCTCAACGACTGTGGTTTTTAGTGCTCTGGCTAAGCTGGTAGCAAGTATCTGGGATTTTTCGGTGCAGATCACTTTCATATTATTCTTCCTAAATTCGGGGTAATGGTATTTCTTTCTTTTAGAATGTATTTTACAACAAAAGGTATTGTATTTATCCGGGTATTCAAAAAAAAGGATTTTCCTTTGAGAGAGACAGCTTATCCGATGTAATCAGCTGAAAGTACTTAAACTATTGTGCAATAATTCATATAAAACTCGAAAGAGTCAAAGAGGGTCATTCCGCAATGGAAATTTCAGAACAAGCGTCCCTACAAAACGAGGCAGCACAAACACAGGATACGTCCCCTGAAGTTGCGCATACCGAAGGTGTTGTTGCAACCTCATCCCAGATCGAAGTGCCGGAGAAGCTCATCGATCAGGTAATCGGTCAGGAAAATGCCGTTGAAGTCATTAAAAAAGCTGCAATTCAGCGCCGGCACGTTATGATGATTGGCAGCCCCGGAACGGGAAAGTCCATGCTGGCCAAGGCCATGGCCGAGATTTTGCCAAAAGAAGAGCTTCAGGATATATTAGCATATCCTAATTCCGACGACCCGAACAATCCGGTTATCAGGACTGTGAACGGTGGACGGGGTAAGGCGATTGTAGCTGCCCATAAAGCAGAAGCCAAGAAAAAGATCCAGTTCCGGAACACCCTTTTGATGCTCCTCCTGATTGGAATCATCGGGTATGCCTTCCTTACCTACCAGTGGCTGATGGGAATTATTGCGGCTGCTTTTGTTTTCATGGCACTGCGTTACACTACTCCGCGTGAGGAAGCGATGGTACCGAAACTCCTCGTTTCCAATGATACCAAAAATGTCGCACCCTTCATAGACGGGACTGGATCTCATGCAGGGGCTCTGCTTGGTGATGTCCGGCACGATCCCTTCCAGAGCGGAGGCCTTGAAACTCCAGCCCATGACCGGGTGGAAGTAGGGGCAATCCACCGGGCTCATGGGGGCGTGCTCTTCATTGATGAAATCAATACTCTTGACCCGCACTCGCAACAGAACCTGCTTACTGCACTTCAGGAAGGGGAATTTCCGATCACCGGTCAGAGTGAACGCTCGAGTGGTGCGATGGTCCGGACTGAACCGGTCCCCTGCAGATTTGTGATGGTAGCGGCAGGAAATCTTGATGCAATTAAGGGGATGCACCCTGCACTCCGTTCCCGTATCCGTGGATATGGATATGAGGTGTATATGGCGGAGAGTATGGAAGATAACGAAGATAACCGCAAAAAATATATTCGTTTTATCGCCCAGGAAGTAAAAAATGATGCAAAAATCCCCCATTTCGATCAAAGCGCCATTGACGAAATCATCCGTGAAGCAAAGCGGAGATCGAACCGGAAAGGACACCTGACCTTAAAATTACGCGATATGGGTGGACTGATCCGTGTAGCCGGGGATATTGCACGGCAGGAAAACGCAAGCCTGACGACTTCTGCCCATGTTATAACAGCAAAAAAGACCGCACGATCCATCGAGGATCAGGTTTCTGATGAGGTTACTCAGCATCTCAGGGAATATGAGATGACCATTGTTGAAGGCACCCGGGTAGGACGGGTGAACGGTCTTGCAGTGACCGGGAATGACGCGGGATCCGTCCTTCCGATCATGGCAGAGGTAACTCCAGCCCAAGGCGAAAGTGGCCAGATCATCGCCACGGGTGTTTCGGGCAAGCGGCAGGAACCCTGGCTCAAAGACGAGGAATCGATAGCCCAGCAATCCATCAAGAACGTCAGCGCATTAATAAAAAAGTTTACCGGGAAAGATATCAAAAACAATGACGTCCATATCCAGTTTATCGGAACCTATGGAGCAGAGGGAGATTCAGCCTCAATCACTATTGCCACGGCAGTAATCAGTGCAATTGAGGGGATTCCAGTGCGGCAGGACATTGCGATGACTGGTTCTCTCTCTGTCAGGGGAGATGTTCTCCCCGTCGGCGGAGTGACCTATAAAATTGAAGCTGCCGCCAAAGCAGGAATCAGGACAATACTTATCCCCAGAATGAATATCGGCGATGTATTGATTGAAGAGCGGTACAAATCACTTGTGACCATCTTACCTATGGACACTCTTGATGATGTCCTGAAGTATGCACTTGTCCCGGAAAACGCCGAAGGATTCCTCACCAAACTTAAAAAGATGGCAATAAGGTCGACTGCAATAATCCCTGATATACCAGCGATAAACAAGACGATGGCCTGAACGCGATGCCTGAAATCCAATATTATGATCTACGGCATGTAACCGGGCAGGTTACCCATATCGATATCGATAATGGTGTTGTGGAATCTGCAGGCACCTCTTTTTTTAATAAAGCAGTTATCAGGGTCCTGAGTACTACCGGATGGGGAGTACTCCAGATCGATAATTTTACTCCGTGTTCAGGAAAAAAATTTGAATCTTTGCTTGACACGGCGTGCAGGTTAGCCCGGATCACCGAAGAACCGGTGGTCCTCGGGGATGTTCCCCGTGGTGTTCTTTCTGTGCCCCCCATGAGAGAAGATCCCCGTGATGTGAGCATTGAAGAAAAATCCTCGCTCCTTTCGGAAATAGAGCAGGCTGCCATTCATCCTCTTGTGGTAAACAGGAGAGCAAATTTCATAGAAAAAATTGAAAATGTCCTGTTTAATGACAGTTCTGAAAATGAATATTCTTACGAGATGTGTCGTTCCGGATTTAACGTTATGGCAGTCGCTTCAAGGAACGGGAATGTCCAGATGGGATATGAACGTGAGCATTCAATTCACGGGTTTAATCTCCGTCACCAGGAGCGACTGGGAAAAAAATCTGCCGAAATCGCAGTAGCACTTCTTGATGCCGGCGCTGCAAAAGCCGGAAAAATGCGAGCGGTGCTTGACCCCGAATTAGCGGGTGTGTTCGCCCATGAAGCAGTTGGCCACGCAAGTGAAGGGGATCTGGTAAACGAAGGAAACTCGGTTCTGAAGGGAAAAACCGGGCAGAAAATCGGAAATGATAATGTGACGATTGTCGACGACCCCGGGATCCATGAATTCGGCTTTGATCCGGTCGATGCTGAAGGTGTCGCAGTATGCCGGACAGAAATAATCAGAAAGGGGGTATTTAATGCGTTTCTTCACAATCGTGAGACCCTTTCATCTCTGGGGAATGGTGTTGCAGGTCACGCCCGTGCCATGCCGGGTGAACCGCCCCTTGTCCGGATGAGTAATACATTCATTGAAGCCGGTGATTCGACAGAGCAGGAGATCTTTGAAGAATGTAAAAACGGTATCTTTCTCAAAGGCTCCCGCGGGGGGCAAGTCGATCCCGGGCGGGGGATATTCCAGTTCAATGCAGAATATGGCTACCTTGTCAAAAACGGGGAGTGCACAACCATGGTAAGGGATGTTTCGCTATCAGGAGAAATCCTCTCGACACTTCACAAAATAATCCTTTGTGGTAACGATCGTACCATGAGCCCGGGATATTGCGGGAAAGGAGGCCAGAGTGTTCCGGTAAGCGACGGGGCTCCACATTTACTTCTATACGACGCGGTGGTGGGTGGCAGTGGCGTGGATTGACCAATTACTCCGGGAAGCGGAAAAAATCGTGGATGAAACCGAGGTGTATTTTGTTCAGGGAAACTCAGTCTCTGCCGAGCTGAAACAAAAGAAGGTGAATCTTGCCACAGCATCGGAGGATTACGGCCTTGGGATCCGCACCATTCACAAAGGAAGAATAGGATCATCAAGCACCAATAATCCCGACCAGTGGCGCGAATGTCTGGCTGCTGCGGTTGCCAGTGGAAAACTTGCGACTCCTCAGGAGTGGAAAGGTCTTCCGGAACCAGCAAATCTTCCCGGCGCACTGCTTACTTTTGATTCTTCGCTAAAAATCGAACCAAATGTAGTGATCGATCTTATTGAAAAGATGCTTGACGGAGCCGGGAAACATCCGGCAGATGTTGCAGCTGGTTCCGCATCACTTTCTTCTGCCGTGGTAACCTTGGCAAACAGCAGGGGAATCCGGTATTCAAATAAATATACGAGTGTTTCCCTTTCACTGGAGGCGATTCAGGGACATTCTACCGGTTATGAGTTCGATCATTCATGTTTCCTGGATAAGGTTGATCCAGCCTCTGTAGGCCAAAAGGCGACATTCTTCGCAACAGAATCAAATAACGGGAAGGAGATCGCCACGGGTGAATATGACGTACTCCTATCTCCTCTTGCCTATGGAGAACTCCTCGGGAATGTGTTTATACCTGCACTGAGTGGGCGGAATGTTCATGCAGGGAGGTCCAGACTCGCACAATCGCTTGGTAAACCTGTCACCGGTCCTCATATAACCATGTATGATGACCCGCTCTTGAAGATGGCGAACGGGAGCGTGAGGTGGGATGCCGAGGGTACACCCACCAGAAAAGTTGATTTTATAAAAGAAGGGATTTTAGAAAACTTTGCATATGATCTCAAAACCGCATATCGCTTCGGCAAAACAAGTACTGCAAGTGCAATACGCGGGGGGTTCGGTGGTTTACCCTCAATAGGGCATCATAATTTTATTGTTGACGGGAAAAGGGATGAGGTTGCTGATGAACGGGTAATGTATGTTCATAATATCGTTGGTGCGCACACGGCAAATCCAATGAGCGGTGATTTTTCCGTAGAACTTTCCAATGCGTTCTGGATGATGGGTGGAGAGTTTGAAACCCCCATAAGAAGTGCTATGCTTTCAGGAAATGTATTTGATCTTCACCAAACTGTCTCCGGGCTAAGTAAAGAGTCCCGGGCAATAGGGTCGATGATTCTGCCGTCGGTAAGAATAGACAAGCAACGTATCATCGGTAACTAGATAAAACTCATGAGTGACCCGCTGATTGCAATACTCCTTATCATGGCAATTATCGTAATCGTCTACTATCTTGTAAAAAAATTCACGATTCCTCTCATAAACACCATTTTGGGGAATATCGTGCTGCTTCTTCTAAAATTCACTTCATGTCATGCAATGGATGGTCAGCCCGATCTCGGATAAACCCTGGCGATAATTCTGATTTGTGCGGTCGGGAAACTTCCCGGTGTCTGTGTTCTCGTTTTACTCAATATTCTGGGAATATCAATCTGAACAATTTCAAATATGATTACATGAAAAAATACTTTTTACCACAAAGGGTAGCAAATCAATTTCCTGGATATTAGATATCAGATATTTCCCTGCTATGAAAAAGAGCGGGATAAATATCTTAGAAATGGTGGAAACCCCGATATGAGATAGGATTAAATAATGTCGCACATATCTCGTAGTGAGGTGATGTGGATATGTGTACTGTTGGTGGACCCGTTGACATCGATATCCCGCCGGATCGGGTGCAGGGAAAGGATTACCGCTGCAATGAATGCGGTGAACGGTTCAAAGGTATTGGTAAGAAACCCATCTGTCCCAGCTGCCAGTCAGACGATGTGGCTCTGGTATGAATTACCATCTTGATGATGAGGTGCTGCTCATCAGCAGCCCGCATTCTTTTTTGCTTGCTGCAAAGGTAACGGAAACTTTTTGCCTGTGCATTGAAACTTCAAACGCTGAATACTGTCAGGGGGTCAGCGTGGGTGATTTGGTTGTTGTTTCAGCTCCGGAAGGAGGGCCGGTCGAACCTGCTCTTCTGCTCGCAGAACTTGTAAGACGATTCCATATACCTTTGCTGGTACTTCCCAGGGAACATCCCGGATCACGCAGGATCAGGTATGTTGTTTCAGTCGCATCCGAAATTTTTACCAGTTGTTCAATCCAACGGGGGACACATCCGGATCAGCACCTGATCTGTTCAAGTGAAGCATTGTCCGGTATGACGTTGATCGGCAGGGATGGAGGGGTAGATATATCCCACATGCATCCTGGCATTAAGCTGAGATATATAAAATATGATGCAAAAACTGAATTTTCCTGTTTGATCCAATAAAATAGTTCAATTTCTGTTAAAGATCCCGAGTTTGAAAGTAAATAACAATACATATATTGTTTTTTTTACCAACTATTGTACTGCCGTGAGAGGAGGGTTGGATGAAGACTGAGGTCCTAAAAGACATCAAGAAAACAGAAGAAGAGTATCTATCGATGATCAGCAAGGCTCAGGATGAGAAGAAGCATAATCGGTCTCAGGCTGAGCTGGAATCGGACAATCTGATCACCAAGGCGCAGAGCAACGCTGAACAATACAAAAAGCTGAAACTGGAAGAAGCACGGCACCAGGCGGCACTCAAGCATGCTGAAATCATCAAGAGCGGCAACCAGCGGGCAGCAGCATTGAAAGAAAAAGGGCAGAAGAATCTTTCGAAAGCTGTGCAGTTGCTGGTTGTCCGGTTTAAGGAGCAGCTGCATGTTGGCGCCTAGACGGATGAGCAAGCTGCTCATCGCTGCTTCACGGGATCAGCTGCCTGTTGTAATTACGGAACTCTACCGCCGTCACCTGTTCCATATCGAGGAATTCGTCGAGGCCGGAGCGGAGGGCTACGAAGGTTTTAAAATAGGCTCACCGCTATCAGGTGCGAACGAAGCATCGGTCGATCTCATCAAGATCCGGGCGATCCAGAGTGCTATATCGGTCAACCCCGAAGATGTCGAATCACGGGGATTTGATAAGAGATCTTCACTTAAGGCAAGGATCGAGCGGGAACTTCCCGATATAGAACGCGATGTCGAAGAACTGACCGGAAAGCGCTCGAAACTTGAGACCGAGGCAAAAGATCTCGAGCAGAGGATCGCGGAACTTACGCCATTTGCAGATGTGCCGGTCGAACTTGGACTTTTACGGGGATACAAGGGTTTCACCGTCTTTGCCGGTCATGTCGTACGGGATATTCCTATTTCGATCCCGTCCGAAGTATACTTCGCGAAGGGCAAGGAGCGGAACTTCTTCATAGCCGTTGTCCCAACCGATAAGCGCAGCGAGGTCGAGAAAGCACTGCAGGAAGCATCATTCCAGGCAGTCCAGGTTCCCGGTGAATCCGGAACGGCGAAAACAAAGGTTACAGAATACACCGGAAGGATTGCTGCGATCTCGCAGGAAGTCACCAGTATAAATGCGAAACTTGCCGGTTTGAAGGAAAAACACACCGGGTTCCTCGCGGCCTGCGAGGAGCTTCTTCGTGCGGAAGTCGAGCAGACGGAGGCACCCCTGAGATTTGCCACCACGAGGCAGACATTTGTGGCCGAGGGATGGGTGCCGACAGATGATATTGATGGGATCAGTGCTGATCTGACAAAAGCGGCGGGCGGAAAGATATTCGTTACAGTCCTGCCAGCAGATCCCAGGCACGATTCTGTGCCCGTCGAGTACAATAATCCGTCATTTGCAAAACCGGCACAATTGCTTATGGACGTTTATTCCCGGCCGAGATATACCGAAGTCGACCCGACACTGATGCTCGCCATCGTGTTCCCGCTCTTCTTCGGATTGATCCTTGGCGATGTCGGGTACGGCCTGATCCTGCTCGCAATGTGCTTTGGCCTGCGGAAGTTCATCAAGGGGGATGAAGGGAGACAATTCCTGACCGTATTGAGGAATGCGAGCATCTCGAGCATTGTTTTCGGATTGCTTTTCGCAGAATTCTTTGGTTTCGAACTCCCGTGGCAGCCACTCATCTTTTCCCGCCACCTGAATATAGGGGGAGAAGCAGGCGCACATGGGGCGGCGATTCCTGAGCTGATGGTCTTGTCCATCTGGATAGGACTCCTTCACATCACGCTTGGCCGCATACTCGGGATGGTTAACCATGCCCGGCAGGACCATGGCGAGCACCGGATGAAGGCCGTCATGGCAAACTTCGGATGGCTCGCCGTGATGTGGGGGATCATTATTGCAATCTGGTCCTATGCGGTATTGCCGCTCATGCCCGACCTGAGGCACCTTCCCGTTGTCGGACCCGGCATCAATATCGGCTACATCATCGGTATCGTCCTCATCGTTATCGGTATCGTGTGTATCGCCCGGGACGCAATCCTGGAAATTATCGAATTACCGACCATCGTCAGCCACGTGCTCTCATATACTCGTCTTGTAGCGGTCGGTCTTTCTTCCGTCGCTATCGCGATGGTCGTGAACTTCATGTCGATCGGGATGTTCATAACTCCTGGTCTGGCCAATCTTTCAATTGTTGGAATTATCATGGTAATCGCCGGTGTCGTGATCTTTCTTCTTGGGCACGCGCTCAACGTGGCACTGGGGATCCTGGGTGGCGGACTCCACTCAATTCGTTTGCACTATGTTGAATTCTTCACCAAGTTCTACAAGGGTGGAGGAAAAAGATACATTCCATTCGGAATGAAACGAAAATTTACGGAGGAATAAAAATGGCACCAGATGTAAACATGACTTTGGAAATGGTACAGGCATCGCAGGTCGGACTTAAGGCAGTCGGAGCAGGTCTCGCAGTGGGCCTTACCGGCGTCGGAACGGGTGTTGCTGAGATGGGCATTGGAGCTGCAGCAGTTGGCGCCATTGCCGAAGATAAGGAGTTCTTCGGGCTGGGGCTTCTCTTCACGGTCATTCCCGAGACAATCGTTATCTTCGGACTTGTCGTTGGTCTCCTGCTGCTCTTNNCAAAGCAGGAGACAAGCCAGATCATGGCGGCTGCCAGCAAGCGGGTCGGAGAGATAAAACTTGTCGCTGAGGCGGAATCAACAAAGCAGACCGCCCACATAGTAAGCCAGGAAGGGTCTGCAGCAAATCTCCTCGTCAAACGCGAGCTCTTAAACACGCAGAAAAACCTGCTGGATCAGGTCTACGAATCCACGCGTTCAGAGATCGCCGGACTCCCTGAAAGCTTCCATCGGGAAGCTATCAAGAAACTCCTTGTCGAGGCCAAAAAAGAGATCCCCCGGGGGAAGGTCTTCTGCAATACCCGCGATATTCCGGCAGCAAAGGCCGTGATGGCAGAAAATCCTGAATTTTCGGGATTCAGACTCGGGGAACCCGTTGATATCGACGGCGGGATTCTTGTCGAAGGCGAGGCGGGCGAGTTGCAGATTGATTACAGTTACCGCACATTCCTTGCAAAGGTGTGGGAATCCGGTTTGAAAGATGCATCTGACATCCTGTTTGGATAAGGAGGTACACGTATGGTGAACATATCTGCACCGTACATTTATGTGTGTACCAGGATGCGAGTAAGAAAAGCAAAGCTCATTCCAAAGGAAGAGTACATGCGGATGCTCAATATGAGTGTCCCCGAGATTACCCGCTTTATCGAAGAAACCCAGTACAAACAGGAGATCGATGAACTGGCGACGACGTTCAATGGTGTAAACCTCCTCGAGATCGCGCTGAGCTGGAACCT
>PMDE01000054.1:2208-38346 GCA_003154335.1 Methanoregula sp. | reverse complement strand
GAGATCATTATTCCGGCCGGGAGTCTCGGTATCGCCGAGCTCGATCGGATGCTTGCAGAAGAGAGCCCTGACCGGGTCATAGACCTCCTCAAAGAACACCGCATGTTTCCGGTACTTTTCCGGGAGTTCCCGGCGGCAAAGGAGTCCGGGTCGTTTTCAAAAATGGAAAATGAGCTCTACAAGCAGTTCTATGAAGAAATCATCCGGGATGCCAGGAGTGGTGGCATTGCCGGCGGGGACAAGTTCCTTGCATATATCCGGCTCGAGATCGACATCAAGAATGTGAAGACCCTTTTCCGGATGAGGTCCGATAAGCTTGGAGAGGATTCCCATGAACTGTATATTGCCGGCGGGACGCTGTCAGCAGCGGACTTTGCGAACCTGAATACGATCAGGGATGCAAACGAGTTCATCGATTCCGTGAAGGCTCTGATCCGGACCGAGTCCCTACGTACCCTCCTCGATGAGCTCAAAGGAGAGAAGAAGGTGCGGGATATTGAAGTACGGCTGACAAGGGTGCAGCTCGAGCAGATGGAGCGGATGTCCAAGCGGAACCCGTTTTCCATCCATCCAATACTCGTTTACCTTGAAAAGAAAAAATATGAGGTCTTCAACCTGCGAGCGCTTGCACGCGGGAAGGAGTCGAAATTGCCGTCGGAAAAGATTGCGAATTACCTGGTGATGTAAGATGGAGATCGCAGTTATTGGTAACAGTGAGTTCATCCTGGGGTTCAGACTCGCAGGTATCCGGAAGACCTTTGCAGCGGAAAATGACGAGCAGTTGGCCGCGACGATCACCAGTGCACTTCATGACGGAGATATCGGGATCCTTGTCCTCAACAGCAGTGATATGGAGCGCGTCCCCCGAAGGCTTCGGACCACCCTTGAAAATTCCGTAAAACCGACCGTTATCGCGATCGGTGGCGAAGAAGGGGGATTGTCGATGAGAGAGAGAATCAAGAGATCGGTGGGTGTTGATCTGTGGAAATAAAAGACAAAAAAGCAAAAGAGCAGAAGCAAGGGGTTCTCAAAAGAATCGCCGGCCCTGTCGTGACGGCAGTCAATCTTGACGCCCACATGTACGATGTGGTGAAGGTCGGTAAAGAAGCGCTGATGGGAGAAGTCATTAAAATCCAGGGTGATAATGTCATCATTCAGGTGTATGAAGATACCTCCGGCATCAGGCCCGGCGAGCCTGTGGAAAACACCGGACTTTCGCTTGCGGTCGAACTGGGTCCCGGTCTTCTGACCAGTATCTACGATGGTATCCAGAGACCCCTCGCAGTGCTTGTAGACAAAATGGGCAACTTCATCCAGCGTGGTGTATCGGCGCCCGGTCTCTCCCATGATAAGAAATGGGGGTTCAAACCTCTCGTAAAAGCCGGTGATAACGTTGATCCTGGGGCAATTCTCGGTGAAGTCCAGGAAACCAATATCGTCCATAAAGTCATGCTGCCGCCGAATGTGAAGTCCGGCGTTGTCAAAACAATCCGGAGCGGGGATTTCACCGTCGACGAGATTATATGTGTCCTCGAAGACGGGCGCGAATACCCGATGATTCAACGCTGGCCGGTCCGTGTCCCCCGCCCGGTGAAAGAGAAAAAGAACCCGACGATTCCTCTTATTACGGGTCAGAGGATCCTCGATGGTCTTTTCCCGATCGCAAAGGGTGGTACCGCAGCCATTCCGGGGCCGTTCGGGAGCGGCAAGACCGTCACCCAGCAGCAGCTGGCCAAATGGTCAGATGCCGAGATAGTAGTCTATATCGGCTGCGGTGAACGCGGCAANNCGGCAACGAGATGACCGAAGTGCTGACCGAGTTCCCTCACTTAGAGGATCCCAAGTCGGGCAAACCTCTCATGGAACGGACGGTGCTCATTGCAAATACGTCAAACATGCCCGTCGCGGCACGAGAGGCATCTGTGTACACCGGTATCACTATTGCGGAATATTTCCGGGATATGGGATACGACGTCTCCCTGATGGCAGACTCTACATCCCGCTGGGCGGAAGCAATGCGTGAGATTTCCTCCCGTCTTGAAGAGATGCCGGGAGAAGAAGGTTACCCCGCGTACCTCGCAGCCCGCCTCTCCGAATTCTACGAACGAGCCGGTCTTGTCGAGACCCTGAACGGCGCATCCGGGTCGGTATCTGTTATCGGTGCCGTCTCACCTCCAGGCGGGGACTTCTCCGAGCCGGTCACCCAGAACACACTGCGTATCGTCAAGGTCTTCTGGGCACTGGATGCAAAGCTTTCCCAGCGTCGGCACTTCCCGGCTATCAACTGGCTCAACTCCTACTCCCTTTACCTTGAGGCTCTCCATGACTACTACGACAAGGAAGTCTCGCCCGAGTGGAACAAGCTCCGCTCATGGGCAATGGAAATCCTCCAGAAAGAAGCAGAACTTCAGGAGATAGTACAGCTGGTGGGATCCGATGCTCTGCCGGAGTCAGAACAGGTAACAATCGAGGTCGCCCGCATGATCCGTGAAATTTTCCTCCAGCAGAATGCCTATGACGCAGTCGACACGTTCTGTGACATGACAAAACAGTACGACATGATGAAGGCGATCAAGCTCTTCGCTGAGCTTGCTTATGCTGCCCAGCTTGCCGGTGTCAGTCCGACGCAGATCAACGGCATAAAGGCCAAGAACGAGCTGCCCCAGATCAAGTTCATCAAGGATTACAAGCCCGAACTGGTGAAGATCGAGAAACAGATGGACACAGAATTCAATACACTGAGGTCGGCAGCATGAAGGAATACAGGACGATTAGCAAGATAGCAGGGCCACTTGTTTTTGTAGAAAAGACCGAGCCGATTGCATATGGAGAACTCGTGAACATAGTTCTTTCTGACGGTTCAACAAAGCGTGGCCAGGTACTTGACACGAGCGACGAACTGGTCGTTGTCCAGATCTTTGAGACCACAACCGGTATTGGCAGGGATAGTGGTGTCCGCTTCACCGGAGAGACGATCAAGATGCCCGTAGGCCGTGAGATGCTCGGCCGTATTCTGTCAGGTGGTGGTAAGCCCATTGACGGTGGCCCGGAGATTGTCCCGGAGAAACGCCTCGATATTACCGGCGCTGCAATTAACCCGTACGCCCGGGGCATGCCGGCGGATTTCATCCAGACCGGTATCTCAACCATCGATGGTACCAACACCCTTGTCCGTGGCCAGAAGCTCCCGATCTTCTCGGGTGCTGGTCTGCCTCATAATAACGTTGCGCTTCAGATCGCCCGTCAGGCAAAAGTGCCCGGTTCGACCGAGAGTTTTGCCGTGGTATTTGCTGCAATGGGTATCACGAAGGAAGAAGCGAACTACTTTATGGCGGATTTCGAGCGCACCGGTGCACTCGAACGGGCGGTCGTCTTCCTCAATCTGGCGGATGACCCGGCTGTCGAGCGTATCATTACCCCACGACTTGCCCTCACAACCGCAGAGTACCTGGCGTTCGAGCTCGGTATGCACGTGCTCGTCATCCTTACGGATATGACGAATTACTGCGAAGCACTCCGGCAGATCGGGGCTGCCCGGGAAGAAGTTCCCGGACGCCGTGGATACCCCGGGTATATGTACACGGATCTCGCATCTCTTTACGAGCGNNCCGATCCCTGACCTGACCGGGTATATCACGGAAGGCCAGATCGTGGTCAATCGTGAACTGCACCGCAAAGGTATCTATCCGCCCATCAACGTACTGCCCTCACTATCACGGTTAATGAACCTCGGTATTGGTAAGGGGCATACCCGCGAGGACCACAAGAAAGTTTCCGACCAGATGTATGCAGGGTATGCAGAAGGCAACGACCTCAGGGGTCTCGTGGCTATCGTCGGTAAGGATGCACTTTCCGAGCGCGACCGGTTGCTCCTCGANNTGATTAACAGGTATCACCCGAAATTCAGGGCCGGTGCAAAGAAGGTGTAAAAAGTCCATGGCGCTGCGCGATATAAAGCCGACCCGGTCAGAGCTGATCAACTTAAAAAGGAAGATCCAGCTCTCCGAACGCGGTTACAAGATCCTGAAAATGAAGCGCGATGGACTTATCCTAGAATTTTTCAAGATCCTCGCCAATGCAAAGGATAGCAGGGGAGAGCTCCTGATACGGTACAAGACCGCTGTCGATATGATGGCGCTTGCAAACACCGTAGAAGGTGCAATCGGTGTAAAATCTGCAGCGTTCTCCGTAAAGGAAGTCCCCATGATCACTCTCAGGAGCAAAAACATTATGGGGGTCGTCGTCCCCCAGATCGAGTCATCCAAGGTAAAAAAGAGCCTTGTCGACCGCGGGTACGGGGTGCTCGGTACTTCGACCGTAATTGACGAGACTGCCTCGGCGTTTGAAGAGCTGGTCGAGTCGATTATAATGAGCGCTGAGATCGAGACAACCATGAAACGTCTTTTAGATGAGATCGAGAAGACGAAGAGACGGGTTAATGCGCTCGAATACAAGGTTATTCCCGAACTGACAGCAGCCCGCGACTTTATCAAGATGCGTCTTGATGAGATGGAACGCGAAGAGCTGTTCAGGATGAAGAGGATAAAGGCGAGGAGTACATCCTGAATTTTCTGGAGTGGTCTGCATGCAGATTGGAACTATCAGGGAGTTAGGGTGCAGCGGAAAAACTGTCCTCCTCAGGCTCGATCTTAACTCCCCTATCGATCCCACTTCCAACCTTATTCTCGATGACAAGCGATTCCGGGAACACCTTCCCACCATCCGGGCTCTCTCTGACAGTCGCGTTGTGATTGTCACGCACCAGAGCAGACCCGGGAAAAAGGATTTTACGACGCTGGAAGCCCATGCCGAGAAGCTTGAACAGCTACTGGGAAAGCCGGTCAAATATGTCGACAGCATTTTCGGGCGTCATGCACGGGAAGCTGTTCATGCCATGAAACCGGGCGAAGTCCTGATGCTTGAAAATGTCAGGTTCAATGCAGAAGAGAACCTGACCTTAAAGCCCGAAGAAGCCAAAAAAACACATCTGGTAAAGAAATTATCTTCAATGGCGGATTTTTTTGTGAACGATGCATTTGGCACAGCTCACCGTTCCCAGCCAACCGTGGTCGGTCTCCCTCTTGCCATGCGTTCAGCTGCGGGGCTCCTCATGGAGAAGGAAGTGTCAACTCTTTCGAAAGTCTTCTCTGGGGCACCCCGCCCGGTCTGTATGGTTCTTGGCGGAACCAAAGTGGACGACTCTATCGATGTTGCCCGACATGTCCTCGAAAACGGCATTGCAGATAAGGTGATTGTAATCGGTGTGGTGGCCAATATCTTCCTGATAGCAGCCGGCTATGATATCGGAAAACCCTCAACCCAGCTGATCGCCCAGCTCAAATACCAGCCCGAAGTGGAGAATGCAAAGGAGATACTTGCCCTTTTCCGTGACCGGGTGATCATGCCCGAGTCCGTCGCAGTCAGGCAGAACAATCGCCGGGTGGAATATCCTGTTGACAGGATCCCGGACGATACGCCCGTTCTCGATCTCGGGATGGACTCTCTTGAATCGATGGTGCAGGCCCTGAAAAAATCAGGAACTGTTGTTTTCAACGGGCCTGCGGGTGTCTTTGAAGATGCGGACTTTGCAACCGGCACATACGAGATGCTTAAGGCCGCTTCGCAGGTTGAATTCTCCGTTGTCGGAGGTGGTCACACGGCTGTTGTGATCGAAAAAATGGGACTTGAGCACGACTTCACCCATATCTCTACCGGTGGCGGCGCGTGCATCGAGTTTTTGACCGGTAAGAAGCTCCCAGCAGTCGATGCACTCGAACAGTCGAAGAAGATCTTCGGATAATTTTTTAATTGTGGTGGAAAATCTGTCTGGGGAAATGTATGCTCTCCCGGTGATAGCAACCCAATTCAGGCCGTCCCTGACCTTAATTGTGATCCATGAGGACCTGGATGAGGAATGGAATTCATCAGAAATTTTCGCTCAAATGAGCTTTATCAATAACCCCAAGAAGGGTATCTGTATGAATATTTCTTGGCTTTTCTCATCAAACAANNATTAATGGGGAACAATGGCTATAATAAGGAAAAAACCGAACATGTATAGTCAGATTGTATCTCATAAGTAGGCTACATTTAACCGTCCCCGGACCAACCTGCTCCGGATTACTAAATGAAAATACTCATCAGATACATCAGTCACGAGTCCGGAATTTTTCACAAAAGATAAAGAAACCGTGGCGGATAAATGATGGTGCCCGATACATACAACCCCGAATGCCGACCGGAGAGCGAATTGAATCTCGCAGGTTTTCTCGCAAAGTCAGCAGTGAATGGTCCCGGAATCAGGGCTGTTATCTGGGTTCAGGGATGTCCTATCAGGTGCAAGGGATGTTTTAACCCTGAACTTTTACCATTCTCAAAATTACGTACTGTCCCAGTGCAGAAGCTTGCGGAAGCGATCCTCACTCTCGATAATATCGATGGAGTGACATTCTCCGGGGGGGAACCGTTTGCACAGGCTGCCCCGCTTGCGGAACTCGGGTCCATATTGCAGTCTAAAGGCCTCTCTATCGTCACATTCACAGGGTTTACCTGGGAACAACTCGTGGCAAAAAACCGTTCTGCCTGGCAACGGCTCCTCTCCATCACCGATCTGCTCTTTGCGGGGCCGTATCTTCCTGAAGAGAATGAGCCTCTCAAGAGTCTTGCCGACTCAAACCGTAAAAGCATCCACCGGCTTCATGGAGGTAGACCGGTGAACCAACAGATCTGGAACTCTTCCATGAACGCAGATACCCGTAACGAGATCGAATTTACTCTTCTGCCCGATGGCAGGACAGTTGTAACGGGTTATCCCGGATCCCGGCTTGTAAGGGAACTGGCACAGTATTCTTCAGGAGTATAAGAGAATATGTCGCACTTCAGCCGTTTGAAAACAAAATTCCGGCATCGAGAGGTGCTCATCCAGTGCCTCATGGATCTCGGTCACACTGTCGAGACGGACACAACCATCAGAGGCCACCAGGGAAAGCATTCTGTCGATATAGCGGTGAAAAACAGTGCCGGGTACGGCATTGGCTTTGTTCAGAATACCGACGGCTCCTACGACATGATTGCAGACTGGTGGGGTGTGAAGGGCATTGCCCAGAAAAGGATTGCTGGTGAACTGAGAATACAGGCTGAAATCATTCAGAAAGAGTATGTAAAGAAAATGGTGCTCAAAGAAACGGCAAAGGACGGGTTCGAAGTAGTATCGCAGACGGAAGAATCAGACGGGACGTTAAGGATTGTTGTCCGGAGGTGGGTGTGAAATGGCACGAAATGAGGCTGATTTTTCCAAGAGACTCAATGTCTCTCTCCGGGCCCGGGTGACCCTGATTGTAGTCGTCACTCCGGAAGAGGAGCGGGTTCTCTCGCAGATCAAAGCGGTTTGCGANNATCGTGACTGGCAACAAGAATTTCCTGACTCAGCCCCGTGATCCGATGGCTGCGCTCGACGATATTACCAAAAGTGACGAGAACGCGGTTATTGTCCTCAAGGATTTTCACGAGTACTGGAACAATCCTCAGGTGAAGCGCAAGATTCGCAACTTGTCACAGAAATTCAAATATAATCGGAAAACGATCATCATCATCACTCCGCTGCAAAGGGTGCCGGATGAGATCCGTGATGACGCGGTTATTATCCATTTTCCCCCTCCGGATATGGAGGAGCTATCGGCAGATCTCGATCTTCTCCTCTCGACAACCGGGGTACTTTCAACTCTCTCCCGGCAGGGGAAGGAGAAACTCCTCCAGGCATCCCTTGGCATGACCCTCAACCAGGCTCGTCGTTCGTTCTCTAAAGCTATTGTCATGCATGGGAGCCTGAATGAGGGAGACGTCGATGCTATCATAGCTGATAAAAAGGATATCCTCAGCCAGTCCGATGCATTGGAATTCTATAGCCTCACCGAGACTCCGGAGAATGTCGGGGGTCTTGCTGTTCTTAAAGAATGGCTGCGGCTGCGGGAACGGGCATTCACCAAAGAGGCGCGGGACTATGGTCTCCCGGCACCGAAAGGGATCGCCCTCATCGGCATTCCAGGCACCGGCAAAAGTCTCACTGCAAAGATGATTGCTGATATCTGGCATCTCCCCCTCCTCCGGCTTGACGTCGGGGCGCTCTTTGGAAGCCTTGTCGGAGAATCGGAAGAGCGGACACGACGGGCCCTCTCGCTTGCTGAGACCATTGCACCCTGTATCCTCTGGGTGGATGAGATCGAGAAGGCATTTGCATTCGGAAGCGGGGATTCCGGGACGAGTCAGCGGGTCTTTGCTCACCTCCTCACCTGGATGCAGGACAAGACCGCACCGTGCTTTGTCGTTGCGACTGCAAACAATATCGCTGCTCTTCCCCCTGAACTCCTGCGGAAAGGTCGTTTTGACGAAATCTTCTTTCTCGATCTTCCCAATGAAGAGGAACGTCGCGAGATCTTTTCGGTTCACTTAAGGAAACGAAAATGTCTC
The DNA here is from genome assembly GCA_003154335.1 of Methanoregula sp. Taxonomy (GTDB): domain Archaea; phylum Halobacteriota; class Methanomicrobia; order Methanomicrobiales; family Methanospirillaceae; genus Methanoregula. Next base: position 29,880 of record PMDE01000054.1, on the reverse strand, counting down.
CCCGTTGAATACGATATTTCCCGGCTCGCCCGGGTTAGCGAAGGCTATGTAGGTGCGGAGATCGAACAGACGATTATCGATGCGATGTACATCGCTTTTAATGAAAATACACGACGCGTAACGACAGATGATATCGTGCGCTGTATAGGGAACCAGGTACCCCTCTCTGTCTCCCAACGCGAAACNNGTATAGCAGGGGAAAAATCCATTACCCTTGAGAAGATTGATCCAGTTGTTCCCTGATCTGTATGAATTTTTTTGAATCTTTTCCTCTTATCAGCACTTGGCTTTATCGTCGCCAAGTCAGGGAAATCACCCGCTTTGCGCAGGGAGGGGACCGGACTGCAGTTATTGAACTTTGCAATGTANNTTCTTCGAGGAAGTGCTGGTCCGTAACGATCCATCACTCAATCTCATTGCATCCGCGCTTTTAGCGGATTTGGAGTGTGATGAGTTAAACCCCCTTCTTTTCTTTACCACCGGAGACACTGTGCAGTACTATGCGCTCGATCCCGCTCCCCACCATCTTCTTGCCTGCGAATATGCCAGATCCGGGAAACGGATCAGGCTGGCGGTCTGCCGTGCAGCGGGGAGGTACGCATTGCATTCTGTTTTGGCGCAGATTCTCTTCGGCGACTCACTACGGCAGGATCCAGCCTCACTGATGGCCGAGGAATGGGATATTCTCTTCAAGGGACTTATCGAAGAAAAAAAATGGGTTACACTTCGTTCACTTATCTTTTCTGCTCCTCTCCCCCAGGTAGTCACTGCACTTCATGCTATTCGCGGATCGGGATGGAAACCTTCTGGAGATGACTGCTGTATTTGGGAAACGGTGATTGAGACTCTCCCCGATTCGTGGATGTATTCTCTTCCCAGCATCAGCCCGGATATTACCATCGGGCCTGGGAGGGGTCTTGTCACCCGCCATGCATTTTCATCTGATGGGAGGCTCCTTGCTACCGGAAGCTGCGATGGAAGTGTTCAGGTCTGGCAGATAGGAAATGGGGTTCTTACAGCTACATTCCAAACTGAAGAGAAGACTGTGAAATCAATTGTTTTTTCAGTAGACAACCGTTTCCTGATCTGTGGGGAAGGATCTTCCCGATATACCTGTCGGGATGCCGGGTCTGGTGCAATAATCTGGGAATTTCGTGTCAGCGGATCCGCTGATGGTTGCTCTGCCCTTTCCCCGGATGGGTCGTTTTTTGTTGTCAGCAGAACGACAGAACAGTTGGCAGTGATATCAGTTTGTGACGGGACGCTTTTGAGACCCCTGTCCATGTTCCAGTCGCCAGTCACAGCACTTATGGTGTCACAGGACAATGCAGTCGTTTTTGCCGGATGCGCTGATGGTTCTCTCTGCACTGTATCACTTACCGATGGATCCAAAGAGACCCTCCTTAAAGGCAGGGATGATCCGGTCAGGACCCTCGGCTTGAGTGCAAAGGATGAGACAGTAACTGTGATATTTGACACTGCCTTTCCGATCCTTGTTGACAGAAGTGGAAAAGTCCTGAAGACATATATCGGACATTCAGGAAGAGTGACCGTAGCTGCGATCGCCACGGACAGTTCACATCTCGCAGTTGCCGGGGCAGGCAGGATCCTGAAGATCTGGAACTGTAATGTCAGTGCACCAGCAAGGTCTCTGCCGATATCTACAAAACGTATCACTAGCTGCGTATTTACACCCGACGGATCATCTCTTGCTATTGGGTACAATAACGGCACTATCAGACTTATCCGTGCAGGTGATGAGGGCCCGGAATGGGAGCACAGGGGACACCGGAAGGGTATCACATCTCTTGAGATATCGGCTGACGGTACACTCCTCTTCAGCACGGGCTGGGACCGGTCAGTCAGGCTTTGGGACATAAAGACCGGGGAGCTCGAGCGGACACTCGTTTCCGAGACCGGCATTGTAACGGGAATAGCGCTTCTCGATAACGGAAATGTTATTGTTGCTGGTTATTCCGGGGGAGATGTGAGATTTTACCGGCGAGACAATGGAGAGATTGTCAGGGCATTCACCCGGTATTCACGGACCATGAGAGTTGTCGCGTCAAACGAGTCGGGCTCAATCCTTGCTTTTGCCGGAGAGGATAATACCCTCTGGTGCTGGAACAGCGTTGATGACAGTGTCAAGTCCTGCGAAGGGCTCACGGGGCCTCCCCATTCTCTATCGTTTATTCCGGGTGAAGACATTCTCGTATCCGGTGGCTGGGACGGGAAAGTTCGGCTCTGGGACATGTCAAAAGGAACACTTCTTGCTACTCTTGCCGGACATACGAGTACAATTACCTCGTGTGCAGGAAGTTCGGACGGTCTGATCATTGCAACCGGCAGTAACGACAGAACTCTACGTATCTGGTCTCGTGTTTCGCGGCGCGGAATAAGGGTTATCCATGACAGCAGAACTGAAGTAGGTGCGGTTGTTTTCTCCCCGGACGGATGCCACCTTGTTGCAGCAGGATCTGATGAGATCATACGCGTCTATACGATGCCGGATGGTACCCGCGATTTTGATATTCCCGGAATCCCCGGAGCAGTCACCGTGCTGGCTTTCACAGATGACGGACATCTTCTTGTAGCAGGTTACGATACCGGGATCCTCGTTCTAATCTCGTGGATAGAACGTAAGATTATCCAAACGATACATGCACACTCTGGCCCGGTTACAGGAATCGGGGTTGTAAAGGGCGGTAGAAATGTAGTTACCGGTGGCGGGGACGGCTTTTTGCGTGTCTGGGCTCTTCCCATGGCGACTGACCTTGCTGGAAAGACGATAGAGGACATCCCCATTGCATCCGGGCTCGAGCGTAGCACGCCACCAGGCAAAGACCGGGAGCAATGGAGATTTCTCCGGGCGGTACTCTCGGCACGATTCAGCAATGAGATTGAGCTCTGTTCGCATCTTATGGAGACTGGTGCCTTTGATATCCAGATAGTGGGGTGAGTGATGGAAAAACCCGCACAGTACTCTCCAAAAGGAAGGCGCATCGGTATCGATTTTGGCAGGAATGTCACCGTCATTGCTGCATCACACGGATCCGGTGACCCTGTAAACCTTTTGGCCTTTTCTGGCATTTCGAGAAATTTCTGCGGGCCGGGGGGCTGCCCGCAGGTTCCTGTCATTCCCTCAGTAATCCACTATCCCGCTGATGGTTCATATTCTATCGGCGAAGAGGCCCTCCATCAGGCCTTGGCCGGAACCCCGGGAACTCTCCGTCATCTGACTTACTACATCTGTGAGAACAACCCTGCATTAGTATTGGCCGGAACAGGAAGGAAGATTGGCTACCCTGAGGCGGGTGCAAGATTCCTCACTGAACTTATGAACAGGGTAATTGGGGGAATTGATATGGCGACAGCTCAAGTCACTTTCACGTGTCCACTCTGTGCACCGCCGAAGTACTATGAATGGATCACCGGAGTTGCTGAATCCGCCGGCATGCGGGCGGTGTCTACACTGGATCTCGGGTGTGCTGTTGCTCGAGGGTACGGTTTGTCTTTTGTTGACGGTGAACTGTACGTTCTCATTGATGCCAGTCCAGACTCTCTCGAAGTCGTGGTTGTTATCCCGGAGCAAGAAGCCGGGCTGGACTACGCCCCGCACTCCCGGGTTCTTGGTAGGGCTTCTGCGGATCTTGGCGGTCTTACTTCCGATTCCTGGATCGCTTCAGACCTCCTTTCCGGACGTGGTCGTTTTCTTTCTGATGACCAACGGGGGAGGGTTTTTGTCCAGCTCGTGGATCGATGCCGCAGGACACGGGAGAGCCTTATGGGGGGTAACAAATTCCCTGTAAAGATCGGCGATATTATGGCTGGATGCGAAGAAGTGGTGAATCTCACACCGGGGGATATCGCAAGGATCTTCCGGGATAACGGTCTCTTCACCATCCTTGATCGCACGATCTCAAGGGCTTTTTCCGCTGCCCGGGTATACGGGTACAATCGGGAAGGAATTACTGCAGTCCTGATGATTGGGGAACTTTCTATGATCCCCGCTCTGCAGGAAGCCGTTTGCAATGAGTTTTCACCTGCACCTGTTCGCTTCGATCATGCACTCGATGCCGCAGCACGGGGAGCCGTACGGGCGGATGCTTCTCCAAAACCCCCGGTCAGAGCCGATTATGCGTTGCGATACTGGGATCCTGTTTCGCACGAGCACAGGTACAGGTTCCTCGTTCGGCGAGGAGCATGCTACCCAAGCGTCGGGCAGGTAGCCCGAATCCTGATAAGTGCCGCGTATGATGGGCAAACCCATCTGGGGATCCCCCTCTGTCGGATTGCGGGAGAAACCGGAAGTGGTCTTGGTGCGGGGCTGGAACTGGTCGCTACACCCTGCGGAGGGCTCAGATTTGCAGGTCCTGTAACAGATTACGGCGATAGCTGCCAGCCGGTTCTGGTGAACGTGGCGGAACCGACATACCTTTCCTCCTTTCCTCCTGCGCAAAAGGGAGTGCCGCGTTTCGAACTCACCTTTACAATTGACGAGCAGGGATATCTCTGCTTCACTGCGAGGGATATCGTTACGGGGATTGTTGTGAAAAACTCTGTGCGCCTGCACAGGCTGATCTGAAAAAAAGGATTGATCACGAATGGAAATGCAGGAACTGGAAATAACGATTGATAATGAAGGGAGAGTTCATCTATGGGTCAGGGGAGTAAAGGGAGAAGAGTGTGTTGTTCTGACAAAGTCGCTCGAGAAGGCGATCGGAGTTGTCCTTGACCGGAATTTCACTGGTGAGTTTTATGAGAAAACCCAAAGCGAAAACCACATAACCAAAAGAAACAACCGGCAATCTACTTTCTGAAAGCAGACGTGGAGATTTATAAATCCTCTAAAGTCCACTGGTTATAAAAATGAGAAGAATTCATCAAAGTCCTTCCATTGAGGTGTCGTTAATGGAGATATACCAGAAAGAATTCCCAGAAAGCAATAATTGCCGGCTAGATTTCGAAGAACAATGACGCGTTGTTATCAGATTAATCATTTTGACCCAAAAGCAGATTCTTCCATGATCATCCCAAAGACTCCCTGAGAATTTCTTCAGAATCATCTGGCACAAACTGAAATTGCCCGGGAAACTTCTCCCGGAAGTGTCCTGTATTCACCGTTTTTAAAAAAAATGTGGTTTCTAAACTGATTATTCTCTTCTTATCAACCCATCGACAATGAAGTTTGAGACTGGCCTGCGATAACGCTTCTTCGGAATCTTTGTCATCCTTTCCACAGGGGTAACTGCCATGCCAGTAATGGGAACCGGAGGGGTTTGGAACACCGGTGTCTCTAACGATCTTCTACGGCGTCGCATGGCATGGAGCACAGCAAAGGAGAGGATCAATCCAGTGAACATAAACAGGACACCAGAAAAGAGTGTCGTAATCCCGATGATTATGGCATACTTGTTCTCCATTAAAATCGCATAGCCTCCGATAATAAAGAGGATCCAGTAGATAACCACGGCGATTCGCGTTGATTCTATCGGGCTTGAAAGAGATCGCTTCCGGTTCGACTCATCACCGAGAGGGAAGTGATCAATGATAGTTCCGAGTGAAATCAGGGCAATGCTGCAGGCAAAGGAGAAGATCCCCGCAATTGCAAGGACTAACAGAAATATCTCGTTCATTTATCGTCACCTCGCTACAAATTCTTATTACACCTCAGGATCTTAATAAAGTATTCCTTAAGTAATCTATAAAGATTTAAATGCAAAAAAGTATCACTTAAGGGATATTGACAGTCTATTTATAGTATTTTGCCCAAGTTTATAGAGAATGGCAGAGAAGGCACCAGCAATGCGGGGCGAGAGAGTTGCGATCTCCTATAAAATGCCCCCCAATATCTATGAAAAGGTCAATAAACTGGTGTATGAGGAAAAGAAGTTCTCTACGGTCTCTGATTTCATCACACAAGCTTTATTATCTTTCGTCGATAATCACCAAGATATGGGACAGTTCAAAGAGCTGTTCCGGGACTACATGACATCCGAAGAGGGTCGGGAACTGATGAAAAATATGATGAAAGAAGTACTCCTGGACGTGCTCACCTCCCAAAAAATTGATGTAAAAGAGCGAAAAAGTAATCCATAGGAAATATATTTCCACCCTCCCTCTTATTATTTTTATAGCATGTTCTATGGCCGGTTCGTTTTGGTGAGATGGTAACACAATGCAGGTTACCGTCATCGCTGTTGGAAAGGTTAAAGAAAAGTACCTTCAGGACGGTATCGCTGAGTATGAGAAACGCCTCAGACCCCTGATCCGGCTGAATATCCTCGAACTCTCTGAAGAGAAACGCCCTGCAAATGCATCCCCTGCCCAGGAGGATGCCGCAAAGAGAGCTGAGGGGAGCCGGATTATCGCCGCCATTCCTGAGGGCTCATACGCCATCGCGCTCGCAATTGGCGGAGAACAATGGTCGAGTGAAGACATTGCCCTGAATCTCGGACGATGGGAAATTGCGGGCCGGAACCACATAACCGTGATTATTGGCGGCGATCTCGGACTTTCGGTCGATGTACTTTCCCGTTGCCCTCTCCGATTATCGCTCTCACTAATGACCTTCACTCACCAGATGGCAAGGATGATCGTGCTTGAGCAAATCTACCGCGCAGAGAAAATTAATCGCGGAGAGCCGTACCACAAGTGATTGGAAATTTTCCGGGGAATTTATAAGGCTCCGGATGGTTCTTTTAGAAAAATCTTCTCTGGTGTTTTCTGAAAACCTGAGATCTTCATTCGAATTGCCATTTATGCAAATTCCTGGGTAGATGGTGACAGAGAAAATAGCAGGAGCAGAAGTCCTGGCATTACTGTGGTAATCTATGCCTGTTTGTGATTGCTGCCAATATTATCTGCCCGGAGCGAGAATTCCTTCGCTTATGATCCCTGATAATCTTCTCGACCCAGCCATGCATCCATGTGGTGCAGCATCTGCGTGACGGTCTGTCCGTGTTTCCTGAACGGTGAAAAAACAAAAGATAAGAGAATTATCTGATTCTTTTCAAAGCAGGCTCCGGTAGGGTCAAAAAAAAGAGCAGATGAACGATCGTCAGGAGAAATGGAATTACTTTTTGTCCTGATCGGTACCGGGTTTCTTTTCATCTTCGTCTTCTTCGACCTGCATGCTCTTCATAGAGGGGAAGAGGATCACTTCTTTGATTGAACTGTTATTGGTGAGCAGCATTACCAGCCGGTCTATCCCGATTCCCACACCGCCGGTTGGAGGCATACCGTACCCGAGGGCATTGATGAAATCGTAATCGATCATCTGGGCTTCGATGTCGCCCATCCGCCGCTTCTCGTCCTGGTCCTCGAACCGCTCCTTCTGGTCCAATGCATCATTCAGCTCTGAAAATCCGTTGCCGACTTCCATCCCGTGAATGAACAGTTCGAACCGCTCGGTGAACCCCTCCTTGGTGCGGTGCCGCTTTGCGAGTGGGGAGTTCTCCACCGGGTAGTCATAGACAAACGTCGGCTGAATGAGTTTTTCCTCAACGAGCCCTTCGAAGAACTGGACAAGGAATTCCCGGTGGGTTGTTGATTTCTCCCAGTCATCCAGGTTATGCTGCCGTGCCAGATTTCGGAGTTGTTCGACCGGATGAGCATAGATATCTATCCCGGCGTACTCTTTTACCGCGTCTGACATGGAGAGTCTCCTCCACGGTTTTTCGAAATTCAGTCTGGTGTCCCCGAACGGGATCTCGAATGTTCCCAGGACTTCAAAGACGATGGATGAGACGATATCTTCGGTCAATGCCATCATGTCCTCGAAATCCCGATATGCCCAGTAAATTTCCACCATGGAAAATTCCGGATTATGATTGGTATCGACCGCTTCGTTGCGGAAATTCCTGGCAATCTCGAAGACTTTCTCAAATCCTCCGACAATCAGCCGTTTCAGGTATAGTTCCGGTGCAATCCGGAGGAAAAGCTTCTGGTCAAGGAAATGATGGTATGATGTGAACGGGCGGGCATTTGCGCCGCCATATATGGGCTGAAGGATTGGGGTTTCAAATTCCAGGAACCCGTTGTCATCGAGATACCTGCGGATCAAGGAAATGATCCGGCTCCGGTTCCGGAATGTCTGCCTGCTCTCCTCGTTAACGATAAGGTCAACATATCTCTGGCGGTAACGCTTTTCGACATCGGTCAGGCCGTGGAATTTCTCCGGGAGGGAACATACTGCTTTGCACAGGAGGGTGAAAGTATCAACCCAGATAGTGATCTCTCCGAGTTTTGTCCGGAAGACATGACCGGTAATACCGATGATATCCCCCCTTTCGATGAACTGGCTGAAGAGATCAAACTGTTCTTCCCCGATATCGTTTTTCCGGATATAGAGCTGGATCTTTCCGGTTTCATCGCCGAGATCTGCAAATAGGGTTTTCCCGTGGTTCCTGACAATGTATAGTCTTCCGGCGGTGGAGACGAGCTCAGGACTCTTGTCATGAGTGATGTCTGCGTACCGGGTTTTGATATCGAGCACGGTATGCTGCCGGTCGAATGACGAAGGGAAAATACTGATGCCTTTATCCCTGAGTGCACGAACTTTATCAAGCCGTGTCTGGTCAAATGCGAGGTTGTCTTGAGGAGAAGTCATTGGCAGGCACCCTGGAGCGAGAATGAATGTATCTTGTATATTCGATTCAGATCGTAATAATACCTTCAGGCTGGCGTCGGGAATGAACCTTGGTGGGCTAATTTAAAAAATAATATCGGATCTGCATGATTGCGTTTACTGTTTTGCCAATAATAACAAAACGATGCCTATAAACCAATATCTATGATATATCCCGGCTAATTCTTTCTTTTCAGTTCAAGAGGACGGGAAATATTTATTCCTCTGTCAGTCAATTGACCATTTTCAGTCTTCGTCGGAACAATTCCGTTCATATCCGCGTTCCGGAAGATTTTCTGCTAGGGGATTGAAAAAGTATGAGGTAAAATTCAGCTCGATTTAATTGGCATTATGGGCCATTCTATGAGAAGCAAATCTGCACTATTTTTTCAAACAGAGTGATAATTAAGCGTATTTTCAACACGAACCGAAAAAATGCAATTTTAAGACGTTCTTTTAATGAGAGGTAAAAACCAGGGAGAGAATCGGAGCCCGTTTTGGGCATATTCACTCATTATCAGGATAGGAACCAAAAAATGATCTCATCTGTCACCTTCAATTTTGCAGGCTACTCCTTGGCAAAACGCAGGCAAGATTTAGTTCTTTCTTTGTTCAAAGATACACGACAGAAACACAGACTCGTCACGTGTTTCTTTTCTTCATAAGCCCGGATGCATATTTCGCAATCCCTGATACGCCATCTGTCGATGGATGTACTTCGATAAACTCTTCAAAGTCATGAATAGAAAAGTGGTGCTTCATAAGCAATGCCATGTATCCTGCAATAAGCCCTCCTCCAGGTCCGGCAGCACACATACCTCTGATTTCCCCGGTCCCCGGTTCGAATATTATCTTGGCAAGTCCGGTGTTGCTGGAGGGCACTTCCCAGAACGTGTCGGGACCGGCAGGTCCCGGAATAGCAATTGATGCCATATTTTCTGTTTCTGACAGGCAGAATGCCAGTTCATATCCAAGACTTATCGATTGCGGGATAGAACGGTAATCAACCGTGCGATTGATCCCGAGAATATTATCTGCAGCAACAATACCCTGGTGGCGGGCGATGGGAGTCAGGAATGGGGGTCCGGTAACATCCCCGGCGGCATAGACTTCCACTACGCTGGTCTGCATCTTTTCATTCACCAGCACTTCACCGCCTGGACCCTTGTTTATCCCGCACAGCATTTCGGACCGGGGAACAAGTCCCGTTGCGAGAAGGACAGCGTCAGCATCTATCGCTACCTTCGTATCACAGGATCTGATTTGGACCGATTGTATACGTGATCCGCCAGTTAGCGAAAGTACGTCAGAACCCTCTTGGATATCAACATCGTTAAGCTGATTTAATGCAAGGGCACGGAGATGTTTATCTGCATTTTTCAGGAAGGCACTCCGGCTGAGAATGGTCACCTCGCTGCCGAACCGGGAAAATATATAGGCAAATTCAGCGGCCATTATATTCCCGCCGATAATCGCGATTTTTTTCGGGAGTTCCTTCATCCGGAATAGGGTATGGGGAGTGAATACCCCGTCCAGGTCGGTACCGCTGATATCAGGGATATTCGGTCGGGACCCGGTACAGGCAATAACGGCATCCGCTTCGTGCTGTTCATCTCCGATAAAAACATTCTTGCCCTCGAGCCTGCCGGTTTTGCCATAAGTTATCTGTACCCCGGCAGATTTTGTCTCGGTATCAAGAATGGAAGCAATTTTTTCCTGGACTACATGCATCTCCGAAATAATGTGCGGGAAATGTATTTTCGGTACTGTGTCAATAATTCCCAGATTGTGCAGGGTACACGCCGAATGGATCAGCCTTGCCACATCGTTCAGGGCACAGACCGGCATGCACCCAAAATGAAGACACTGGCCCCCGATTCCCCCATTTTCAATGAGGTGGACTTCTTTTCCTGCAGTTGCAAGCCGGATCGACGCGATCCTTCCCGCCGGGCCACCCCCAAGGACAATAATCATGGATTTCCTCAAAAAAATATAAGAGAGATTCTGGATTTCTTTTCCATATGAACGCAGGAAATCTGTTTTTTATTCCCTTGTTTTCCCGTTTTTTAAAATATTTCCACTCCCTCGTCCATCGGTTCTGAGAGCAGTTCTCCGGTAAAAGCATTAACCTCGATGATCTTCTTACCCCGTATCTGCCAGACCGGGATATAGACTTGCTTGGTATCTACGGAGATATTTTTCTTTTCGGGTTTAAGGGTCTTCTCTTCGTAGAAGATCGCATCCCCTCTCTCCTGCTTGATCCTGACTTTCTGAGTGAGCCGGTCGATTAGTTCATTGACAAAACGGTCTGTCGCCTCATCTTTCCGGATATGGGATTCGGCGACTTCAGATCCTCCGGGGATCTCATTTTCCTCTACCAGTTTGTCATCCAGGTCGATCTTTATCCCATTGATAGCATTTATTGCACCCCACCCGTCGGCATCAAACGGGATGCGCCTGTCTTTGTAGACTTGTTCCCCGCTACTGGTATAGTGAAAAAGATAATACGGTATAAACCTGAGTTTTGCAGTTCCCTGGGATCCCCCTTTCCGGATCGCAGCCTGTTCAGTAATTTTTATCGGGTAATGCGGTATTACTATACCGGAAGATTCTGCATTTACGGGATCCTCCTGCTTGGGGATTCCCGATGCTGAAGTAATTTTTTTTCCTTTAGACGGTGTCAGATCCAGTGCCAGTTCACGGTTAAGAATATCTGCAAGCACTGCTTCACCGGTATATCGGACAAATTCGTCAACTCCCCAGTGGATACAGTTTTCAGTCACGATACCCTTATCGATAGAGAAAAGGAGCTTACTGCAGGTCATCTCATGATCATCGACCATGAGGCTGTAATTTGTTTTGTCAAACTGATCGATAAGGTCTGAGTCATTTGAACAGAGCACCAGAAGGCACGTATTGTCACGAACCGCAGAAAGGTCCAGGGGTTCATCGACCTCTTCGACCTCAAAACGGGCTGCCTCAAGAATGAGTCGCATTGCGTGTCTGGCTTTTTCCCGCATATCGTGTTCCATCATAAATAGATTGCCATGGTCTTATAGAACAATTTTTCTATTGCGATGTCTGAAATTACTATAATGAACACCCCGCTCAAATTCGTCAACCACAGCATTGAAGATTATGCAATGCAGGTGACATTTGATCCGGCTTCCGGGGAAGGCAGGGTTGTTTATAACCTCTCCCTTATTAAAAACGAGGATCTCGATTTTGCAATATCGATGCTCAAAGATGCTTACCAGACCGGCGTTACAGTGAGCGGACGTGTCAGGTTCCTCTCCGCCGGTGAAAAAATTGCTGATTTCGTTGTCCCGAAGGGATTTACGGGGATCTGTACGATATGCAGCGTTACTTTCGATGGTCTCCTGATCCGCCATGGAATTCCAATCAATCCTATTGGTGGGGGTATTGTCGAGATAGAAAAGCGTACCCCCATGAGATTTACCCACATTATCCTTTATGAATATACCACCATCGATCCACTTCAGGTACTTATCTCACAGAAGTCGACGTCCATTACCAGTGTTATGCGCACGGGAAGCGGGTCCATTCTTGCAAATATCCGGGAATTTCACATGGAAGCCGAACCTAAAGTCGGTATGGTGCTTGACGAGCTTTCCGGTAGCAGTTTTTCCGGGATTTTAGAAGTCGGGATGCCGAACCTTCCCCTTCTTGGTGTACCTGTCAGTCCACAGTTCATTGCAATTGCCGCTGTTGGGGGAACAAATCCGATGGCATCAATAAAGGAAAGTGGCCGCTGGGTGCAGACTCAGGCGATGAAGGGATTGATGGAAATAGCAAAGATGGATGAGATCAGGGATTATTAAAAACGGATCTTTTCTCAATCCTTCCTGGCCCAGTCCAGGATCAGGTTATAGTAACGCACAAAAAAACGAACAAATCCCTCAGATTCTGAAAAAAGTGCTATTGCCTCTTCCCCGAGTCCGACAATGACCATTACCGAACGACCATCAATGATGCAGATTCCTCCTGCGATCATGTCCTTTACCTTGTCAAACTCGCGGGACACTTCAGGGTGTTTGATAATATAAACACTCATCTTTTTCGGCAGTGCTCCCGTCCAGTAAGGCGTAATCACCTCGATTCTCATCGCGTTTGCCTTTGAGGTAAGGTTCTGTTTAATATCATCTGATAAAATCTGGGGGTGGGCAATTATTTTTATTTCCTGTGTTGCCTCTGAAACAAGATCAGAAAATCTTTTTTTGATTTTTTCAATACCATAAATATTCCAGATGAGCTCCTCACTTTCAGATCCTGGGATTGATCGTTCCCGGAATATCTTTGATAAGGATTCGCCTGCTTCCTGAGCATCTTTCTCGATACGGCCCATCAGTTTTGTAGTGGCCTCCTGGGGAGGGATGGCAGCAAATCGTTTGGGCGCAGACTGGGAGACCGATACAAGTCCTTTATCAAGCAGCTGGTCGATCACGGTATAAACCGATGCACGGGGAACACCGGAGATCTCATGGATAGTGCTTGCGGTAGCGCTTGATACCTTCAGGAGAGCGATATAAACCGATGCTTCATACTTTGTCATACCGAGCGATTTAAGGCATTCAATAACCCGCTCGGGACTTTCTGATGGCATTTTTATTGAGACATCCCTTTATATCCTGTTATAATAAATGTTGTTATACTAATAACAACAGTGGTGGTGTATGAAAAATTCCCGGCTGATATTCTTTGTTCTTGCCCTCTGGCTAATCTGCTGTATACCGGTAACGGGTGTGACAACCTATGTCGGCGGAAGTCCCCTGCTGTCAGCAGCACTATCCGGAACCAACGAATTTACCCCGGGTCAGGATGCTACAATATTCATTACGGTGCAGAATAGCGGGGTGAACAGCCTGGAATTCGTAACGACAGGCACCATCACACGTGATGATCTTCCTACGACCGCAAAGCTGGTCACCCTTGAACTTTCAGCAGGGGACGTCCCGGTTGTTGTGAAAAGCGACCCTCAGAACGTGGGGGATTTAAAAAGCCCCGGCCTGGTAACTGTTCCCATCCGGGTGAAGATACTACCTAATGCAACGGGAGGGAATTACCAGATCTTACTCAATATCATGTACTCTTATCTCGGATCATCGACCCAGGATGCGGCTGACGTTCTCGAGTACAACTATAAACAGGTCAACGAAACCATTCCGGTAACCATAAAAATCAAGCCACAACTCAGGATCGAAGTTTCTGACGCTGGAACGGAAAACCTGACTGTAGGGAGTGAAGGCTTCCTGAACCTGAAGATAAAAAACGCGGGATCGGAGGATGGAAAAAAGGCTTCGGTTACCGTAATTCGTAACGGGGCAAGCCCTATTATTCCCACCGACAACAGTGTTTTTATCGGGGATTTCCCGGCAAATGGTGTTGTAACCGGGAAATATAAAGTCGCAGTTTCCAATGATGCAGAAAATCAGATATATCCGGTTGATATTATCGTTACGTATGAAAACCGGGATGGGGATGTGGTTACTTCCACTGTGTACACTGTAGGAGTTCCTGTTGGCAGAAAAATCAGCTTTGGTATAACCTCGCCAACAGTCCATGTCCTGCAGGGATCGGAGGGTATGATCGAAGTTGAATACCAGAACAATGGCGATTCGACAGCGTATCAGGCCCAGGCACGTTTGTCAATTGTCGAACCGTTCCAGAGTAGTGACGATACTGCGTATCTCGGAGACCTGAAACCCGGGCAAAAAGTTACCGCGCGGTTCCATGTCAGTACCGCTGATACAGCGGTTGTTAAGGAATATTCACTAAGTACAGAAATTCGGTACCATGATTCCCTTGATAATAGTCAGGTATCTGACCCGTTCAACGTGACCGTCGATGTCGAGTCAAAACCGTTATGGGGCGGGGTTGTCCAGGTTCTGGTTGTCATCGGGGTCATCATTCTGGTTGGTATCGGGGCCGGTTATTATTTACTTGTAATGCGTAAGAAAAAGTGATGTTTGGATGGGAGGGAGAGCTGCCGCAGCCTGCAGTTCGGACAACTGAGGATATGCGTTCCGTTCTTGCCGATCCCTCGTGCGAGTACAGCGGTCCCCTCTATTATATGTACCGGGATCTGGCAAAGTCAGATGCTGACTGGAACTGGTTGCACTACCACCATCTGCGGTATGATGTTACCGTTATTCCTTCCCGGACACTATGTGGTGAATGGGTGAAGACAAAAGGGCATTACCACCCGAAAAATCCGGCCGGAGTTGGCTATCCGGAGATCTATGAAGTCATTGAAGGTCAGGCGCATTATCTTCTCCAGTCCCGGGCACTTGATGATGTGGTGATGGTATCTGCAAATGCCGGTGATGTTGTTATTATTCCCCCGGGTTACGGGCATATTACTATTAACCCTTCTCCGGACGGGACGCTGACCATGGCAAATATCGTGTCAACGGCATTCGAAAGTGAGTATAAGGATTATGAAAAGTACCTGGGGGGCATCTATTACGAGATGAGTTCCGGTACGGTTCAAAAAAACTCCCGCTATCCGGTTTTTCCTCCTGTCCGGTACCTTGGGGCAAGCTGCAGGATGGGAACCCACCGTCTTTGCAAAGCACCATTGTACGATCTGGTCGGCAACGAGGATGCCCTCCTGTTCCTCAATAACCCGGAAAAATTCCTTACGGTTTTTTCTCTCCTGTTAAAAGATTAGGTGCAACCATTCTTTTATGTTCGCTTTTTATAATGAGTCCGAGAACCTTCTCCTCTGTAGTTGTTGCTGCCTTCCAGGACTGTTGTTCAAGCAAGCGGAGCGAATTATCGATTTCTGTATAGGTAAGACCGATCTCTTCTTCGTCACTCTGTCCTTCCCATAAACCGGCAGATGGCTTCTTTCTGATGATTGGTCCAGGAATTCCAAGCTCTTTTGCGATATCATATATCTCTGTTTTAAAAAGATGGAGGAGCGGCTGGAAATCTGCTGCATTATCACCAAATTTGGTGCAGTAACCGAGCATATATTCGCTCCGGTTTGAGGTTCCGCAGACCAGAGTGTTATCGAGGTTTGCCTGATAATAAAGAACCGTCATCCGGATCCTTGCCATAAGGTTCCCCAGAAGGTACGCAGATCCTTTAAAATCCGGCATGGCCTGAAATCCCCTGAGTATCGGTTCAATGCTTATTACCAGGTGTTCCATACCCAGCTGGTTGCAGAGCATTGCAGCGTCGGCGATGTCTTCGGGTTTTGTTACTCCTGAGGGAAGAGTGAGCCCAAGCACCTTTTTTCCTCCAACTGCCCGGCAGCAGAATGTCGCCGCCACTGCAGAATCCACACCCCCGCTCAGGCCAACAACAATTCCTTTACACCCGCTTGTCCAGTAGGTGTATCGGATCATCTGTTCTACCTGCCCCATCCGGCATCCGAGATCGGTTGTCATGCACATTGCACCTTTACAGTAAACGGATAAACTTTTTCAATTGTTCGGTACTCCCTATGGCAATAACCGCTTCCCCGTTTGTAAAAATCTCCCCGGCGTCCGGGGCAACAACAGAACGTCCAGACCCCTCAATACCAATAATCCGGACACCTGTTTTCCTGATAAACCATTGTAGCGGTTTTTTATTCGTTTTCGAGACCTGTAAGAGGATCACAAGATCATTGTCGGGAAGTTCAAGGAGAATGGTGACCGTATCAGCAAGGATTATCCGTGCGATCGTCTGGCCCCCTATCATGGGAAGGAGGGCAACATAATCAGCACCTGCCCGGTAGAGTTTCTCGACCGATGCCGGTTCGTTGGCCCGGGCAAGAACCCGTGTGTCGGGATTCAGGTTCCGGGCCATAAGCGTTGTAAAAATATTTACATCATCATCATTGAGGGCAACAATACAGAACCGGGCCTCTTCGATACGGGCTTTTTTTAGCACCGCCTCATCTTCAGCATTGCCGATAACCTGCTCCACAGCCTGCTGCTTCGAATCGACAACCATGCAATAGACGCCAGAAGCCCTGAGTTCCTGGTATGCGGCTGCCCCGACGTCCCCAAAGCCGGCAATCACTGCAAGGGTATCTGAACACCCGTCAGTTTTGAACTCTTCCTGTATCGTTGTGACAATGGATTCAGCTCTTCCGAACAGGAACAATGATGTCGCGTTGTCGATAACAATCTCATCTCCGGGTAATGGGATGAATTTTCCTGCCTTCCAGAGAAACGGGACAATAACCCCGAACCGCTCAAAAAGGTGAAGATCAGACAGGGATTTGTAAGCAGCATTGCACCCTCCAACTACGGGAATGTTAACAAGCATAAGTTCCAGCCCGGGAGCCTGACGAAGGTTGATTTTCCTCCTTTCCAGCCCGGGCAATTCGGGTTCTGTATCCCCACCCGGGTTAAGGAATGCGTGATGTGCCAGGAGCTTACCGGTTTCGTGTTTGGGGGAAAGTACGAAGTCTGCACCCGCGAACCGAAGATACCGCTCAAAAGAGAGCTTATCCACAATCGAGATGATCTTACCCTTCACCTGTTCCCGAATACCAAGAACGATACTGGCCGTCTGCCGCTCATCCATGCAGATAACAACATAGCTGGCATGTGCTAAATGTGCCGAAGACCATGTTACTGGATCGGAATAATTCCCCCAGATCACGTAAGCACGTTTCCGGTAATGCGTAGCAATTTCAAGAGCTTTTGCTTTGTCCTGTTCAATGACGACAATATCATGATCAGCTATGGTCAGGCTGTCAATAACCGAACTGGTCAGCCCATTATATCCCATAACAACTGTATGTTTTGACAGCCGGTGTGGTGTCCCCCGGGGAGGTGTGGGCGCAAGCAGGACCGAAAGGAATGGGGCAAGGAGAAGTGGGATGACAACAAAGATCATGATTACGCCGGATAGCATAATCTGGATCGCCAGGAAACGAGTTATATCATTGGAGATCGGCAAAATCGACCCGACCGTTGTCATGGATTCGACGACGAAAAGGAGTGCTTCCGACCATGAAAGGGGTTTGTTCTCCAGAACCGAATAATAGGAATGAAACAAATAGGTATTGACCACAATGAGCAAAGCAAACGCGATAAAATAGATGGAGATCTGAATACCGGGAGAATTCCTGATTACCCTCCAGATTCTACCTCTCCTAAGCGCCATGGACCGTCTCCTCAGAAAGTATCCGGCAGCTCTGGCATATTCCGTCTGCCGGTTCGCCGCATTGTTCATAGGCAGAGACGGTATTCGCCATCGTGGCGCATTCTTCGTTTATGTGAATTCCAAGATTATGAAGTGCGTATTTCGTTGCAGGGTGGCGGAGGGTGAAATCGTTGAGTAATGTCCGAACATCGTTCTCTATGGCGTTGTTCATATAAGGGCAGGTGGAATGTTCATACTTCAGGTTGTGAAGACCTGTATAGAGTTCTACTTCATTTAAAGGAAGGGTGATGAACGGCCGGATTATGGGAACAATGCTGAAATTCCGTTCTGTATGAATAAGTATCTCAGGAGTTCCCCCGAGGATATGTTTCAGGACATACACCGCGTCGTCGTCAAGGGTTTCAGCGGACGCCAGTTTCGTTACCCCTTGGTCTTTTGCAATCCTGTTCAGTAAAAAATTCCGGAATACGCGACAATACATGCACGAACTTCCGGCGCCTTTCCGGTGGGCAATCTCATCTAAGGTAACCCCGAATGTTTCCAAAAAAGACCCCGTAAAACATTCCGTCTCCAGCGATTCAGCAATCCACGAGGCCGTACCCGTATCGTGATATCCCGTGATTCCTTCATCGAGGGCGATGGCTGAAATCTTTATGTCACGCCTGAGGCTGGTCAGCTTTTTTAAAAAATACAGGAGAGCGGCGCTACCGGGATTCCCAGTGAGAACAACTGCAATATGATCTCCAGGGAGAATCCACCGGTTTCTACGGATTTCATGCTTTGCTTTTGCTTCGACATATGCTTCAACATGGTGTTCGCAGAGGTGCTGACCGGAATACTTTTGAAAAAGAACCGCGTCTCTCCTGCACTTATTGCACTGCATCCGTCAAATCCAATCAGATCTGGATGATAAAAGATGTTTAAGGTTGTGTTAAAATCTCCCTGCATGACCTCTAAAGATGCGATTTTATAGTCTGCCACATAACAACTCTATCGATTATGGTCATTGCCGCGGAACGTATCCGCACCCTGAATAAATATGAAAAAACCATCCTTCATGCGCTTGAACGCGGGATGAAACGATACTCCTGGGTACCCCTGGAGCAGATCCAATCTGCAACCGGGCTTTCAGAATCAGAAGTAAACTACCGCCTTTCCCACCTGATAGAATGGGGAATGGTTCGGTTCAATCCTGTACCATATGATGGATACTCGCTCGTTTTTGGCGGATATGACACACTTGCTCTTCTCACGCTGACAAGAAACGGAACCATTACAGCGCTTGGATCACGCATAGGTGAAGGTAAAGAGTCCGTCGTCTACGAAGCGCTGGGGCTCGGGCCGGTGGCGATTAAGTTTCACCGGGTCGGGCAACGTTCATTCTCGTCCGCAAGGCTCAACCGGGAATACATGCCCGAGGGGGGTCACTGCCCCTGGCTGATTGCATCACGGAGATCTGCAGAACGGGAATTTCAGGCTCTTACCGCCCTTCACCCAAAGGTTCGGGTCCCGCTTCCAATCGGGCAGAACCGTCACACGGTCGTGATGGCTTTGATTAACGGCCCGAATCTCAATCATTGCCGCTTGGAAGAGCCAAAAGAAGTGCTCGATGAGATACTCAGCAGTACTGGAATTGCTTATCGCGAAGGAATTATCCATGCTGACCTTTCGGAATACAACATCCTGATGGAGGAGGGAAAATGCGTCATTATCGACTGGCCACAGTGGGTTGAGACCAGTCACCAGAATGCCCGGTCAATTCTTGAACGTGACATTGATAACATCCTCACCTTTTTCAAACGGAAATACAACCTGCTGTATGATCGCGGGGATGCGATACGATGCGTGATCGATTAAAGGTATTTGGCATCGATATCATCAAAGGTTCAGTGAGGTCCCGTTCCCGGCGCCCGGTATATGCCCTTGTCCGTATGGAGGGCCAGGCCATTGAAAGTGAATCGGAGGTTACACTGTTCCGGCTTTTTCGGATGCTCAATGAAGAACAACCGGATATCCTCGCTGTAGACAGCCTTCAGGAAATCGCTGTTGACCAGCACGACCTTTTTTTCTTTTTGCAGGCGTTGCCCCCGCAGACCCGGCTTGTACAGGTGACTGGTGGGGAACGCAAAGAGACACTGGGGAAAGTTGCTGCCCGCTATAATATCAGTTTCAACCGGTTCGATCCGTTTGCCGAAGCCCGCACGTCTGCCCAGGTTGCATCCCTGGGAGCAGGGGCGGAAGTCATTGCTTTTGAAAACGAAAGTGAGGTCATCGTTAGCCGGCACCGTTCTCCCGGTAAGGGTGGGTGGAGCCAGAACCGGTATATCCGTAAGATTCACGGGGCTGTCCAGTTGAAAGGGAGGGAAATTGAGATGGCTCTCGTTGCTGCCGGTCTTCGTTACGAGAAGAAGGAGACCCGGGCATTTGGCGGGTGCAGCAGGGTAGCATTCCGGGTTTTTGCGAAACGGGACCAGGTCCCGGTCTCAACTTACCGCGGCGCAGATGTCCAGGTAAGGATCAGTGGCAAACGCCTTGAAAGGATCAGGTTCCGTCCGCTCTCAGGAAAACCGCGGTACTTGATCGTCGGTATCGATCCCGGGACAACAACGGCGGTTGCGGCGCTCGATCTCGATGGGAACCTGCTTCATCTTGCCAGTTCCCGTCAGATGAAGATGGGAGATGTTGTTGAGTCGCTATACCGCGTTGGAAAACCCCTGGTTATCGCATCAGACGTGCAGGAGATGCCCCATTCTGTGGAGAAGATACGGCGGGCATTTTCTGCGGTCGCGTATACCCCAAAGCAGGACGTAAGCGTTGAGACAAAAGTGGATCTCACCTCATCTTTTCAATACGGGAACGATCATGAGCGGGACGCACTCTCCGCTGCGCTGGATGCATACCGCCAGTACCGGCACAGGTTCCAGAACCTTCTCAAGCGAATTCCTCCCGGACACGATATTGATGAAGTGCGGGCTGGGGTTATCCGGGGGCAGTCTCTCGATCAGGTGATAGGGGGGATGAACCCTGCGCCGCCACTACCGGTAACCGATTCTCCCCCGGTACGTATCGAAGTCAGGCATGACGAGAAAGTCCGGGTGCTTGATGGGATGGTGAAACGTCTGCGCATGTTTGTGGGGGAGCTCCAGGAAGAGGTTAAGAAAAAGGACTACGAAATCCAGAGGCTGCAGTCACGAGTCCGGAAGATCCAGACCTCCCGGGACCTTGAGCTGGCAAAAGATACCGAACTGGTAAAAAAAGATGCTGTTATTCAGAGTCTTAAAAAACGATTGCGGAAAGAAGAGCGCTATACCAGGAGCCTTTCCAAACGACTTGCCCGTATCAGGAAGTTTGCCGAACTATCGATGGACGGGGAGGTACTGCCGGTAAAAGTGATGGATGCCCTGACAAAAGAAGGTGTTCGTGGGCTTGTTGAAGATGCAGGAATCGATGAAGGGGACATAATTTTCGTTTCACGTCTTGATGGATGGGGGAGGACCGTGGTCCGCGATCTCGCAGGAACCAGGATTAAAGCGGTTATTACGCCTGCGGCGATGCTTGCAGGGTGTGATTCCCTGATGCTCCCGGCATTCCGTGAAATTGGTGTCCCTCTTCTTTCGGATAAAGATGCCGGGGTCCAGGTGCGGGGAAAGCAGGGGCTGGCTGCAAAGGAAATGATTGAGACGGCTCTTTTACAATGGCATACAGAGCAGGCACATCTTGAACGGGAAAAGAAATCAGACCTGATCGAGCACATCTTCAAAGAGTACAAGAGCGAACGGGGTAAGGAGGTGCGCAAGAGTGGATGACCGAGAACTTTTATCTGTGGTTACAGGAATTATCGGAAAAGAGCATACTATGGATGACTGCGCAGAGGTGCCATGTGGTGACCAGATCCTGGTGGTCACAACGGACATGCTCCACCGGTCGACTGACTTTGTTGAGGGCATGAGCACGTGGCAGATGGGCTGGATGAGTGCAGCAGTCACGCTTTCGGATATTGCGAGCATGGGGGCTGAGCCAAAATATCTCCTCATTGCAGTCGGACTTGATGGATGGAAGGAGCTGGCCGGTATCATGCAGGGCGCACAGGATTGCTGTAAACGGTTCGGTGCTATGATTATCGGAGGCGATATTGACCGTCATGGAGAACTCACCATCGTCACAACCGGTCTTGGGCTCGCAGACAAATCCCGTATTGTGCGTCGCAGCGGCGCTCATCCGGGTGATCTTGTCTGCATTACGGGAACTCCTGGCCAGGCGCAGGCATATATTGACGGGTATTCTGAGTTCAGGAAGCAACTCTTTGAACCACAACCCCGGGTAAAGGAAGGACAGCTTCTCGCCCGGGGGGGTGCCAGCGCCATGATGGATGACAGTGACGGAGTCGCACTTTCGCTCTATGATTTACTAAGCGTCAATGAATGCGGGTTTTCGCTTGATTCAGCAAAACTGCCGTTACCCTCGGGAATTCCTGAAAAACAGGCCTGTGAACTTGCATTGCACGGGGGAGGGGATTACGAGCTGATATTCACGCTCCCCCCGCACAGTCATCCGGTGTATGGTGTATCCTATTCGGTAATTGGCACGGTAACCCGCGAAAAATCTGTCCTGATAGATGGCTTACCCGTGGAGAAACGCGGGTACCAGCACAAGTGGGAATAATTTCATCATTCCGAGCAGGAACCGTTTTCCGCCAAAATACCGGTTGGTGTTTTAAGGATGCCGGAAGTTATGTTCTCAATGAGAGCAGGAAAATTCAGGTCTTTGGCTATAAATACCAATAAGGAGAGATATTTCATTAACAGGGAATTTTGCGGGAACACAGCATGGAATCGTTAGAGAGTAAACTGGAGCGGTTAACTCCGGAACAACATAGGGAAGTTGAAGATTTTGTTGACTTCCTGCTCTTACGGTCAGGAAATTTTCCGGAGTCCCCGTTATCTCCTCAAGTCCCTATCCAGCCCCAGAAAATTGCACCACCCCTCATCATGCAGGAACCGGTGCACACGCTGGAATATCCTCCGGCAAAGGAATCTTATGAATCTCCGGGAGGGAATCCTCCGAAGCCCCAGCATGAAGAACCTGCGGATTCCTTTGTGGATCTTGGGACAGGAAACGACGATCCGATCACGCATGATTACATCGATTATGGGCAGTTCGAACAAAGATCTTCGCCTGCTACAATCGCAGTAAAAAAAGTGAAAGAAAAGATGCAGAAGCGTGAAGAGCAGGAAAAACCCCGGGTCATGCTCGACTGGATTGATTGAGTTTTTTTCAATTCCTCTTTTGTAAAAAACCGTCATCAGTTTTTATTGATAAAGAGGATAGAACCGACAACCAGACTGAAAACAATCAAATACACATTCGCGGGAACAGGTCGTGATGCAGTCTGATATGGCGTGTTTTGCGATTGAGGATTAATCGTTAAGGATGCATTCGCCTTCAGTGTTAATACTGAAGAATTTCCTCTGAATCCTGAATTAAACACAAATATTTCATACCTATCCGGTTCGTGTCATGAGGTATTCACCAGAATCGAAAAAATGCTGGCATTGATATTTGAGGTGCCCGATTCTGTGGTAGTATTGAGCTCAAAAATCCGGGGACAAGGAAAACCTGCCGGATTTCTAAAACAACTGCCCGCAACAAGAATAGTGAGGTTTGAGCCCGGAGGGGCATTCGTAGTTCCGCTGATATTTACCAAATCTCCGAAAGAATATTCGTTAAGAGGATCAAGGACGAACCAGTATGGCTGGACATTCACATCCAAACTATTTTCGGACAAATTCGTTATCGTCAAAGATGCATTTACAATTCCGACGAAAAGAACTGTGATGAAAGCCAGAAACAAAATATTTTGAATATCGTCTTTTATCATTTTTCACCTCTGTCTTCGTTTTCCTTTTTTTGATCAACAATTATTTGCATAACTGTGATTTCTATTGGAACGGATGAAAAACTCCTTTATATAGATAAAATAATAATTTTTGTAACCTATAGATATTCTGAAATGTTTCTGGTAGAAAAAATGTCATATTAGTTATCGTGAAATCCGATAATCTGCATTACCTAGGACAATTTCCTGGAAGAACAGGTATTAACTTAATCAGATAACAGGAAATCGAATTCGTCAGATTGCGATCTATCAAGTCGCCAGGATTAGACTCGTCGTACCTGCTCGGCTCACTGCCTTTTAGAATCAAAATGATCCCTTCAGGCAAATGCAAAAATAAAAAAACGGAGTGGACTCGACGGGATTTGAACCCGTGGCCTTCACGTTGCAAACGTGACGATCTACCCCTGATCTACGAGCCCGCCACAATAAGTTGCGGTATGTTATTTTTCCGCGTATTCCATATAGTTGTTCCTGTTTCCTTGCAACCACACTTTGTATAGTTAAGTGGAATTGTATTGTTATTTCTTAAAAAAAGTCTGACTGGAAACCCGTTGTTTCCTTATTCCTTTTTAGCTTTGAATACGTGGGAAAAAAGGGTAGCTGTTGCCCCGATAATTGCGGTAACAACCCCGATTATCGCAACCAGGATCGAGTTATCGATCCCTCCCTGTTTCTCGGTGGGTACCGGTGTCACCGGTATAGCAACAACAATCGGTGTTGCGACAGGAGATTGCCCTGAAATCTGGTTTAAGGGAGGAAGGGTGCCGAACGCATTGGTTGTCTGGCCTGCGAGGATATAGATCGTTCCCTCGTAATCATAGTACCCGCTTAACGACATCCTTACGATATGGTTTCCTGGTGGAATTGCGGTGAAGGTATCGGGGGTGGACCCGACAAAGACGCCATCAATCAGTACGCTGGCTCCCGGGGGAGATGAATGGACAGTAACATTCCCCGAAGTTGGCGGGAGTGTCACCGCACCGGTGGGGATTATGGTTGTGGTGGTCTCATTCAGAGCTGGGGTAGTCGTCAACGGAATAATGGTAGGGGTAACCAAAGCTTCTGGCGGGAGAAGCCGGGTAATCAGACGATAATTGATCGCATCGGCCTCATCAGCTGCCATGTAGTACGGCACCGGCACGGTTGTCCATTCAATGACATATCCCTTCCCGTATTTCATATAAAGAAGTGCGGGTGTTCCCGTGTCGTAATTCAGGAGGGTAACCGCACTCCTCCTGGCAACAGCCCGTTCCCCATTCGGCGGTGTTCCATTTAAAAGAAACTCTGACGGAAGTCCGTTGAAGATCGCTTTTGAGACGATCCTTGTGGGGTCGACCTGCTTAAGGGCTTGCCCTCCCGGTATGATGCCCCCGTCAGTTGCGGGCAGGCTTGCATCAAATTGATGGTTGCCCGGGTAGGTGATAACGAGGATTTTACCTGAAGCGACAGCAGATTCAATTTTTGCTGCCGTGGAGGAGCTGAATGAATCATCGCCCCCTAATACAATCACATTTACCGATGGATCTGTAAACTGAGCCACGCTGCTGTCGAGCTCAGATCCGCTTGTTCCGGGAATTGAATTTGCAACCGCCACGGAATCTTTGTGGAGGTCAGGATTAAATCCGGAGTTTGTGCCATACATCGCCACGGTAAAAGCACCTGCAGGCATCGCTATAATGAGAATTCCTAAAAGTATGACGAGAATGAAATTGCTGTGATTATTTCGTTGAATCATGAGACTCCCCACTTCTGGCTGAATGGTTTTCCTGTGTAACTATATAGGTATCAGACAGGATCTTAAAACAATTGTGGAGAACTGTATCAAACCGGTCCTGAAAAACCTGAAATATCCTATGATTTTTCCGTACACGCTTTACATTATTGTAAAGCGATATAATGCGGATTAAAAATCAATGGCGTAAACCATAAAAATGTAAAATCCGGTATGGACCCGGCGGGAATTGAACCCGCGGCCTTTACGTTGCGAACGTAACGATCTACCCCTGATCTACGAGCCCGGAAAATAAAATGATATCAGAGAATAATCTCGATATCTAACTTTTCTGCCAGTTCCTTATATCTGTTCCTGATGGTGACTTCGGTGACGCCGGCAACTTCTGCCACTTCCCGCTGGGTACGCCGCTCGCCTCCGAGGATCGATGAGATGTAAATTGCTGCCGCAGCAACGCCGGTCGGACCTCTTCCGCTGGTTAATTCCCTTTCTCCGGCCTGCCGGAGGATCTCCACAGCGCGGCTCTGCACTTCACCCTTGAGGGTAAGCCCGGAGCAGAACCGGGGAACGTAATCAATGGGGGAAGTCGGGAGGAGTTTGAGCCCGAGTTCCCGGGAAATGAAACGGTATGTCCTGCCGATCTCTTTTCTTGAAACACGGGATACTTCTGCTATCTCATCAAGTGTACGAGGCACATTGCACTGGCGGCATGCTGCGTAGAGTGCAGCTGCTGCCACGCCTTCAATGCTTCTTCCCCGGATAAGGTTCTTATCAACTGCGTCCCGGTATACTACTGCTGCTGTCTCACGGACATTTCTTGGCAGACCAAGTGCAGACGCCATCCGATCAAGTTCTGAAAGAGCGAATGCAAGATTGCGTTCAGTTGCATTGCTGACCCGGATACGCCGCTGCCATTTCCGGAGACGGTAGAGCTGGGCACGGTTCTTCGAGGAAATTGCCCTGCCATACGAATCACGGTTTCTCCAGTCGATCATCGTTGAAAGACCCTTGTCATGAATCGTGAACGTCATAGGAGCCCCGACACGGGAGCGCTTCATACGCTGGTCGTGGTCGAATGCCCGCCACTCAGGACCCCGGTCGATGAAGTCACCATCAATGACCAGACCGCATCCCTGGCAGACCAGCTCTGCCCGTTCATAATCATGGACAAGCTGTCTTCCTCCGCACTCAGGGCATACCGTTTCGGTATGATTTTCCGCTTTTTTCTCGGTCTCTTTTCCCTTTGTGCGTAATTTAAGTGCTTCCCTTTCACTCTGAAGAACTTTTAATTTCTCAATTTCCTGCATTCACTTTCACCAATGATTTGTTTCTTTTTCCCGATCAGGGATTCCCATTTTTTGCATACATTACTTTGTGAAGAGTTTTTCATTCGGCTGGACGGTGCATTTTTCCCTGCAGAGGACCGCCGCATAGGGGGCTTTGACGTTACCGAAGAGGTCCAGAATCTTTCCTACTGGTTTCATCCGGCGGTCGGTCACCTCGCTGTACAATGGGGGAAGCTGGGCTGCATCGCATTGAATAATGAGCATCCGGTTGCCAATGGTGCTCATCGCTCGACCAACAACTTTCACACAACACCCACAAGGATATAATGGTACTAAAATGATTTAGTAATCTATATATATTAAACGGAACCCTATTTAAAGATTGCGTGAAAGTTTAAATAGAAATTTCAGGAAACGAGAATCTGCTCGATATTTAAAGATATAACCTGTTTACACTCCGCATCAGTAAGTCCGGCCCCTTTTGCGACCACAAATTTTGCGCGCTCATCAAGCAGATCATAAGGGGCATGCGCGTCTGAATCCACCACGAGCTGGCATGCAGTTTCCCGCGATATCCGGACCACGTGGCCATTCGTCCGGTTATGGCCCCCGCGCGAAGTGATCTCTAGAGCGATTCCATTTCTGGTCGCGAGCAATGCATCTTCAACCGTTATGAGCCCCGGGTGAGCAAGTACGTCCACATCCCTGGATCCACAGGCGGCATGGTTTGTCCCTGCTGCCACCGGTTCTACCGCCGTCTCTCCATGGACAAGAACAATATCTGCACCGGCAGATTTTGCCGATTTTGCAAGGCCAGCTATCTGTGACGGGGGAACATGCGTGATCTCAACACCGCAGAGTAATCTGACCCCAAAGAGCTTTGCAGATTCCCGGACCTGGATGAGCGATTCAATTACTGATGTTACATTGGATGGATCGACATGATCCGTAATAGCAACAGTCGTGTACCCGAGAACCGCCATTCTTCGGATCAATTCGG
>PMDE01000054.1:351-2199 GCA_003154335.1 Methanoregula sp. | reverse complement strand
GTCACACCGATCCGTTTCAATGCGCGTTCGATATCACTGATAACCGGCGCCTTCAGTCCGCGGTTCTGTGATACTCTTCGCCCCTGGCGACGTGTATAGGCAGTGTTGAAATAGCATGGATAGAGAATGCACTCGCCTTGTGCCATTATAAGGAGGTTTTGTGGTCAAGGTATAAACAGTGTACGCTCGTACCTAGTAGTATGCATCACATCGACGTCAGGATTGAGAAGGACATCTACGACGTCAACAATACTCTTGCTGACAAAAATGCAAAGCATTTCAAAGAGCATGGAGTACGGGCATTCGACCTTCTCGGTGCCATCGGTTCAGGAAAAACCGCCCTTATTGAGCGTCTTGTGCCCTTGCTCAATAAAAAAGGACTTCGGGCAGCCGCAATTGCCGGCGATGTCTATGGCGACGATGATTTCAAGCGGATTGTTGCACTGGGTATTCCGGCGTTCAATGCGAACACCGGGAAGGAGTGCCACCTTGATGCCCATCTTGTGGAGCATGCCATAGATCACCTTCCCCTCGATGATATTGATATCCTCTTCATCGAGAATGTGGGTAATATGGTCTGTCCGACCGATTTCCGTCTTGGGGCGGAAAAACGAATTGTTATCGTGAGTTCTACTGAGGGGGATGATGTGGTAAACAAGCATCCGATGATGTTCCGTGACTGCACGATTGGCGTGATTAACAAGGTTGACCTTGCCCCCCTCGTCGGAGCAAACCTGAACAGGATGGAATCAGATATCCATCGCTATAATCCCGGGATGCCCGTTTTTTTGACCAACCTGAAAACCGGTGATGGTATCACTGCCCTTCTGGAAACCATTCTTGAGTAAATAATCAAGAAATACCATTTTCTGCAGAAGAATTTTCTGATTTTTCTTCTTCCGGCGATATCAGGACAAGTTTAGCAATCTTCAGATGGATGAAAAAATCGGAAAAACAGGAAATACTATAAATAATTCTGAAGGCAATATATAGAGCACCATCTTCGGGACAGGATCCTTGAGAAAAATATTCTTGAGAGTGATACTATGCAATGGCAGGGAGAATCAGTACGAAAGATAACCGGTGGCAGGCGCCGTCCGGCTCAGATGAAGCGAAGAACGGAGATCGGGCTCGCACCAGCAGATACCCATATCGGTGACGAGCGAAGAAGAAATATCCGGACCACCGGTGCGAACCAGAAAGTGCGTGCGCTCCGGGCAAATTTTGCGAATGTGACCAGTCTCAAAAACGGAGAGAGTAAAAAGGTCAAAATTGCAAGTGTTATTGAAAACGGGGCAAACCCAAACTATGTCAGGAGAAATCTCCTGACCAAAGGGGCAATAATCAAGACCGAGATAGGAAACGCCCGCATCATGAGCCGGCCCGGTCAGGACGGCGTCATCAACGCGGTGTTAATCGAATAACTGAATATATACCGTCAAAACTTTTTTTCTATCAATTGTTGCGTCCACTTTTTTATCCATCCTATCATTAAAGACCCTGTTTGGCGGATCTCTACGCCAAAATATCCAGCAATCTTTTTTCTTGAATGCTTTCCATAGTCTAGGTATGCGAAGGATCTATTATCGTTTCCCCCAGAGGGTGGATCTGTCGTTTGCCATGGGAATGCCTTTCAATGAGACGNNAAACATATCGCCGGCCTTGACAATACCGAAGTCACCAAGACGACCGGTAAAGAACTGGTAAAGGTAAAGACAAAAGTGAAGATTGCGGTAGATCGGACAACCTTTGGGGATATCACTCCTGACGTGCTGCGTCCGGAAGTGATTACTGAAGCCGTGGATCTGCAGGTTTCACTGCTTGAAGTTGCCCTCAGAGGTGGCGGAA
>PMDE01000054.1:0-305 GCA_003154335.1 Methanoregula sp. | reverse complement strand
CCGAAGTGACCATCCGGATAACGGTGGCAGCACCCTTCAAACATTCCCGAAAAACCGGCATGCGAAAGAACGAGCTGGTCTATTATTACGCGCTCGACCGGAAATGGATGAGCACGGAGCAGGCCAATCTCCTTATCAGGCGGGCAGAAGAAGAAGGCCTCCTTGGTCTGCAGAATGGAATGTACTCTCCGCGTTTTGATATTGCGGAAATAACCATTCCCGTTGGATTTAAACCAACATCTTCGGTGTTTGACCAGAATGATCCCGCTCAGGAACTGATTGGCAGGATTGCACAAACAAAGGGA
>PMDE01000028.1:29896-33230 GCA_003154335.1 Methanoregula sp. | reverse complement strand
AAAAATGAGCTGAAGCCGATCAAAACAACATTTGAAATACCGCGAATCGTCATGTCGAAAGCAATGGTAACTGATCCAAGAAGGGTGAACAAGATCCCAAAATGGACAAGGGGTATTATGAATAAAATGATCCATGCCGCCAGTAAACGGTTAATATTATGAGTCTTACCTTTCCAGGCATTGTAGGTGTCCCACGGTTTATAAGCATCGTGAGAGCGATCTATTATCATTGCAAAATAGATTGCAAAGAATAATGCAAACACATCCTGTGTTTCAGTAAGGACCATGTGCTTCCCGGTTTTATTCTGTACCTGAATAGGATTTCTTAGATAAATAACAAAGAGGATACTACCAGGCATCACAAATCGAATCCTGGTCAGTGCTCCTGAGTACCCGNNATGTCAATTTGTGGGGGATCAATTCATACCTGCATCGTGCACAACGTCTCTTCCCACTCTGCGGTTTGTATATCTTTTTTTAAATTGTATTCTGGACATAAAATTTTTACCATTTTAACCCCGTAATCTTTCTTTGATTCAAGGTGTTACAATAGCATATTACCAAAATAAAATTGTTATTCTTTCTTCATGAAGAATACCAGACCAACAAGGAAAGCTCCAACCGCCAGCGTAGATTCAAAACCCGGTTCTTTTATAGGACTGGTGAGAGGAGTCGTGGTAGTAGGAACAGGTAGTGTTGTCACTATCGTAATGGTTGTTGGCTTTCCGGTATTCATGGTAGTCAGAGTTGGTGACGCAGGAGTAGTCTGAATAGTTTCCTGAGTTGTCGGCGGGGTAGTCCGGATCAGCGGGTTTGGGCCCTGATTGAGCAGGCTGAATTTTTCACTCGTTGTTTTTCCTGTTGCACCGTAATTATCATTCATTTTATTTACATTGCATTCTGCCCAGACCGTGTATGTTCCGGGAGGATAGCGGTCATGATTACCCATGTTCCAGAGAGCGTCAGTATAAAACGGCCGGGTGGTTACCGGGATATCTTCAATTGAAACCGGGGTCCCTCCTCCATTGTATAACGATGTGTACTGAACACCATCGGGCGCCTGAACTTTTATCGTAATGAGTGGTGGCGCTGATCGTTGTGCTGCTATCTGTGCCAGGTTTGTATCTATCCTGAACCGAATATCATCTCCCGTTGGAATCCATTTGAGCTTTTCAACATCAACGCTGGCGGTGGNNCCGTTGAGCCGGTACCAACTGCCTGAATTACCGGAAAATTCAGACTGGCCGGCCATGAAACTGGTTATTCTCGTTTTGAGGTCAATAATTGTCGTCGGGGAGGAACTGCTGATATCGGCAGCCGAAGCCCACCAGCCAACCTGGGTGTCTGATCCCATCGCAAGGGATATGTCAAGCCCTTCTTCACCGATAAATACTGCATTCCCCTGGGAGATCGTATTGATCGCCCCGGAAGCCGGAGCAGCACAAAAGAGGGAAATAATAACCAGGAGCAGGAAAATTTCGGCGATTTTTTCTGTCATATACCACCCATCTTTTCTTTTGATCCATAAAATACCATCAACAATGCCAATTGGAGCTCATAGATGCCTCGAAGGATAACGTGAAATAAAAATACACCGTCTGTTGATCTTGTTTGTTTCGCCTTGTAGCAGCTGACCAGACAACCTGCGTCCTGTGAGATTAACCTCATGGATTTTTATTCGTGAAAGTTCAGGTATTTTTCCAACCCCTTTTCGGGTAAGATTTTTTTTTAAATATCCTCCATGTACTCCAGTTCTCTTCCCATATCAGAGCATACCGCTATTGCTCCGTGCCTGTTGTTGCAAATTTTGTCACAAAATCTGATTTACGGACTACATTTGATAAAATTTCCCCAACCAAACCCACCAAGGACCAGGAAACTCCCCTGAATAATTTCCGGCAGCGGTAAATACGGGTTCATGGGGACACCTAGTATGTCCTCTTAAAAAAAGAACGAAAAAATTATTCCCGTCAGATAAATATGCCTGACGAATGGTCAATCCGAAGAAGTAATCGTTGAATACAAAGGAAAAGGTGAAAAACAATGGATAAATTTGAACAGATGATGAAAGACGTAAAAAGTGCGTCGCCTGCAGAGTTGAAAGCGGATATGGAGAAATATAAGGGTATGTGTACCTGCCCCCGGTGTCCGACCTATACTACCTGCGCAAAGAATGCACAGGAACTTCTTTTCTGTTTAGTAGGAAAGAGTTTCATGTGCATATCCGAACAGAAGATATGCAAGTGCCCGACCTGCCCGCTTACCCCGGAGTTTGGGTTGAAAAGTAACTCATTCTGCATGAAGGGAGCTGAGAAGGCCCAGCGCTATGAACATGCTCTTTGGGGGACAAAAATTCCCTGATCTTTTCTTTTTCTCTCGAATGAATATTCGGAAAAATTGTTAGTTGCTGTTCCGATTAACCACCATACGATGAAGACCAGCGACAATTGTGCTTCCGGCATTGGATGAAATGAGGTGAAACAGGAATTATTCATGCGTCGAAATCTGAATGCGGTTGTCAAAACAGGACAATATTGGAAAATACCGGGAGTTACCCCAACTGAGGAGGCGGGGAGATGAGACCCATTGAGACTCTGTTGTTCCTTGCCAATCTGGTTACCTTCTTCGTCCTGGTGATTCCGCGGCTCCGGGTCAATCGGCCGGCGGGCTATATGGCGCTCATTGCACTATTGATCGCCGTAGCTCAAGTGTTGGTTGAGGGTCCGCGATGGCAGATGGTCCCGGCATATGCTCTGGCAGTTCTGTTATTCCTGGTCTGGCTGCTTCACGCCAGAGTACCTGCAAACTGGCACACCGGAAAGAACCGGACCTACCGGATTGCAGCCAGCCTTGCGGTCGGGCTTTGCCTGCTCGGGCTTTTAGTCTCTATCATATTGCCGATGGTGTTCCCCGTTTTTTCTTTTCCCCATCCCGGCGGGCCATACGGGATCGGCACGCTGACGTACCACTGGGTGGATACTGATCGCCAGGAGGTCTTCTCCTCTGATCCGAATGCTCCTCGTGAACTGATGGTGCAGGTCTGGTACCCGGCCAGGAATGCCTCATTATCCCCTCGTGCACCGTATATACGGGATTCCGACGAGGTTGCGACAGCTGTGGCCCGACTGCACAATCTTCCGTTTTTCTCCTTACAACACCTCAGATACGTGACTACAAATGCCGCTGACTCTGTACCTGTAGCGGACGATAAACCCGGCTACCCCGTTCTTATTTTTCTGGAAGGGCTTACCGGTTATCGCCAGATGAACACTTTTCAGGTCGAGGAGCTGGTCTCGCAAGGCTACATTGTCGTGGGCATCGATCAGCCGGGTGC
>PMDE01000028.1:20968-29870 GCA_003154335.1 Methanoregula sp. | reverse complement strand
CGGAATCCTGACAGGGAAACTGGACCTGGAGCATACGGGTATCTTTGGAGTGTCATTCGGCGGGATTGTTGTTGCTGAAGCCTGTTTAAAAGAGCCACGCCTCAAGGCCTGCCTGATGGAGGACGTTTTTATGCCCGCCGAGGTAGTCCGGAAGGGCCTGCAACAGCCAGGCATGTGGATTACCCGGCCTGCCGACACGATGCGGCTCGAAAGAGAAACTGCCGGTGGCTGGACAGAGGAGGATATCGCCCAAACCCAGTCCACGATGCGTGCGGTGTACAACGGTTTACCTGGAGATGGCTACTTCGTGCAGGTGCCCGGGATGTTCCACATCGATTTGACTGACCTCACGTATGTATCGCCAATTTTCCCGGCAATCGGCTTCAGCGGCCCGATTGGGGTCCAGAGGGCACATGATATCATCAACGCGTACTCGGTAGCATTCTTTGAAAAGCACCTGAAGGGCACCGCAACACCACTGCTTAACGGGCCTTCGAAACAATTCCCTGATGTGCTCTTCGAAACACGCCGGTCCTGATCGACTGCATACGTTATACCTCATTATACCTGCCGTTTTATTGCAAAGAGATCCGCGGACCCCCGATCTGCATTTCTTTTCCCGATTCCTTTCGATTCCTTCGAAATTTTTCGCAGTTAACGCCATATTGATGACCTCAACGACCCATAAACTCGTTACCGATTATGTCACCCAAAAAGTACCTCCTCATATGCTGTGTCTCACTCATCCTTCTCGCAATCCTTGCGATGGGGTGTATGAGCACACCTGCCACGACGGTGCCTGTCACTTCTGAACTGAAGAAATTCAACTCAACGGCAGAGATTGAACAGTACGTGAAAGATTCTGTCGCAACCGGCCCACAGGACGGGTACAGGACCATGGTCCCCACTATCGGTATCAATACCGGCGTGAATGTTCCGCAACAGTCTGGCCAGGAGAAGAGCGGGACAGCTGTCCCGGCTGCCCTTCCGGGAACTGTCGGTTACTCGCAGACCAATGTCCAGGTTGCCGGCGTGGATGAGCCGGATATCGTAAAAAACGATGACCGGTATATTTACACGATATCCGGATCGACCCTCGTTATTATTGATGCTTATCCGGCAGCTGGCGCATCGATCATCTCAAAAACCGATATTTCCGAAACGCCAAAAGATATCTTTGTTACCGGCAACCGGCTTATCCTCTTCTTAACCGGTACAGGAACCACGGAAACCATTGCCCAGCCGGTGATTGGCGGCGCTGCCACCGGCCAGGTCATGCCCATGCCCCCGCTGCGATACAACTCCCTGACCACTCACGCCGTAGTGTACGATATCAGTGACCGGAAAAACCCCACCGTGATGAAAGACTACTCGATTGACGGCGATTACATCGATGCCCGTATGATTGGATCACTCGTGTACATGGTTACCCGGGAGCAGATCTACCCCTATGCCGGCAATCATGTGATCGTCCCGGCCCTCCGGGAAGGTACAACGACCATTGTCCAGCCGGATGTCTGGTATTTCGATAACCGCGAATCCCAGTACACCTTTACCACCATTACATCCCTTGATGCAGCAAGCGGGAACCAGAAAGATGCCCAGACCTACCTGCTTGGCAGCGGGAACATCCTCTACGTTTCACCGGATGCGATGTACGTGAGTTACCAGAAATACCACCCGGTGATCTATACAGGGCAAAGCGGACAGGGAATTATCCCGCCCCAACCGGTATCGATCAGCGGGGGAATGGGTTCCGGAGGATCCGCCGGGATTTCAACCGCAGTCAACACCCCCTTGTCATCACCGTCAGGAGTATCAGCACCGGCAAAGATTGCCGTTTCACCCGCTGCAGTCCCCCCTGACTTCAACTCCCTGACCGATGCCCAGAGACAGGCGATCCTCAACGGTCTCCGGACCGCAGAACAGGACGCGATCCGGCGGCAGGAAGCTGACCAGACCACCACGGTTATCCATAAGATCGCCATAAAGGATGGTTCAGTCACCTATGTCGCAAAGGGGGAGGTACCGGGAACCCTTGACAACCAGTTCTCTATGGATGAATACAACAACAACCTCCGCCTCGCGACCACATCGAGCATTTACACGCAGTCAGGCCAGTACACCTACAACAATGTCTGGGTCCTTGACGGGAAGATGAACACCATAGGTTCCCTGACCCATGTGGCTGAGCAGGAATCGATCTATTCGACCCGGTTCATCGGCGACCGGCTCTACATGGTGACCTTCAAGCGGATCGACCCCTTCTTCGTGATCGACCTGTCGACACCGGAGACCCCGAAGATCCTTGGAAAACTGAAGATCCCCGGGTACTCCGATTACCTGCACCCGTATGACGCGACCCATATCATCGGCATTGGCAAGGAAACGACGACTAATGACTGGGGCGGGGTCTCTACGAGCGGCATCAAACTGGCTCTCTTCGATGTCTCTGACGTGGCAAACCCAAAACAGATCGACAAGGTGCAAATCGGTGACGCAGGTTCTGACTCCGCAGCTCTCACCGATCACCACGCGTTCCTCTTTGACAAGGCAAAGAACCTCCTGGTGATCCCGGTCCGGGCAGTATCCTCATCTCCGGTCATAAAGGGGGATATCTACAACAATCCCCAACAGGTCTGGTACGGGGCATACGTTTTCGGGCTCACCCCGCAGACCGGGTTTACCCTGCGGGGCACGGTCCAGCACGGGAGCGGTGATAACGGCTATTATTATTACGGCAGTTCATCATCTGATGTGAAGCGTTCGCTCTATATCGGCAATGTTCTCTACACGATGTCGTCAAAACAGGTCAAGGCAAATTCGCTCGACGATCTCAACACGACGATTGCAACGATACCCCTTCCGGGCTCGGGGGACGTTTATTATCCTGTTCCCGTGGCAATGAAATAGAAACAGCGGCTGGGCCGGATTCCGGTTCCCCATGTAAACAGAATCCTTCCCTTTTTTGGGAATAATACGGTAACCTGACCACCTTTTTTTTATATCCTCACAACGGGCAAATCTTCATGAAATGCCGCCAGGTAAATCGCTCTTGAAAAAAAAAAGCTTTTAGCTTTTAGACAAATGCATATGAGAGATATTCAAGACTCTTATAACTCCGGCAGTTCTCCACAACGCTGGCGGGGAGAGTCCATTGAGATGAAACGGAAAGCAGATGGTTTCAGATTCATCAGGGAAAAGGCTCTGTAGTCTCCTGCATCAAACTATGTTTTATCGTATGCCGGGAAACAAGGTTTTCTCCCGATCCTGAGTATCGTCACTTCGAGGCGAATGTTGGCACATTTTCTTCGAAGATAAAAACCTCCTCGATATTTACGCCGAAATAACGTGAAATTTTAAAGGCAAGATCCAGGGATGGCACGTACCTCTCTTTTTCGATCGCAAGAATCGTCTGCCGGTTGACACCAATAGCATCTGCAAGATGTTCCTGTGTCAGATCATGCATTGCCCGGAATATCCTGATCTTATTCTTCATCGGTTTCGAAATCCCCGTATTTTTTTGCGTAATAGATCCTGAAGCCGACATACAGGAAAACCATGAAACATAACAGACCCAGCTGGATATAACCCATCATCCGTGGAGGGAGGATATCCGGAACCCGGCCAGGAAACTCCGGACGGGGAAATGTCGGAACACGAAGAATTTCCATGACAGCTAAAATCGAAAATGCACAGAATATGACCCAGAAGACCTGCATAGTCCGGATCGTGGCCTGTTCGGTAATCTTTACATCCCGCTCNNGCGATTTCAATGAAAAGAGGCGTGTGAAGTTCTATTGAATACCAGAAAATGGCGAGAAGAGCGAGGGCAATACACCCGAACACTATATAGAAGGTATTTTTTTTCATAGGATCACGTTTAGTGGAATTCAGGGGGAGATCAAATAATGGTTGTCATATGCTCATCGGGTAGGCAGGTATGTGTCGTTCTACTAAAGGTATATGCTTTTTCTCCATTTAATTGTTACTTTTGCCAGATATTTAGAAACTTTTAAATGTCAAAATGTCGCATATACACTACATGTTGTGTGCTCAAAACTGCACCAACACCGGTCAAAAAGAACCAGGAGAACGAAACACGATGAAAACACCAAGAATCTATTACGGTGCCGTTGCAGTCTTCTGGATAGCTGCGCTGGTCATAGGAACGGCCGGCGCTGCATCCGTAACGCAGCAGGGGACCGGTAGCAATCAGACCCATAAAACCGAACTGTTCGGACCTCAAAAGATGACCCTGATGCTGAGCAACCTTACCGCAAAAGGGTATGATGTGTCCGCTATCCAGACAGCCGTCACAAACGGGGATTACAAAACCGCCATGACCCTCCTGCAGCAGTTCAGGACTGCTCACCCGGATGCTTTTCCCGCTCGCATTGCAGGAACCGGCAACGTTACCTGGACTGGCAGAGGGGGGCACAGGACAACTAATTAAAACGGACCTATGATCGTTTCAACCACCTCATCATTTTTTTTATTTACTCTGGTCACCCTATGACATATCCACGGTCTTTTTGGCCATATGAAAGCAGATATAATCCGGTTCGTATAATAGAGTTAAGAATCCCGGGAGTTTTCCCCGGTATTAACAATAATTAAAAGGAATATCCATGAAAGCACTCGCAGGTTTATCGGGTATTATTCTACTGTTACTGTTTGCTGCCACCGTTAGCGCAGCTACCACAGGAAGTACCACGACCGTGTCCAATCCACAGGACGCTGCATCGTCTATGTACATTTCGTCATACGATCTCGATCCCCAGGTTTTTTACCCATATGAAACCGGGACCGTTACTGTACACGTGACCAATCCCTCCAACGCATCTGTTGGTCTCTCCACTCCGGATCTCATTGATCCCCATATTCATATCTTAAACCAGGGAGCGTTCAGCACGATGACCATGGTCGGGCCGGGAGCAACCGCTGACTTCCCATTCATCGTAACGGCAGATCCTCCGGATGGAACGTATTTACCGTTGTTCACCGTTTCACCGAATGTGCAGGGAGGGTCTTCGATTAATGGCCAGATAAAAATCAAGGTGGATTCCACCGATATCCGGGCAGGTATCGCGACAAAACCGGATAATTTTGCTGTTTCACGGACAGACACGGTTAACGTGAGCATAACGAATCCACGCAGCGGGGGTATAACAAATGTCCAGATTGTTCCTGAGGGGAGCGGTGTAGATTTCTCACCTTCCGTGGCATGGATTGGCAACCTGAATGCCCAGAGTTCAGTCCAGGTACCATTCCGGGTAACCCCCAACCAGCAGGAGCCAAACCTTACCTTCCAAGTCACCTTCAGCAACGGTGATAATAAACATACCCAGGTCATTGTCCTTCCCCTTAATATCGGCGTTGACAAAACAGCAGCAGTGCCAGTTATCAACAACATCGCTGTCACTACTTCGGGGTCTTCCTACCAGATCACCGGTGATGTAAACAACGCAGGGGTTACCGATGCCAAGTCGATGATCCTGACTGTGGCAGCGCCGGCAAAAGCGGTCGAACCCTATGCCCAGTATTCGGTCGGGTCCCTGGCATCCGATGATTTCTCGAGTTTCCAGCTCACGTTTACCAGCAGTGATCTCTCTTCAGTCCCTGTCGTTATCCAATGGAAAGACGTTGATGGCAACTCGTTTAGTACCACGACGAACCTCGATCTCCGGACCATCTCAGGCTCGACATCAGGGACGCGGACAACCAGTTCAGCGGGTTCTGGTACATCGGGTACAGCGGGCGCAGCAGCAGGAGGTTTTGCAGCCCGTGGCGGCGGTGCACCGGCCGGCGGGGGTATTTTCGGGCTCGGTGGGAGCAGCCGTAGCGGAGGCCTCACTGCGTTCTATCCCGTCATAGCCGGGGGTATTATTGTCATCGTTGCTATTGTGCTGTATATGAAACGGAAATGGATTACTGCGAAACTCAAGAAGCGATGAGAGGGGCAGGTATGGACCAGACCCCCCTCATCCGGCTAGCGGACGTCTCAAAAGTGTACCATCTGGAGAGTGGCGACTTCACAGCCCTCAATCATGTTACGCTCGATATCGCGGAAAACGAATTTGTTGCCATCATGGGACCATCGGGTTCCGGTAAATCGACGATGATGAACCAGCTGGGTATTCTTGACGTCCCTTCCTCGGGAAAACTGTTCATTGACGGGAAGGATATTGCGAAAATAACACCTCTTGAACGCACGCATATGCGACGCGATGTCATCGGGTATATCTTCCAGAAATTTTACCTTATACCCCTCCTGTCAGCATATGAAAATGTGGAATACCCGCTTATCCTGAAATACAAAAAACGGGATACCACCGGAAAAGCAGCGGCAGTCCTCAAATCCGTGGGGTTTGATGAGGAGATGAGTTCCCATCGGCCAAACCAGCTCTCCGGCGGGCAGCAGCAGCGGGTCGCAATTGCCCGGGCACTGGTCAATGAACCGAAGATTCTCCTCTGTGATGAACCAACCGGGAACCTTGACCGGAAAACAGGTTTCCAGATCATGGACATCCTTACCGGCCTTCACAAAGAGGGAAAAACCGTTATCCTCGTCACCCATGACCCGAAGATTGCTGAGTATGCACACCGGACGATTGAACTTGAAGACGGGAGGGTCGTGCCAACATGAGAGACATATTCTTTGACCTGTCAGTGCGCAGCGTACGGCTCAATTTCCTGCGTTCAATCCTTGCATCGATAGGGATCGTGATCGGGGTTGTGGCTATCTCCTCCATGGGAATGCTCGGCGCCAATATGCAACTCTCGGTAAAGCAACAACTCTCGTCGGATGTCAATACCATTATGATCTCTTCGGATGTGGTCAGGACTACCTCGACTGCCGGAGTACCGGCAACCTCACAGGGTATAGATAAGAGTACCCTCAATGATATTACCAACGCTGCCGGGCAGAATCAGGTCATCCCGATACATAGGACAAACACCCAGTTTACCATCGGGTCGACAGATGGGAGAGGTTCGATATACGGCCTGAACCCAAACGATATCACCAAATTCCTTACCATTGCGCAGGGAGAGAACCTCAAGGGGGGGGATGATGCCCTGGTCGGTCCGAATATCGCCAGTAATTTTAATATGAATATCGGGAGCAGGATCAAGATCGGGCAGAATAATGTTTCCGTAACCCGCCCTAGTGTCAGGGTTGTCGGGATTCTCGCAGCCCGAGGTTTTGCTTCTGATGGTATTAATACCGATAATGCAATTATCGTACCCGATACCTGGTACACTGACCATTACGGGGACAAAGATGTCTACGACCAGGTCAACGTAATCCTGCAGAATATCGACACTATAAACCAGACAGAAGCTGCTATCGATGACAAGGTCAACCGCAGAACAGAGGTTGTCCGTATCAGTGATGCCAGTTCACGGCTGTCAAGTATCTCCTCCACTCTTGGCACCATCACCACGTTCATCCTTGCAATCGGCAGTATATCTCTCGTCGTCGCTGCGGTGAGTATCTTTAACGTGATGATGATGTCAGTCAACGAAAGGATCCAGGAGATTGGTATCCTGCTTTCTATCGGCACGGAAAAAAGTGAAGTGCGCCGGATGTTCCTCTATGAAGCGTTCATCCTCGGCATCATCGGCGCAGGGGTGGGAGGGATCGCCAGTCTCGTTATCGGGTATTCCGTGGTAAGCGCGATGATAGGCAACACGACATATTTCTTCCTTCCGGAAAGCATCCTCTATGTCCCCTACGGAATGATTATCGGTGTTGTCGTCTGTGTTGTGTCCGGCCTCTACCCGGCATGGCGGGCATCGAACATGGACCCGATCGATGCGCTGCGGAATGAATGAACGAAAGGAAAGGGCCATCCCTGAATCCCTCATTTTCACAATGAGGTACGCTGATAATACGATAACCATCAGCACCAGAGTGCCAGGAAATTATCCGGGGCATGAAAGTGCCTCCCTCTTTTTTTGAAATTCTCCCTCAAAAGCAGTCACCATATACTGCTTTACCAGCCTGTCATATTGCATGACATGCATATGCCTTTTTACCAGTAGCATCTGACAAATTTGTCTCCTGACCAGCACAAAGACCGAAAATCAATGGCTCTGGCAGGGGAGTTCCCTTTTTAGGTTATTCCCCGGGCCGGCGGGGTAAAAACATGCACTCAAAAGCCCCCCGGAAGTAAAGAGAAGAATTTTCTCTGAGGATTTTCCCTTCCCTTGTTGCGGGGTATTTGGGTTTCGATCCTTGCAATATTCGTACTGCCAGCGATGAGCACCAGTACTTTACCGGTTTATACCCATTTTCCGTGAGATATAAGAGGACAGGAAGGAAAACGTTATTCCTCGCAAAGGGTTCCTGAATATTGTGCATTCTACCTGTATTTTCTTCGGAAAAAAGGTGAGCTGAAAACCTGTGAACCGGGATAATGATGATGGCTGCCAAACCTGACCTGACTGATGCACTGCTTGGGTGGAAATATGGGAATTTTGCGTATCTGAGTTCACTGGCAGTATTATTCCTGATCGCGGTCGCAGCGGTTTTTATCAGGAATGATATCTTCCGGGCGAGGTGGGCATTTGTTGCCCTTGCCCTTGCGTTGTTACCGGCAGCAGCAGAACGCATGACAGGAATCCGCTTCCCCTGGCCAATGAAATTTTTACTCACCCTCTCGCTTGTTATGCACATGGCCGGGGGAGTGTTTGGGTTCTATTTTTCGCTCTACCCGATATATGACAAGATTGCCCACCTTGTCTCATCGATAGCCATCGCTTACCTGATCTTCATAGTCATCCTGGTTATAGGGGGAATTTTCCGAAAGCACCCCTCCCGGTTGTGGATCAGCTGCGGAATTTTTTTTACCGTGATGCTTCTGGGATTGTCATGGGAATACGAGGAATTATTTCT
>PMDE01000028.1:16889-20893 GCA_003154335.1 Methanoregula sp. | reverse complement strand
GGTTATCGCAATTCAGGGACGCCAGAAAGACGGGGATGCGCAAATGGTTAATCACCGTGAGTATCGAAAGCAGGCAGGTATCATTCAACAAAAATGAGAATTTTTTAGTCACTGGAAGGGGAGGATACCCGGGAGGAAAAGTTAATTCAATAAAAATTCTTATGGAATAAAGTTATTTTTTTATCGCTTCATTTATCTTAAAGAGCAAATCAGCGGACAGGACAGTTACGTTATGCGTGGATTCTGCATGCCCGATAAATTCCCGGTAAATTTTGTTTTTCGTTGTCCCGGTTACTTCAAAGGGACAATCCATCCCGATATCCCTGCACCGGAATGACAGAACAGGGGGCTTGTCTGGTGCCCCGGCCTTATATTCATAATGGGGATTTACCGGGTTACCCGGCAGATATTTCGGAGATAAAACGGGCAAATTCATTCCACTATAATAGCACAAGGGGTTTATAAGCATTGTGACGAATTTCAAATGATGAAATGAATAACAGAGGCGTAAAAATACTAATAATAGAATGAACCGGGTTTTCTTTTTACCATGAGGAAATGAAGTACCGGTAAAACCCTCCCCCACGGAAGCAGGCAGAACCGGTTTATGGCAAAGACCTGGTCCGGATCCAAGCCAGAACCACTGCTCATTTGCTTACAAAACAACTCATGAGAAGGTTATACATGTGCTCCGATGGCCCGGTGATCTCCACCCACGCCGTTTTCCTGAAAAATACGCTCACTAAAACTGCCCCGGTAAGCAGTGCCAGACCGATGAGAAGGACTTCTGTATTTGCGATACCCAGGAAATCCCTCGAATAATCCGAAAACATGCCAATTCCCGCCGGGTCAGGAGAGATAGGCCAGAATATTGCGGATGACGGGTTGTATACTAGAGCATCTTCAAAAATGTGGGCACCGTACCCGATCCCCGCAAAAAGTGCAACTGCAGAAAACTTCAGCCTGAACACATACATAAAGAAAATACCGGCCAATACTGCGTAGACCACGAGGGCCCCGAGACTGTGGAAATCCCGCGAATGTTCAGTCATGCGGGGAAGAAGCTGCCCTGTCGTGTAAACAAGATGGTTCTGAACAAGATCGAAAATACCGTCAATATCCGGGACACATCCGCTGATTACGATGATCAAAGTGCCCCAGCCGGCAAACTCCCGTTGTACAAAAAATGTCAGGACAATTGCAAGAGCAAGATTGTAGATGACATGCTCGGCAAACATCTGGTAAAAAGTCGGGTATATCACCCTAAATAGGTGATTGTACTGACACTACCTTTTATATGTTTNNAAAGTGGATAACTATGGACGCTCTGACGATTATAACTATCATTCTCGTCCTGATAATTCTCATCGTATTAGCCGCTCTGAGCATCAGGATTGTCAAGCAGTGGGAACGAGTGGTCGTGCTGTACCTGGGAAGATTTGTTGGAATTCGGGGACCCGGGCTGATAGTCATTATCCCATTCCTCAACACGATCCCCTACGTCATTGACACCCGGGTGATCACGACTTCATTTAATGCAGAACAGACCCTAACCAAGGATACTGTACCGGTGAATGTTGATGCGGTGCTGTTCTGGCAGGTAACTGACGTCCAGAAAGCAGCTCTTGAAGTACAGAATTACAAGGAATCCGTGCTCCTTGCTGCACAGACAGCCCTCCGGGATGTCATCGGTAAGACCATGCTTGCTGATATGCTGGCCGGGAGGGAGATGATTGACAATGAACTCCAGAAAACAATCCAGCGAAGGATTGACGGGTGGGGGATCAATGTCTTATCGGTAGAAATCCGGGACGTGGAGATCCCGGTCAACCTTCAGAACGCCATGTCCATGCAGGCACAGGCTGACCGCGAGCGGCAGGCACGGGTAATCCTCGGGGATTCCGAACGGCAGATTGCCAAAAGTTTCGAAGAAGCTGCAAAAACCTATGCGGGAAATCCTACCGCACTCCACCTCCGGGGAATGAACATGCTGTACGAGGGACTCAAAACAAATAATTCAGTCCTGATCCTCGTTCCTTCGCCAGTCCTGAATACCATGGGACTGGGAGACATGACCGGCGTGATTGCTCTTGGGCAGAACCTGAAGAAGGCAAAAGAGGAAAGTGAATCAAAACCAGAAGAATAATGAGTTATCCCCATTTTTTTTATGGGTATACCGTATA
Organism: Methanoregula sp.; assembly: GCA_003154335.1. Taxonomy (GTDB): domain Archaea; phylum Halobacteriota; class Methanomicrobia; order Methanomicrobiales; family Methanospirillaceae; genus Methanoregula. The sequence goes on along the minus strand of PMDE01000028.1, from coordinate 18,710 downwards.
AGGTGCCGGACTTTTTTTCCCTCGGGGATTTTTTTGATCCTGACATCTCTGTACATCAAAATCCAAAATATTATCACCCTGAAAATGGGGTGGTCTTTTAAAAATAATTCAATACTCCCCTGCCGGGATCATTACGGAACTGCGTTTCTTTGCCGGGTACTTTTGAGTGAACCAGGCTCTGTAGGGATCAATAACTGCCGTGCCGGATCCCGATCATTGAAATCCGGATTAATTCGATTTTTTCAGAAGTGACGGTCAACCGGCATTCCCGGCGATTTTGTAGGGGCATGATGGAACGTACTTGTATGTTTCATTGATGGAAGGAAGGTTCTTACGATCTAATATAAATATTTGCACATTTAATGATTGTACGTAACAAAAGGAGGCACTATGAAAAAGCACTCAACCGAAGGTAGGGATAGTCGTGTCCAATCGACCACTGTCCATACCCTGACGGCGATGGCCGATGCTCATCAGTTCAGCATCGATCACGCTCGCTCTTGTCAGAAGAAAGGATCAACCAGTCTACTCTTGGGCGGAATGACTAAGGCACGAGTACCTGAACTCAATGACCTGTTCACACACTCACCTTCCTTTGGTCCCGAACCGGTAGTTGGGTTAGGTGGATCCCAGGGAACAAACGTCCGGCTGCAAGCGACACTGTGGTGACAGGTAAAAAAGAGAACTTTTAAGATTTTATCATTGAAGAATCCGAAAAAAATTGAGCAGAATAAGAAGAAGAGGCGTATAAAAAATGAAACGACAAGTGGCAATATACGGAAAGGGTGGCATTGGCAAATCGACAACAACGCAGAACACAGTTGCTGCGCTTGCAGAATCAGGAAAACAGGTGATGGTAGTCGGGTGCGACCCCAAGGCCGATTCCACGAGGCTTCTCCTGCATGGCCTGTGCCAGAAAACCGTTCTCGATACCCTGAGGGATGAAGGCGACGACATCGAACTCGATAAAATCCTGAAACCCGGGTTCGGGAACGTTAAGTGTGTGGAGTCCGGTGGGCCGGAACCCGGTGTAGGCTGTGCCGGCCGGGGGATCATCACGTCTATCAACCTGCTCGAACAACTCGGGGCATATACTGACGACCTTGACTATGTCTTCTACGATGTGCTCGGCGACGTCGTATGCGGGGGGTTTGCGATGCCGATCCGTGAAGGGAAAGCCGAGGAGATCTACATCGTCGCGTCAGGAGAACTGATGGCGCTGTATGCAGCCAACAACATCGCAAAAGGTATCCAGAAATACGCAACGAACGGCAAAGTGAGGCTCGGCGGCATCATCTGCAACAGCAGGAAAGTTGATAACGAACTTCCCCTTCTCGAGGCATTTGCAAAGGAACTCGGGTCCCAGCTCATCTACTTCGTTCCGCGTGACAACCTTGTCCAGAGGGCCGAGATCCACAAAAAGACGGTCATCGATTTCGATCCGACCTCCAACCAGGCCAACGAGTACCGGAAACTGGCAAAGGCTATTGATGAAAATAAGCTGTTCGTCATCCCCAAACCGATGAAACAGGAACGCTTAGAGGAACTCATGATGCAGCACGGCTTCCTCGACGCAATGTGAGAGAGAGAATAAACAAAAAACCAGACAGGAAAACGAAGGCGGAAGTGAGGAATGTTACTGATACGTGCAATTGTACGACCGGAAAAGAAAGACGACGTGCTTGAAGAGCTCTCCTCTGCGGGATTCAACGCAGCGACGATGGTGGATGTCGTGGGACGTGGCAAGCAGAAAGGCATCAAGATCGGCGGCATGGTGTATGACGAGATCCCAAAGACCCTCATCCTCGTAGCTATTGAGGA
>PMDE01000028.1:14945-16875 GCA_003154335.1 Methanoregula sp. | reverse complement strand
GTCGCCGGGTTCACCGCGGTGAAAGTCACCGGCAGGGGCAGGCTCGTCACCGACCCGGCTAAGATCGAGGAGTGCAGGGAAAAACTTCTTGCCATGAGCGTGGACGAAGCAGGCAGCAGGAAGGACACCGAGCAGCTGGTAACAAGCTTTCTCGACGGTTCCCGGTTCTATCCGCGCCGGCTCTTCACCATCCTTGCACATGATGACGATGTGCCGCGGATCGTAGAAGCGATAACCAACGCAAACCGGACCGAACATGGCATCGGCGACGGGACGATCTTCGTGATGCCGATCCTTGACGCGGTACGCGTGCGTACCGGCGAATCAGGGGAAGCAGCAATCTGGTAAGGAGGCATCTGAACATGACAGACATTGAAGGAACGATCGATGAGATGCTGACCCCGTACCCGGAGACGGTAAAGAAAAACCGGAAGAAACATCTCATAGTTAAAGATGACACGGCGGTGTGCTGCCCGCAGATCGAGGCAAATACCCGGACCATCCCCGGCATCATCTCGCAACGGGGTTGCGCATACGCGGGATGCAAAGGCGTGGTCGTCGGCCCTATAAAAGACATGGTGACCATCACCCACGGCCCGGTAGGCTGCGGGTACTACAGCTGGGGAACACGCCGGAACAAGGCTCGGGCCGATGACGCTACACCCAAAGACAAAATTTACTCCCAGCTCTGCTTCACGACCGATATGCAGGAGCCGGATATCGTCTTTGGCGGTGAGAAGAAACTCGCCAGGATGGTAGATGAGGTCGTCGCAGCATTTCACCCGCGGGCCATCAACATCTGCTCCACGTGCCCGGTAGGGCTCATCGGCGACGATATTGGAGCTGTCGCAAAAGCAGCAGAAGAACGCCACGGGATCCAGGTACTCGCGTACAACTGCGAGGGGTACAAAGGGGTCAGCCAGTCGGCAGGTCACCATATCGCAAACAACAACCTGATGGAAAACGTCGTCGGGACCGGGACCGAACGGAAACCCGGTAAACGTGTCATCAATCTCCTCGGCGAGTACAACATCGGAGGGGACGGCTGGGAACTTGAGTGGATCCTCGGGGAGATCGGCTATACGCTCAACTGTATCCTCACCGGGGACTCCAGCTACCTGGACATTAAAACCCTGCACCTGGCGGATCTCAATCTCGTCCAGTGCCACCGCTCGATCAACTACATCGCCGAGATGATGGAGACAAAGTACGGTACTCCCTGGCTGAAAGTCAACTTCATCGGCATCGAAGCGACGAACCAGTCATTACGCCAGATCGCGCAGGTCTTCGGCGACGAGGAGATTATCGGTAAGACCGAAGAGGTCATCGAGCGGGAGACCGCGCGGGTCGGGCCTGTCCTCGACCAGTATCGGAAAGTCCTGCAGGGCAAGACTGCCTTTGCCATTGTCGGCGGATCGCGGAGCCACCACTACCAGTACCTCCTCTCCGACCTTGGCATGGAGATGATCATCGCAGGCTACGAATTTGCCCACCGGGACGATTACGAAGGGCGGCAGGTCATACCCAGCATCAAGACCGACGCTGACAGCAAGAACATCCCCGAACTTCACCTCGTCCCGGACGAGAAGATGTACAAGGAAGCGCACGTCCACCTGAACATGTCAAAAGAGAAGTATGACGAACTCAAAACCAAAGTTCCGCTCAACTACTACGAGGGCATCTACCCGAACATGAAAGAAGGGCAGGTCATCATCGACGATGCTAACCACCATGAAGTCGAGGTCCTGATTCAGACGGTTAAACCCGACCTCTTCCTCTCGGGGGTCAGGGACAAGTATATAGTCCACAAGATGGGAGTCGCCTCAAAACAACTCCACGCCTACGACTACAGCGGCCCGTACGCAGGATACAACGGAGCGGTTAACTTCGCCCGCGATGTTGTCAATGCCCTCACGACCCCCGCATGGAA
>PMDE01000028.1:4262-14883 GCA_003154335.1 Methanoregula sp. | reverse complement strand
TCGGTCTTTGGTGGGGCAGCGAACCTGAAAACATCGATCAAGAACGTGTTTGCGATCTACAACCCCGAGATCATGGCGGTCCACACTACCTGCCTGTCGGAGACAATAGGAGATGACCTCCCAAACATACTCAAACAGTCCGAGATCCCGGAGGGCAGGCACGTCATCCACGTCAACACTCCGAGCTACCAGGGTTCGCACATCACCGGGTTCTCCGGGATGGTCAAAGCGATGGTCTCCTACCTCGCACAGTCTGATGGCGGCGAAAAGAAAGATCAGCTCAACGTCATCCCCGGGTTCGTCAACCCGGGCGATATGCGTGAGATCCGGCGGATCGTTACCGAACTCGGCGTGAAGACGATCATGTTCCCGGATACCTCAAACGTGCTTGATTCCCCCCTGACCAGCAAGTACGAGATGTACCCCGAGGGTGGAGCAACCATCGCAGAGATCCGCGATTCCGCCAACTCATCGGCAACCATCGCACTCGGGGCGTTTGCATCGAACGATGCCGCTGAACTCCTTCAGGAGAAATTCGGGGTCACGGGCATCCCGCTCAAACTCCCGATCGGCCTGAAAGCGACGGATGACTTCATCATGGCGATCAAAAACTGGTTCGGGATCACCGTTCAAAAGTCGCTCACCCTCGAACGCGGTCAGGTAGTGGATACACTCATCGACACCCACTTCCACTACCAGGGGAAGAAGGTCGCGATCTTCGGCGACCCCGACCACGTCATTGCCCTCACCGAACTGGTCATCACGATGGGCATGGTCCCGAAGTACATCCTTACGGGCACACCGGGGAAACAATTCGACGTGGAGATCCAGAAGCTGCTCAAAGAAGCGGGGATCGAAGGGAGCAGGGTAAAAGCGGAAGGAGACCTTTTTGAGCTCCACCAATGGATCAAGGAGGAGAAAGTCGATCTCATTCTCGGGACTACGTACGGCAAGTACATAGCCCGGGCAGAGGACATCCCGCTCGTCCGGGTCGGTTTCCCTATCCTTGACCGGGCCGTCCATCCCCTGATGCCGGTCGTCGGCTACCGGGGGTGCCTGCGCCTTATCGAGCAGATAAGCAACGCGCTCCTTGAACGCCGGGACCGCGACTGCCTCGACGAGGATTTCGAACTCGTATTGTGAGAAACAATAAGGAGGTAAACCATGGAGGAAATCAGCGTGCAGAAAGCTTGCCCGGATGCCTGCATCGGCGAACGCCAGAACTCCATTTCGAGCGGCGGAAAGAACAAGTCTGCAATCCACTGCACAGACGACAGCCTCGCGGGCTCGGTGAGCCAGCGCGCCTGTGTTTTCTGCGGTGCACGGGTTGTCTTAAACCCGGTCACGGATGCCGTCCATCTCGTCCATGGCCCTATAGGATGTGCCACTTACACGTGGGATATCCGGGGGAGCCTGTCGAGCGGGTCGGAGATGTACCGGTCCAGCTTCTCGACCGATATGAAAGAGCGGGACGTGGTCTTTGGAGGCGAGAAGAAACTCGTCGCTGCGATAGATGAGATCGTGGAGAAGTACCACCCTCCCGCCATCTTCGTGTACGCGACCTGCGTCTCCGGGATGATCGGCGACGATATCATCGCAGTCAGCAAAGCGGCTTCAGCCCGGTATGGCATCGATGTCATCCCGGTCGAGTCGAGCGGGTTCATATCAGGGAACAAAGTTGTCGGGTACCGGTCCGCTGCCGAGGCTTTGATGAAACTCATCACCCCAAAAGACAAAGGGACCGTCGAAAAGACGAGGAAACTCAACTTCCTCGGGGAGTACAATCTCGGCGGCGAGACCTGGCTTATCAGGAACTACCTCGCAGAGATCGGCATTGAGGTCAACGTCGCGTTCACTGGAGACTCCACGGTCGCGGCACTGAAACTGGCTCCAGGGGCCTGCCTCAATATCGTGCAGTGCACCGGGTCTATGCACTGGGTCGCGGTAAATCTCGAGAAAACATTCGGTACACCCTTCATTTCCGTCAACTTTTTCGGCGCCGGGAATACCGCGGAAAGCCTCAGGCGGATCGCTGTATTCTACGATGACCCGGAGATAACCCGGCGCACCGAGGCCCTGATTGCACGGGAGATGGACCGGATCCAGCCGGTCCTCCAGCGGTACCGGAAGAAACTCGCCGGCAAACGGGCAGCCATCTATGTAGGCGGCGCCTACAAGGCGGTCGCCATAATCCGGCAGCTCAAAGAGCTCGGGATGGAGATTGTCCTTACCGGCACCCAGACCGGGAAGAAGGAGGAGTACGACGACATCAGCGGAATGCTGGGTGCAGACGCTGTTGTAATCGACGATGCGAACCCCGCGGAACTCGAGAAGTTCCTGCTCGAAAAACACGTAGACGTGATGGCCGGCGGAGTCAAGGAACGTGTTCTTGCGTACAAACTCGGTATAGGATTCGTAGACCACAATCATGACCGGAAGGAGTGCCTCGCGGGATTCGAAGGAGCAGTTACCTTCGCGCACGAGGTTTATGTCACCACGTGCTCGCCGGTCTGGAAGCAGCTGAAACGGACCCTTGCACCGGAGGTGTGCTGATATGGACTGTTCAGAATTACCAAAACCAGCGGGCAAAGCCCGTCAGGTAAACGAGAACCAGTGCCAGATGTGCATGCCGCTCGGCGGCGTGATTGCCTTCAAGGGGATCGAGAACGCAATGGTCATCTCGCACGGCTCGCAGGGCTGCAGCACGTACATGCGGCTTGCAAATGTCGAGCATTTCAACGAACCAGTCGACATCGCCTCGTCAAGCCTCAACGAGAAGCAGACCATCTACGGCGGGGAAGCGAACCTGAAAAAAGCGATCGACAACGTCCTCAGGGTCTACAATCCAAAGGTAATCGGGGTCCTCACTACCTGCCTCTCTGAGACGATGGGCGAGGACCTCGATCGCATTGTGGCGACATACATCCAGGAGCGACAGATCGAAGATGTCGATATCGTCCCGGTGCCAACCCCGAGTTACAGCGGGAGCCATACCGAAGGGTTCTGGGCTGCTACCCGGGGCATTATTGCCCACTTTGCAAAGCCCACCGAAAAACACACCCGGATCAACCTGATCATCCCCCACATCAGCCCGGCAGACATCCGCGGAATCAAACGCATTCTCGGACTGATGGATGTGGAGTACACGCTGGTGCCCGATTATTCCCTGACGCTCGACCGGCCGTACGGCGGACGGTACCAGAAGATCCCTCCGGGAGGGACGAAGACAGAGGAGATCACACGGATGCCAGGCGCTCCTCTCACGATCCAGTTCGGGCTCACCTGCCCGGACGCACTTTCGCCCGGCCGGTTTCTTGAGGAGCAGTTCGGAGTCCCACTTATCAACCTGCCCCTGCCTATGGGAATTGAAGCGACGGACCAGTTCGTTGAGACGCTGCAGGGGCTCACCAGCGGTACGGTGCCGGACCAGCTCACGCTCGAGCGGGGCTGGCTCCTCGATGCTATGGCAGATTCGCACAAGTACAACGCCGTAGGGCGACCAGTTATCTACGGCGAACCTGAGATCGTGTATGCTCTCGTAAGGACAGTTACCGCAAACGGGGCTCCCCCGGTCGTCATCGCGAGCGGGACAAAAAACAGCAAACTCGCCGGGCTGCTTGTACCGGTCCTCGCTGAAGTCGATGACAAGCCAATCCTTCTCGAGGAGACAGATTTTGCTGCGATCGAAGAGGCGGCGGCTGGGGCGGGAGTGAACGTTGCCGTTGGCCACTCGGGAGGTAAGTTCCTGACCGAGAGCCGGGGTATTCCTGTAGTCCGGGTCGGGTTCCCTATCCATGACAGGACCGGTGGCCAGCGTATCCTCTCGGTCGGGTACGCAGGAACACTCGCGTTTCTCGACCGGTTTACCAATACACTGCTTGAAGCGAAATACGCGTCCTACCGGGCGCAGGCAAAGGAAAAAATGATGATAAGGGAAGGTTGTTAAGATGCAGAAACCAGGAAAACACATCTTTGTATGCACGAGCTCCCGCCCGAACGGGACGCAGAAAGGCTTCTGTCACACCAAGACCGGTGTCGACGTAATGCAGAAGTTCATGGAAGAGATCGAAGAACGCGGCAGCGGGGGCGAGGTCTTCCTCACCAATACCGGCTGCTTCGGTATCTGCGAGAAAGGACCGATCGTCGTCGTATACCCGGATAATATCTGGTACAGGTCCGTGAGCCCGGATGACGTTTGCGAAATCCTCGACTCCCATATCGAGGGCGGAAAGCCGGTCGAACGGCTGCTGCTGTAACAAAAAGGGCGTGAGATCATGTGTGTCCAGGAAATAGCAGCCATCATAGGCACAGACGGTGCTTCTGTTCCCCTCAATGAACCGGGGAATATCGTCGTGTACCGCAGGGTCCGGGGTACCTGGGAGAAGGACCGGGAGATGGCGTTTGCCATCGAGCCGGCCAACGGTCTTCGCGGACTGCGGAAAAAAGTAGACGAACTCAAAACCCTCCTCAGGGACTGTCATGTCTTCGTCGCAAAATCGGCAAGCGGTGCCCTTTTCTTCGAGCTCGGGAAGGCACGGTTATCCGTATGGGAGATCCCGGGAACCCCGGCCGAGTTCCTCGATAGCGTCTGGCTCAACGAGAAAGCCGAACAGGCTGCCGCATGTGTGCCCCCAGATGCCGGCATCCCGGCACCCACTGAGACTTCTGCAGGTCACTTCACGATCTCCATAAAAGAGATCCAGGGCAAGCGACCGGAGGTCTCCAGCAAGCAGGTCCTGCAGGAGTTTGTCCGGAAAGGCGCCTTTGAGCAGCTTGAGGTCCTCTGTGATCATATCCCCCCGTGGATTGAGGTTGATGCGGAACAGAAGGGATACGCGGTGGCAACAGAACAGGCCGGGAAGAACGAGGTAATGGTCCGGCTTACGAAGAATGCCGGGAGCGGGTGCTGCTGAACTGATACTGTTTATTTCTCCGCACGTTCCCATATCGGTAAAAATATCCTTCTTTTTCGTTTCCTGACGGTCAGGAATCTGAATTTTGCGCGGAATCACTTGCTCGCATACTTCGTCAACAGTTGGAATTACTACTGAAAACCAGAGAATGATATTAAAGTGCTAATAACAAGTTTTAAATATACTAGGAACGAAACTTCTTTCCTAAAATTCTTGAAAATGTATCAACGGATCAGGAAAGTTGATGGATATGATGGTTCCAGTCACACAGGAAGACGAAGGATGGGTAAATAATCCAGGTCTTTGCGTCATTCGGGACCATCATGTGCCTGATTTCTTACCTGATCGGAGTTGTATCGCCCGGGAATTCAGAATGTCCGGGATGACGCGATCTCAAAATGTATTCTTTCCAGGTGAAACGAATGGCTATTGATTCAGGAGCAACAGCATGGATCCTCGCCTCCACGGCGCTTGTCATGATCATGACGCCGGGCGTTGGATTGTTTTATGGTGGTCTTGTACGGAAGAAAAACTTCATCAATATGATCACCTTGTCGTTCGTTGCCTTTGCACTCGTCAGCATCCAGTGGGTGTTATTCGGGTACTCCCTCGCGTTCGGCCAGGATGTCGGGGGATTCATCGGCAACTTACAGTACCTTGGACTAAATGGTGTGGGCATGGATCCCGGCCCCTACAGCCCGGTCATACCGGGACTGCTGTACATGGTATTCCAGCTCGTGTTTGCTACAGTTACCATGGCAATCGTGACCTCGGGTTTCGCAGAGCGGATAAAGTTCAGCTCATACCTTGTCTTTGCGGCACTCTGGACCACGATTGTCTATGACCCGCTCGCCCACTGGGTGTGGGGCGGTGGCTGGACTGCACAGTTCGGTGCGATCGACTTTGCCGGCGGCACGGTCGTCCACATCAGTTCAGGGTTTGCGGCACTTGCACTCGCGCTGGTGATTGGAAAACGTGTCGGGTATGGTAAGTACGGGATGGAACCGGCAAATATTCCCTGGTCTATCCTGGGTGCAGCACTGCTGTGGTTTGGCTGGTTCGGGTTCAACTCGGGCAGCGCAGTTGATGCAAACGGGCTGGCATCAGTAGCATTCGTCACCACCAACACGGCGGCAGCAGCGGCAGCATTAGCGTGGATGCTCATCTCATGGGCCCACGGGGGCAAGCCGAGCTCGCTCGGGTTTGTCTCTGGTGCAGTGGCAGGACTTGTTGCGATAACCCCAGCAGCCGGGTTCGTGACCCCGATGGCAGCAATTGTCATCGGAGGCGTGGCCGGTGTGCTGTGCTATGGCATCATGCTGTTCCGGCAGAAGAAAGGAGTTGACGAGAGCCTCGATGCATGGGCAGTCCACGGAATGGGCGGTCTCTGGGGTGCACTTGCCACAGGTATCTTCGCCGCAGCAGCCATCAACGGCAAATCAGGACTCCTTGAAGGGAATGTGAGCCAGTTCATATCGCAGGTCGTGGGTGCAGGCGCAGCAGTAATCTACGCGTTCGTGATTACTTACATTCTTGCAGTTATCGTCGACAAGACGATCGGACTGAGGGTCACTGAAGAAGAAGAGTATGTCGGGCTGGATATCGCTCAGCACGGAGAGCGTGCCTGATCGGGAGGGATCAAAAGATGAAACTCGTCAGAGCAATTATCAAACCGGAACGATTCGAATTCGTCAAAAAAGCACTGGAAGACAAAGGCTTCATAGGTATGACCGTCTCCGAGGTCCGGGGACGAGGCGAGCAGAAAGGTATCTCCCTGCAATACCGGGGAGGCCTGATGACCGTTGACATGCTGCCCAAGATCCAGATAGATCTCGTGGTCAAAGAGAAAGATGTTGAGACTGCGATCGCCACTGTCACCGATTCTGCCCGGACTGGGAAGATTGGAGACGGAAAAATGTTCATTATCCCGGTTGAACGGTCTATCCGCATCCGTACCGGGGAAACGGAGGTGTAAACAGGAAACTCCTCATCTGTACTGCACCATTTTATTCCCCTGCCGGACCGGGGGTTCACCTCCCCCCGGGCCGGCTTTCAGATATTGCATTGAAAATCAGAGCAGGAGCAGCGGAAACGACGTGCGGGAATATTGTCTATGATTTCCTGCACAGAACAGGAAACCACCTGAATGTATCAGCTGATGGTTCCCCGGGAAAAACCCATGATTCTGATGTTGTTATGAAGTATTGGTGAGATTGTCATGAAGATGATCTGGGCCGTAATCCGGCCGGAATCGGCACAACAAGTGATCAAAGCTCTCGATACCGCCGGGATTGGGGGAATGACCCGCATCCACGTGACCGGTCATGGGAAGGATATGGGAATTACCTTCGGTGCAATCCACTATACGGAAATACCCAAGGAGATGCTGTTAATTGTTGTTCCGGACAGCGAAGTGGCAAAAACAGTTATGACTATCAGGACGGAAGCAAAGACCGGGTCAAAAAACACCCCCGGTGAAGGCAACATCGGGGATGGAAAGATCTTCGTTACCTACGTCGAGGACTCCTTCGCTATCCGGACAATTGGCAAGGCGGGCGGGGACCTGAAAAGAAATGAAACAGATCATTGCGATAGTACGGGATGATCGGGTCGAGGATACCAAAGAAGCCCTTGAAGCCATCGGCGTCAGGGGAGTCACATTCCTGTATGTTACCGGACGCGGCGAGCAGAAAGGGAGAGTCAGCGCCCGGGAGCTGGGAGGATCCCTGAACCGGAACATGCGGATGCAACTGGCAAGCGCTCTACCCGCAGGCGTTCTGCCGGATTCAGCGACAGGTGTAACGGGGTCCCCGTTAAACCAGGATACCGAATTTGCATTAGGTTTTTTGCCAAAACGAATGCTCATTCTCATTGCATGTGATAATGAGATCAATAGGATTGTCCAGGCTATTGTGAACGTTAATCAGACAGGGTGTCATGGTGACGGAAGGATCTTTATCTGCCCGATGATTAGCGCCATCCGGGTCAGGACCGGGGAACAAGGCGACAAGGCCTTGTCGTGAATGGCGGAGAATACCGATCATATTGCAGAATTCCCAACACATGCAGACCCCGACTCTTCCGCCGCCTGCACATCCTTTTCAATAATAACCGGATGACGGTACCGGGCTGGAATTGTCGTGGCAGAATCCCTTCCACCGCTGTGAAAGTTAACATTCTGGAAAAACTGAGCCCTGATTATTCCCAAAACGAATATCGAAGCCAATCATTTTATTATTCAGGAATTGACTGGATTTTCTGCACCTTTGGCGGTCCGATATGCACCCCCGGGAACCACCATCTCAAACCGTGCACCTTTACCCGGCTCTCCGGTCTCGGCAATAGTTATACCGGTGATTGACAGGATCTCACGGACAAGGAAGAGTCCCAGCCCGGTGTTCCTGCCAAACCCCCTCTCGAAGATCCGTTTTTTTTCATCTGAAGTAACACCATCACCATTGTCCTCGCATACGATAAGATGGGCATCACCGGATAGCTCCACTGAAAACCGTATCGTCGTGATCTTCCCCCCGTACCGGAGAGCGTTATCCATCAGATTGTAAAAGACCTTGACAATCAACGGATCGGCCAGTACAAAATAATCTGGAGGGATATCATTTTTCACCATGAGCTTTCCGAAAGAAACCTGCTTTGCTGCAGTATCTACGAGTGTGCGGCAGTCCTGCCAGGCGGGAGCTTTAACACCGATCTCCTCGTAGGTTTTTGTGAACTGAATCATTGCCGTGACCTGCTCAGCTGCGGTCATGATATTCTGGAAATACTTGCTGAATGAAATATCCGGTTGTTTCTTTTGAATGACGGCAAGGTTTCCCTTCAGGGAGGAAAGCTGGTTGGTGATGTCGTGGCGGGTTATACTATAAAGGAGTTTGAGTTTATTGTTCGCCTGGCGCAGGGCAACTTCCGCATGTTTGGATCTGGTGATGTCCATGCCCACCGATTGGTATTCAGTGATCGTTCCGGAGGGATTGAAGATGGCACGGATGCTCCACCGCTGCCATCGTACTTGACCGTCTCTGAAGATGATGCGGTGTTCGATAGTACCGACCGGGTGGCCAGGAGTTAAGGATTTAAATAACCGATCCACACGCCCCTGGTCTTCGGCAGGGATATCCGGCTGGAACCGTTTCCCAAGAATCTCATTGTGGTTCAGCCCGAAATACCTGCAATAGGCCTGATTGACAAATACATGCGTGCCATCCGGTAAGAACCGGGAGATGAATTCTGTCTGGTCCTCAACAACATTCCGGTACCGTTCCTCGCTGGTCCGAAGCGCAAGTTCCTGTTGGGACAGATCATCCAAATTTAAACGGAGAACCGCTTCTGTTGCAGAGATCTGCTGATAGGATGCATTGAGTTCCTCGTTTTTCTTTATGAGTTCATCTTCTGCATGCTTCAGATCCGTAATGTCCCGGATCGATTCGATCGCCCCGGTGATCTCTCCCTTCTGGTTATAGAGCGGACAAACCTTGATAAGCAGGGATATCCTGTGGCCTTTCGGATGGGCAAGGTGGGTCTGTGTCGTGATTGAGTTACCGGTCCGGGAAATATTCGAATAAAATTCGGCAATTTTTTCATCCGGCTCATCAATCAGGTCGATAAGAAGCTGGCGCCGGAATCCATAGAACGGGAGGGCATACTCATATTTTCCCTTACCCATAATATCACGCGAATGGACACCGGTCATCTCTTCAATGGCACGGTTCCAGGCGATCACATGTCCAGAACGGTCAATAGCAAACGTACCGTCAGGGAGAAAGTCGATGATATCGGCGAGCCGCTTCTCCGAATCACGAAGCGAGCGTTCTGTCTGTTTTCTTCTCACGGCCTGGCTTATCTTATGTGAGAGCTCGGCAAACTGGGCCTGCGGATCGCCACCCTTCTGGAGATAGAAGTCAGCACCATTGTTTATCGCTTCAATAACGACCTCCTCGCGCCCCCTGCCGGTGAAGAGGATAAACGGGATATCGCCAAACTTTTTCCGGACTTTTCGTAAAAATTCGATACCATCCATGTCCGGCATCTGGTAATCAGAGATGATAGCGTCGTAGTTCTTTGAATTCAGCTGGGTAAGTGCGACTGGAGCAGAAGGAACGATATCGACAGTGAACAGCCTGCTCTCCTCTAAGAAAAATTTGCCTACGTCGAGCAGACCCTCTTCATCATCTACATACAACACTGATATCATGGAAGTATAATCCGGAGAAGATCATTTTGGAGTTGAAGAGTTTTTCTCGCAATTGCATATTATCGTATTGCTCTCTTTCATTTTCATTGGAAGCATTTTTTTCATATAAGGTGGAGTCAAACCAGACCAGAGGTTATGGCGCATTCTGTCGGAAATAGTCGTAATCGTATGAATGTTTGTAAGGCTTGTGAAGAAACGGAGGATTTTTGTTGCTAACCAGGCAGCCGGAACAGGATTAACCTTTTATGATTTTGAAGAGCGGACAATGCTCCCGGGCGTGCCGGACTGGAGATTTACCACTTCGACGAGAAAGATTTTCAGGTTATCCGAGCTGACTGACTCAACAGGGATCGTTTAAAATCCAATACAGGTAATACCATGGTACGATGAATGCGATTGAGGTTGATCATCTTTCAAAACACTTCGGGAAACTCGTCGCATTAAACGATATCAGTTTTTCCGTGTCGGAAGGTGAGACATTCGGTTTTCTTGGCCCGAACGG
>PMDE01000028.1:636-4224 GCA_003154335.1 Methanoregula sp. | reverse complement strand
ATGTTCACTGCCGAGCTCTATACCATCGGCAAAAAAGAACGTGAAGAGCGGGGAAAAGAGCTCCTTGAACTTTTCGGGCTCTGGGAGCGGCGGACCGACCGGGTTCATGGGTTTTCAAAAGGCATGAAACGCAGGCTTACCCTGGCTATGGGTCTTATCAACAACCCCCGGCTCCTGTTTCTCGATGAACCTACTTCGGGACTTGACGTCCAGAGCAACCTGATCATACGGGAGGTGATCCGCGACCTCAATTCCAAGGGGGTTACCGTCTTTCTGACAACCCACAATATTGAGGAAGCGAATGTTGCCTGCGACCGGGTGGCCATCATCAACCGTGGAAGTATTGCCGCAATCGATTCACCCGAACGACTGAAAACAACGATCCAGAGCGCCCAGTCGGTCGAAGTTGCATTTGGTAGTGCAGCAACCGGTCGCGAAAGAGATCTGCAGCAACTTCCCGGGGTGAGTGAAGTCAGGAAAGAGGGGGACAAGTTCCGGTTGTTCACCCGGAATCCGTCTGATGTGATTGCTGAGGTCATGGAGTATGCACACCTGAACAACACCCGGGTCCTCAGTATCAACACACTCGGTCCCAGTCTTGAAGACGTATTTATCAAACTTACCGGGCTTGAAATCCGGACAAAGGGAGTGAGCACCGTTGATTGAATGGATGGGCCGGAACGGGCAGCTCTACGCTGAACTGAACGCTGCATGGGCAATTGCAAAAAAAGATATCGCAATCTACTATTTCAAGCCAAATATCATCGTCTCCGGTGCTCTGTTTCCCCTGTTCATGTTCCTTGCCTTTGCTGCCGGAAACTCTGCCGGGCCGTCTGTCATGATCCCCGGGCTCATAGCCATTACGATTCTATTTTCTGCGTCCTCGATTGAGCCGGTATCCATCCCCATTGAACGGCGGATGAAAACATTTGACCGGCTCGTCTCTGCCCCCATCTCCCTGAACGCGGTCGTACTCGGAGAGAGCCTGAGCGGGTTTCTCTACAGCACTGGCATTGCATTTGTCCCGCTGATTGCCGGACTGCTCATCTTCAGGACCCCGGTTATCAGTATTGCCCCGCTTGTGGCCGGAATCCTCCTCACATCGTTCTGCTTTGCTACCATGGGGACCCTGTTTGCAGCGTACCCTACCGAGAGTCCCGGGGATATCATGTCCATGCTGAACCTTGTCAGGCTCCCCCTCATATTCATCTCCGGCGTTTTCATCCCGATTGAGTCTATTCCGTCTATAGGAAAGGTTGCGGTTTATTTTTCACCGCTCACGTACGGCAATGACCTCATACAGGCCGCCTACAATGGTCACTCCCATTTCAGTCTGCTTGTCGATGTCGCAATGCTCTTCATCTTTATCCTGATCTTTCAGATCTTTGCGAACCAGTTATACAAACGATGGAACGAATGACAAACGCGTGCCGTAATTGCCGGGCAGCCTGACTTTTTTTTCATCCTGCGGGAAGTTGTGAAAGAATAACGGTCTTATCAGTTACCTGATGCAAAGAACATAATATCCCGCCCGGGAAAGTAACCTGCAGGATTATATGTCTGATTCGGATCTTCCACCGTTGTGGGTTGTACTGGCATTACTGTCGAACCTGATCGTTTCTGTCGCAACCGTGTGGTACATCGTGATCTCCTTTTTCCAGTGCAGCACGTGCACGATTAGTCCCGTCGGAATCATCCTGATCGTCGCGTTCAGTGGGGTCTTTATTCTTTCGGGTTTCAGCCTGGTTTTTACCCTGATGCCACAAAGGAAAGAATTCTGCCCGGTCTGTTCCCTGGTGTCCAGAATTATGGAGATAGATCTCCGGGTCAGGTAAAGATAATTTTCCCATTACTGACAATTCCCGCACAGCCTTTTCAAGATCGCGGTATATGCTGGTGTCGGGATTGCGTCAGATGACCACAACTAAGAGACAAAGCTATTTTTTTCGATCCTCTTACGACACCAGATTGAGAAACCGGTGAACCGGCATTGGTCCCGTACCGGACTCAATATCCATCGGTTACCGGTAAGGTTTTTTAATGCCTTTTTCACCGGTTTTCAGGCAGGAGGGGAGGGGTGGTTATAGGGCAAATACCCTGATAACTGCTAAAAATTTTTAAAATATTTATTAAAATGAGGTTTAAATTAAATAGATATGTTTATTAACTATTGTCTGATAATAACAGTTTATAGGAATTCTGGGGTCACTATGTTCGTGAGTATTTTTGCAGTTTGGGAAAAGCGGGGTGACATCTGATGTGTGGGGATGGAAAGGAAGCCTACCGTGTATCAGCGGTGCTGTACAATGAAGATTTACTGAGATCCGTTGCATCGGTATGCAATGCATGCTCTTCATACTGTACTTGCACGATTGCCAAAAGTGTTGCCGCACCTGAGCGTTGTGATATTTTCAACACCCGGGGATTACCCTCGTAAAAACGTGGAACATAAAAAAGATGGGCGGACAAAGGTGAACTACGCGGTTCTATGAATACATCACAAGGTAGGGGAAAACAACCATGGATATCCTTTCAATATTATTTACCCGCTCTCCAATCAGGAAACCGGTAAACCATTCAAGAATAACAGTTCGTTTTTTCAGGAAGTGCCGTTCATGAACAGACAGGAAATTCTCATAACAGGATTAGTGCTTCTTTTCATCGGTGCTTTTTTAGTGCCGGTTGCCGGTGCATCAACTCAGGGTACAAACCAGAGCACCAGCGGGAATACTGTCATCCAGGACAGCGCTGAACTCATATCGCCCCTCAAGATGCATGTAGCCTATATCGGCAAAACCCAGCAGGCTCGGATGGATGGGGTGATCTCTTACATAGACGGGATCAGCAACGGTACCCGGACTGCCGGACTGCGCCAGATAGAAGAAGATTATCTGACAGCTACGTTCCCGGTGCCTGTCCTGCGGACGGTTGACGAGATCACTCAGGCCCGCGAAGAGATGCGGCACCAGAGTATATTGTTCTCAGATGAGACTAACGCACAGATGGCAAAGCTGAACGGCAGTATTGCTGATATGCGATCGAGTATTAATGCTGCCGTTGACCCGGTTGAGTCTTATAGTTCGGTGCAATATTCCACGTGGCTTGCGAGTGAGACCACCCGGTCGATGGTCTTTAACCAGAGTAAGGAAAGGCGAACCGCATCTCTGACCGATCTCAGCCTCCATGGGATGGATGTAAGTTATCCGGAGAATCTTTCAGCGCAGATTGATACCCGGCAGGCAGCGTTTGAAGACGCACTTCTTAAGAACCGCAATAAGGATGTGCTGAGGATAAACGGTGAATTGAAGATTCTTAAGCAGCAGTTCCGTGCAACCCTTGAAGAATACCGGGTGGACATGCAGGCCCGGATGAAAGCAAAAGATACAGCCGCTAATCTGACGGAATAAACTATTTTTTGTTTCACTGACACGAACGAAGTGTATACCAGGCAAAAGTGAACTTCGTCCGGCCTGCATTTTCCTGGTAGCGTAATGCTTTAGTGAAGAATAACAAACCTGTACGTACAGGTGCAGAGTGGAAAAAGAGTTCTTTTTTGACGACGGTAAGTCAGCTATTATCAACGGGGAT
>PMDE01000028.1:0-619 GCA_003154335.1 Methanoregula sp. | reverse complement strand
AACATCCCGCTTGACAAGAACAAGGGCGGACAGCAGAGCGTGGGGGCAGATCTTACCACGATTGCAAAAAAGACCGGCTTTTCCTACCATTCAACCATTGTCTGGAACGAAGGGAATATTTCACGCAGGACCGCGTGGGGGTCCTGGGCGAGTGCATCGGCGCCGTACGTGATTGCCCCGGTGGAACTCATCGTCGTACTCTATAAAAAATCATGGAAGAAGACCAGCGGGTCAGGAATATCGGATATAACCCGGAAAGAGTTCATGGACTGGACAAACGGGTTATGGACCTTTAACGGTGAAAGGAAGAAGAAAACCGGTCACCCCGCACCGTTCCCGGTCGAACTGCCCCTGCGCTGCATGAAACTCTTTTCTTTTGCCGGGGACATGATCCTGGACCCGTTCATGGGCAGCGGTTCGACGCTGGTCGCTGCATCACAGTGCAACCGGAAGGGGATGGGGATAGAGATAGATCACGGTTATTGTGAGATCGCTGTTTCCCGGATACAAAAAGAAGGAGGGTATACGGGAGATCTATAGTCGTTCTGTAATTACCTGATCCGGTTCATGGAAGCATTGTTCAAAGGCAGGATATTCGGGGAACAGTGCCCTCTCCTCC
>PMDE01000146.1:2058-4582 GCA_003154335.1 Methanoregula sp. | reverse complement strand
AAAAAACCGTACACTTTTACACACTTTTTTCAAATACGCTGTTTGCTTCGGATTCAGGGAAAATGGGGAAATAATCTTCGAGCTGTAAAACGCTAATAGACGCTAATAGGAGGCGGAAACGGGGGTGGCAGGGGGTCTTGCAAGGGGGGAAGGAAAAGAAGGCCTGTTTTGTGGTTGGGAAATGGATATCAGGATCCCTTTAACAGCTCAATTTCTTCAAAAAAATGGTGTTTGTGCANNTCGAAACGATCTGCCAGAATTACTGTGGCCGGATGATTCCATTTCTGTTGTTTTCTCTCATCAGGACCCCAGATGATGAAATTCTGTAACTGGAGGCAATTTTTGGCAAAAAACTGGAGGTTTTCATTATTTCCGAACCACTGGCGGAAATCGTCAATCTGCTGTGCCGTGTACCGTTCTTTTGTTGCAAAATTATCAATGATGACAAAGTCCAGGATACAATCCCCGATGGTTTCCAGGCTCTTGTCTACGGGAATTTTTTTGAGTTGTTCAAACCCGACATGTTCATTGATAACAGCGTTACTTATGATTGCACTGATCAGGCGTTCCTTATTCCCGACAGGGTATCCGAGGAGGTCCCGTTCAACGGGATAACATATTTTCTCCAGGTAATCGGTCAAATCTTCTGCATCGTCCATAAAGGATCCTGTTTTTGAGGTTGGTTACTCAAAGCAAAAGTACTGCTTACTTACCACAAAACTTTATCGATCACGGTCATGGGATGTTTTCCCCCGGCAGCTGTTATACTATCAGCCATCGCCAGAACCGGAAGCACCTGGATACAAAAACCCTCATGGACGATCTTCCTTTGCCCTCGAAAAGAACGGGCCGGATTTATTTGCCTCATCACAAAACCGTGACAACGGTTTTAATCCCCAATCCATAAAACTCATCGATGACCTTCGACCGGTGCCAGGAGATATCGATACTGATATCCTGCATCATTGCAATAGTCTTCGGATGAACGCGGGTCACTTCCGTCCCCCTTTAAACACTACATTACAGTCTGTGTCTTTTTTGTTCATGCAAACTTCGACTATCTGGGAGCGGGCTTGAATTTAATGGGCAAATAAACAAGATCTTCTTTTTCATGAGATTCCCCTTCCGAAAAAGTGATTATAAGGTATTTTATCATTCACCGCAGCGACGGGCTGCACGTGCCGTCATTCTTTCCGCCATACCATTTCTCCCTGATCCAAAGCGAAACGTTCACCAGTCCGATCAGTACTGGTACCTCGACGAGCGGCCCGATGACCGTGGCAAAAGCCGCCGGTGACGCGATACCGAAGACGGCGATCGCAACTGCAATCGCCAGCTCGAAGTTGTTGGAGGCCGCTGTGAACGAGAGTGAGGCGGACTTCGCATAATCAACACCAAGACGGTAAGACATCCAGAAGCTCGCAAAGAACATGATGACGAAGTAGAAGAGCAGCGGGATTGCGACCCGGACCACGTCGAAGGGCACGTTCACGATGTACTCTCCCTTGAGGGAAAACATAACGATTATCGTGAAGAGCAGGGCGACGAGTGTGACGGGGGAGATCTTCGGAATGAAAACTCGTTCGTACCACGCCTTCGACTTAAGCCGGAGCAGGGAATACCGGGTTATCATACCTGCAAGGAAGGGAATGCCGAGATAGATGAAGACGCTCTCCGCGATCTGGAGCACGGTTATCGAAACAGCAGACCCGACCCCGATACCGAGCAGAGGTGGCAGGTACGTGATGAAGAACCATGCATATACTGAGTAGAAGAAGACCTGGAAGACAGAGTTCAGGCCGACAATTGCAGCGCAGTACTCGCAGTCGCCTTCAGCGAGATCGTTCCAGACAATCACCATCGCGATGCACCGGGCGATCCCGACGAGGATCAGGCCGTACATGAACATCGGCTGGTCACGGAGGAAAATGACCGCAAGGATAAACATCAGAACTGGTCCGACGATCCAGTTCTGGACAAGGGAGAGGCCGAGAACTTTGGTATTCTGGAACACTTTGCCGAGTTCTTCGTACTTCACTTTTGCGAGCGGAGGGAACATCATGAGGATGAGGCCGACTGCAATAGGGATCGAGGTGGCTCCCGCTGACATGCCGGTGATCAGTGCCGGTACCGCGGGTAATAGGTACCCGATACCGATGCCGAATGCCATGGCAAGGAATATCCAGAGCGTCAGGTACCGGTCAAGAAAGGAAAGTTGTTTTGTTGTAGCCATAGGTTCACCAGTTAATACTATAAAAAAATATTTTCAAGAATTTCCGCTGCGTCGCGAGCAAATTCCGGGCATTTTGTGCCGACTGTGTTTGATGCGTGGGCCCCTTTACGCTGCTCTGTATCACGCAGGTCGTACCCGAGCAGTTCCGTGCAGTTGATCGAGCCGTTTTTTGCCCTGAATTTCGTTATGAATTCCTGCACCAGTGCATAGGTTCTCTCTTTTGCTGCATCATCCCCGCCTGCGGCTTTTCCGCATTTCAGCCCGATCACCATAATCGCACCAGTAACCGCT
>PMDE01000146.1:177-2021 GCA_003154335.1 Methanoregula sp. | reverse complement strand
GTTATTCCCTCGGAAGATACATGTACGTTTAACTGGCAATCAGAGAATCCGTTCAAGGATATCAGCAGCATCACGCACATATTCCGGGCACTTGGTCCTGAACAGGTTTGCCTTCGCCGCTGCATTATACTCATCCTGTTTTTTCAGGTCGTACCCGAGTAATTCCGTGCAGTTGACCGAGCCGTTCTTTTGAGTAAATTCCTCAAGGAACTGGCGGGTAAGTGCTCGTGTCTTTTCAGTCGCTCCATCATCTCCCTTCTCCGACTTCCCGAACTTCAGACCGATGACCATGATTGCACCGGATACTGCTCCGCAGATATTCCCGGTCCGGGAAATCCCCGCACCGAATCCGCATCCGATTTTCTTTGCTGTTTTGTCATCAAGCCCGAGTTCTTCAGAAAATGCAGAGAAGACTGCCGAAGAACAGGTAATCCCCTGATTAAAACGGGCGAGAGCATCATCAGGTTTAGTCATGCCATTTCTCCTGTTTTTAGTATCTTATCCCAGAATCGCATTAAACAGATACCCTGTCAGGGAGAANNATTACGGACATCATGAACGCAAGCGCCGTCCCCATTGCCATACCCTTGGCAGTGAGGACTTCCATGATCGGGATCATGCCCGCTGCGTTCGAGTAAAGAGGGATACCGATCAGGACCGCAACCGGGACCGCGAGCGGGTTGTCCGGGCCCGCGATGGTGACAAGGAAATCCGCCGGGGCATACCCGTGAATAACCGCACCGATGGCGATGCCGATGATTATGTATGGCAACACTTTCAGCGTAATGTCACGGGATTCTCCTTTTGCAAACATGAGCCGTTCTTTCCAGCTCTTCGCTTTTTCTGCAGTATCGTGCATCTTGCACTTGTAGACGAATTCCTCGACCTCGCTTTCGAGATGAAGGCGTCCGATAATGATACCTGCGACGATGGCGATGACAAGACCGGAGATGATGTAGATGAGAGCGATCTGCCAGCCGAACAATGCAAACAGCATGGCCGCTGCGATCTCGTTGATGAGAGGCGATGCGATCAGGAAGGAAAATGTGATGCCGAGCGGTACACCGCTCTCGACAAACCCGATGAAGAGCGGCACTGCAGAGCAGGAGCAGAATGGGGTTGGAATGCCCAGCAGGGCAGCAACTACGTTACCCACACCCTCCGTGCGACCCGCCACCCATTTCTTCACCCGCTGCGGGGTAATATATGTCCTGACAATAGCGACCGCGAATACGATAACTGCGAGCATGAGAGTGACCTTGATCGTATCGTACACAAAAAAGTTGACGGACAACGCGAGGGGGCTTTCCTGCACGAGGCCGAAGATCGAATAGGTCACCCAGTCAGCAAATACCTGTAAAAAGTCCTGCATGGTTTACTCTCCTGAAAATGTGATACTGACTGCTGTCACCAGCCGTTCGATATCGGCATACTGCACATCTGCCATCCCGTTCTTTTCGATTCCAAGATCGGTTGCGATGATGTGATGATAAGGGGAGAACATTGTCCCCGCAAGTTTTTTTGTTGCGCAGCAGTCATGGCACCCGTCGATGACTACGATCAGGTCTGCAT
This sequence comes from Methanoregula sp., assembly GCA_003154335.1. Taxonomy (GTDB): domain Archaea; phylum Halobacteriota; class Methanomicrobia; order Methanomicrobiales; family Methanospirillaceae; genus Methanoregula. Next base: position 449 of record PMDE01000146.1, on the reverse strand, counting down.
CACCGACCTCGTCTCCGAGCGATGTTGCGGTCTTTTTGACATGCGTCCACTGGTACCGGCCCGGCCACTGTCGCATCAGGATGAGGGCTGCCTGCGTAGTGAGTTTGCCGGTATTTGAGATACCCGAACAGGTTACAAGCACAATCATTTTTATCTGCTTATTCCCGTATTGCGGCATTAACAACCGTCTGCACATCACTCTCTGTATACCCGGGCCCGGGCGTCTTCGCGATCCCGAGTTGGGTAATCAGGACATAGCGGTCGATAGCAAG
>PMDE01000146.1:0-153 GCA_003154335.1 Methanoregula sp. | reverse complement strand
CAAGCTGGCAGGCTGCCGCGTTCGCGAGCTGACCAACATTCGATCCGATCCCGGAGCAGGCGTAGATAATACGGGTTTTCCCGTCGGCTCCGCAACTGCAGGATGACTTTTGTGCTTCCATGTTTTTACTCAATTCAAATTTTGTTGAATTAG
>PMDE01000150.1:2901-6999 GCA_003154335.1 Methanoregula sp. | reverse complement strand
CCGTCTTCCCCGCTCTTCACCATGAATTCGATAACGATCGGGCATCCGAAACGGAACAGATCTGCAGAAAATCGCCGGAAGAAATGATGCCGGAACCGGCACTCAGTACCCTCAGTTCCGGAGAAACATGACAGGTCAGGTACCAACCCGGTTCCGGGTCCGCCAAATCACAGAGCACCCGGTCCCGCCCCCACACATGGCCGAAATGGAAGACGAGTGATCATGATCCCGCGCCTGGTTTTTAAAAAAAGTTAGACTGTTTATCCACAAATTTCTGGTTAATTTCAAAAAGAATACTGCAATCCTTAATTCCTTTTGTCGAGTAATACTTATCCGGAGAAGACAGCAATGGTCGCATTGACAACGGAGATCAGTGAGTCACTGACCGGGACAAAGATCGTGTTCCTGGCGACATCATCGAAGAACCGCATGCCAAACGTCGTCCCGATCGGGGCATTCAAGCTCCTCGACGATGAAACCCTGCTCATATCGGACCAATACTTCCACAAGACCATGCAGAACATGGCAGAGAACCCGGTGGTGGCCCTCTCCTGGTGGGGGGAGAAGGGTGGCTTCCAGATTAAGGGGCCGGTGACCATCCACACGAACGACGAAATCTTCCGGCAGGATGTAGCGTGGATGAAGGAAGTCAGGCCCCATCTTGCTCCGAAGTCCGCGGTCGTCATGAAGGTCACCGAGGTCTACCACGTGAAGCCCGGCGCTGATGCCGGGAAGATGATACTCTGAACTAATTTCAATGTTTTAGAGGTTCAAATTTGGAGATTTAGACCTTAACAGCCAAATTTTCTTTTTCAATTAATCAACTGTCAACGGTGTGTTACTAAAAAAAATCCGGTCGAAACGATCGCTTGATCAGATCGTACGGCCAGAAAAATTTCCTGGACCCAATGAGAGAGAGACGGAATTTTTCCCGGCCGCATTTTGCCAGGCAGATTACCAGGAACTCTGCTTCTCGTTTCTGGGATCGTTTTCGGGAAGGATCACCGGAGAAACCCACCCGGGAGACCCTCTCTGGTCAAAGAAGTGCCTGACGGAATTCTGGACAACGAAGCCCGGAACGGTTCCGGTTGAACCTCTTTTACCTGAACCCCCAAGACGCAGAGGTCATAATTCGCAAAAAAGCGGAATAAAACCCGGAAATTGCACACGGTTATCGACAGGAATCCGGGAGGTCACATTTAGCCACATTTGTATGGTAAAAGTCAGGGCCTGATGGGGTTTAGCCCGTTGGGGTTCTGGCCGGGGGCCGTATTTGTGGTTCGGATCACGTTACAAGAGGTTGACGACGGGTCCGGTACTAAATCCGGTTCCGGGTCCGCCAATCACAGAGAAGCCGGGGCCGTACCCCATCCCCCGGAACATTTATCCCCCCTCATGTCAAAAATTGACTAGTCAGTCTACTAAACCGGGGCAAAACAGCATGCAATATCGTCTCGTACCAAAAAACGGCGACAAGCTATCCACACTCGGCTTTGGCGCGATGCGCCTCCCGTCAAAGCGGATGGGCATTGATGAAGAGCGGGCAACAAAACAGATCCGCAGCGCTATCGACAGCGGCGTCAACTACATCGACACCGCGGTCCCTTACCACGGCGGTGAGAGCGAACGGTTCCTCGGCCGGGCTCTGCAGGGAGGATACCGGGAAAAAGTAAAAATCGCAACAAAACTCCCGCCATGGAGTGTCAAGACCCGGGAGGACATGGACCGGATCCTCGGCATCCAGCTCAAAAAACTCCAGACCGACCACATCGACTACTACCTGCTCCACGGGCTCGATGCCAATAATTGGAAGAAGCTCCACGAGCTCGGCGTGCTTGAGTTCCTTGACGCAGCAAGAGCCTCCGGTAAAATCATCAACCCCGGATTCTCGTTCCACGGAGACCGCAAAACGTTCAAAGNNTGTGCGAAAACAAAACGCTCCGCAGCCGAATGGGCACTCCGCTGGGTCTGGAACCACCCGGAGGTTACTGTTGTTCTCTCCGGCATGAACGACGAGAAGCATATCGCGGAGAACATCAGGACCTGCGAGACCGCACTGCCCGGCTCGATGACTGCGGACGATCTCGCAACGGTGGAAGCGGTCGCTGCCTCATACAACCGCCAGATCAAGGTCGGATGCACCGGCTGCGCTTACTGCATGCCCTGCCCGTTCGGCGTCAACATCCCACAGAATTTTTTCATATACAACAGTTACTTCATGGGAAACAAGCTGATGTCCCGGGGATTCTACGGGCTCACGCTGATGGGAGGGATGGGCGAGCGGGCCGATGCAGCTCTCTGTAAGAATTGCGGTAAGTGTGCCAAGGCCTGCCCCCAGAAGATCGCGATCCCGGACGAGCTTGGGAAAGTCAGGAAGATCCTCGGAGGTCTCCCGACGAAGATCATGATCCCGCTCGCGAAGATGATGTTCTCGGCGGAAGTGAAGGAATGATTTCATTTCTTCGCGGAATGAAAAATGAAAAATAACTAAAATTTATTTACGAAACCCAAACCCGGAATGTTACATCGTTTAAGTGTTATGAAAAATTGCGAGGTTCACCCGCATCAGGGCCTCTCCGCGGCACGGCGGGTCGAGAAGGTTTCACACATTCAACCGGAACCGCCGCGGGCGCGTACCCTACAGAGGTAGCGGCGTTCATCGCAAGTGGGTATGGGGGCATTGAGCCCCGTCATCAGATCAGAAGGTGACAACTCATTCGCGAAACGGGGGTCACCTTCGCAATTTCATGAAGGTCTAAAAAATTTTAAAAAAGAAATGAGGTAAAATTCAATGGAAAAATCCAAGAAAAGACCATCAAAGCTGGAGACACCGGACAGAGAGAAAGAGAAAATCTCTGCAAACCGGGAAAAAATATTAACAACCGCGCTCACGCTCTTCACGAGCCGGGGATTCTTCGGCACCCCGACGTCGCTCATCTCCAAAGAGGCCGGCGTCTCGACCGGCACGCTCTTCTTCTATTTCAAGACAAAAGAGGAGCTCATCGATACCCTCTACCGCCGGATCAAGGAAGAGGCGGCAAAGGAAATGTGCAGAGGAATTGACAAACAAAAAACCACGGAGGCAAAGATCCGGCGTCTCGGCACCAATATGGTGGAATGGGGGATCAGAAATCACGCGAAACTGAAATTCATGGAGCAGTTCGCCCACTCACCGTTTGTCTCAACAAGCGCTCACGAAGAAGGCATGTCGCATTTCTTTTTCCTTGGCGATCTCGTGAAAGACGGTATCCGGGAAGGAGCGATCCGTAATATCGACCCCTCCCTTCTCTTCCACATGATGGCCCCGGCCCTCTCGGGGCTGGTAGTCCAGGCGTCGGAGATTGAGAACCCGGCTGAACGGGAAAAGATCGTACAGGATGGACTGGATTTTATCTGGAACGCGATGAAAGCATGACGATGAATTATCTTTCGGCACAGCAGGGGAACTATAAGGCAAAGCAGGAAATTACATGAAAACGGTAATCGACGCACGGGACTTATCGAAAAATTATGGCGATGTAACAGCAGTGGACCACGTGAACCTCCACGTAGATGAGGGAGCACTCTTTGGCCTCTTAGGCCCGAACGGCTCCGGCAAGACCACGATGATCAGGATGCTGACCGGGCAGACAAAACCGACCGCCGGCTCGGCAACCGTGCTCGGGATCGATGTGACAAAAGACCCGATCGGCATCCGGGCCCGGGTCGGGATCATCCCCGAGCAGGAGACCCCGCCGAGTTTCCTCACCGCGATCGAGTACCTCGAATTCGTGGGAGCGGTCCGGAAGATCCCGGAGATCGGTACGAAGGCGGACTGGTGGTTCGATTTCCTCGACTTTGCAGACAAGAAAAACGTGCTTTGTAAGGATCTCTCCCGGGGAACCAGGCAGAAACTGATGTTTGCGCAGGCCTTCATCCACGAACCGACGCTCGCCCTTATTGACGAGCCGCTCATCAACTTCGATCCCATCATGCAGGACCTTGTCAAGGATTATCTCGCCACGTACGTGAAGAAGGGAAAGACGATCTTCGTCTCGACCCACATCCTCGAAGTGGCCGAAGAGATCTGCTCGGACTTTGCGATCCTCCACAAGGGAA
>PMDE01000150.1:0-2870 GCA_003154335.1 Methanoregula sp. | reverse complement strand
TTCATGGGCGCGTTCCTCGTCCCGCTGATGCACAACAGCCTCCCGCCCGGCGATCTCACGCTGATCATCCACGCGAACTACATGATGCTCGGGATCATGGTCGGCGGGTTCGGACTGCTGGGCAACGAGATGATGAACCGGCGCTTCGGCCAGGCAAGCTTCCTCTCGTACTCTGCCCGGTCCCTCCCGCTCTCCGACCGGTTCATTTTCACGAATTTCGTCGTCAAGGACACCATCTATTACTTCTTCCTCTGGGTCCTGCCCCTCGGGCTCGGGTACATCCTCGCCTCACCGTTCACCGGTGTCCCGCTCGTGAGTGCCCTCCTCTTACTTCTCACCCTCACGCTCGCGTTCCTCTTCGGGCTCTGCGGGGTATTTTTCCTCTCGGCAGTCTACGCCCGGTCGCGCCTCATGCTCCTGCTCGCCCTCGCAGCTCTTGTCACGCTCGCAGCAGCTCTTGCAACCCGGACCGGCATGAACCCGGTGCTCCTCTTCCCACCCCTCCTGCTTAACGCTGCATTCTCGTGGGAAAATTTCCTCATCTCCATTTTCGCGCTCGCGGTCTTCTTCTGGATCGCAATCCTGCTCTTCAATCCCGAATCCGTTGGCTCGGAAAAAACCCACAAAGACTCGTTTGCACCGCTCGCGAAACGTTTTGCGTTCCTGCCGGATCCGCCGCTCACTGCGAAGGATGTCCTTGACCTGTACAGGAGCGGGGCGATGATTGGGCAGATGCTCTTCTCGTTCCTCCTTCCCCTCGCGGTTATCTGGTTCTTCCTCTCCCTGCTCGGGCCGTTCTTCCCGCCGCACGGCCTCCTCTTCATGTTCGCGATTGTCACGGGCGTCATCGCCTCGACGATGTACACGTGGGTCACGATGTTCGACACCTTCGGCCCGTATGCCTGCCTGCCGGTCGCGGTCAGCACGCTGATCACGAGCAAGCTCACCACNNGTCTCGTTCTACGCGGTCGGGGTCATGGCCTGGCTCTCCGGGCTCTCGCCCAGCGTGATGGTATATGATGTAAAAGTGCTCTTCACGTACCTCGTGCTTGTGGGTCTTGCAATCACGATCTTCTCAGCGGCCGTCTTCGTCATCCCGGCATCTGCACTTGCAGCCGTCATCCTCATTATCCCGGCATGGTATTTTGTGCAGATGGCAAAGGCCCGGTGGGACGCGGTAGACCCGGCGGGGTTCTGAACATTTTTGGGAAAGAAATTATTTTTTTACTCGTAGAAATCCCATTCAGAATAGACAGTACCGATAGCAAGACACATCCAACAGAANNGATGAAAAGGAACGGTGAAAAATTGGAAAAAAATGAAATTGAAACCGGAAATACGCAGGCACTACGATCCCTCGTGGTGGTATTCTCGTACCATCACAACAATACGAAGAAGATCGCAAACACCTGTGCAAAGGTGCTCGGTGCCGAAGTAAAAACACCGAAGCAGGTTAAGCCTGAAGAGATTGCGGAATATGACCTTGTCGGCTTCGGCTCGGGGATCTACAGTGCGACATTCGACCCATCTGTCCTTGACCTTGCCGACAGGCTGCCACAGGTAAGCAGTAAGAAAGCCTTCCTCTTCTCGACATACGGGGCCCCGGCCTTCGTTGCAAACAGGGAGTTCATCGAAAAGAATCACCAGCAGATCCGGGAAAAACTGAAGGCCAAAGGGTACACGGTCATCGGGGAATTCGGCTGTGCGGGCTGGAACACGAACAGTTTCTTAAAATATTTCGGGGGTCTTAACAAGGGGAAGCCCGATGCTGAAAACCTCAGGAATGCAGAAGCGTTTGCCCGGGACATGATGGAAAAAGCCCGGAGACAGGATGCAAAAGCACGGGCGGATAAAGATACCGGAACCGGCGCTACCTGAGGGACCATGACCGGCAAACCTTCAGCCGGATCGTTTGGTACATCAGTGAAAGAACTCTGGCATGCACTACTGCTCATCGTACCCATCACCTTTGGCTGGATAGGGTTTCTGGTAAAAAATGTAAACCTGCCGAAAGAGAAGAAATCAGAGTTATTCTGGGATATGAACGCAAAAAATATGGACAGGTTCGCGCAAAACGAGGGGCTGAAAAAGTTTGAACTAAGGCGTGGGGAAAAACTGAAAAAATACCTCAAAGGCACTGACGGTGTTCTTGATTACGGGTGCGGGACCGGGACCATGGCCATTCAGTGTGCCGGCATGGTGAAAGAAATTAAAGGCATAGATTTTGCATCCGGCATGATCGAAGCTGCGCAGAGAAAAGTAGCAGAGAGCGGGATTGATAATGCCCGGTTCATGCAGGCAACCATCTTTGACGAGAGGCTGGAGAAAGGATCGTTTGATGTTGTCCCGGCCTGGGGAATCCTGCACCTCGTTGATGACCGGCCTCGGGTGATATTGAGGATTCACGAATTGCTGAAACCGGGTGGACTGATGATATCCGCAACAGAATGCCTGGGCGAGAAGAGATCATCGATTACATCGCTGTTATCCCTCCTGATGAAAATCGGAATATTTCCCATTTCGCTGAAGTTCTTTACCGTCACTGAACTGGAGGATTTGGTGACCCATGCAGATCTCCGGATTATCGGGATGGAAATCTTTGCTGATAATCCGGTCTCCTGTTTAATTGCAGCACAGAAGAGGTAAAGAAATTTTCCCGGGGTCTGAGTTAACTCTGTACCAGCTATTGATGACGGCCTCCTCTCCATCCGAAATATACATGGTGCCGAAAACATCGAACCTGAACCCAAAAAACGACTGGATTACCGGCGAGAGCAGAAGGATCGGGACCGTGAGAACCGTCGAGACAATGAACCGTTTTTTGAAATCCACCAGGTCGTGGCTGTGGGACCCGGTTCCCATCCTGTGCG
>PMDE01000090.1 GCA_003154335.1 Methanoregula sp. | reverse complement strand
TCAATCAGCTCCAGATCCGGCTCTGGCAGGAACAGTCACCACTGCTGATCTTCGGGCCGTATCTGGCAGTAATGATTATCGGTATATTTCTTTTTCTGAAACGGCCTGGACGGCCGCAGATGAGCCCTGCAGCATGGTTCGGATGTGTTGCAGGACTTTTATACATTGGCACCGGAGCAGCCACCCTGATTCAGACTATTATCGCCCTGCAAATGGCCCCGGCTGGGTTGATAGTACTGGTCACCCTGGTCTTTGTTGCGATAGCACTGGGTGCGGGAGTATCTGCCGTCAATACCTCGATCCACTCCAATAAATCGACACACATAAGATTCCGGATCCTGATGGTTTTGATCGGGATTATCGGTCTCGCAGCATGGGCAGGAGTGATACTGGGGCCGGTAATCCTGTTCCTGGCAGCCCTGATGCCAGACCGTTATCTCTGAGACAAAACATCCCCCCATTTCTACGGATGAATTACGATACCTATGCTGCAACTGCCTGAACGGAATAGGGTGTTGTAAAAAGATCATCCCCTCTGGACGAAACATCCATTAGGGGAATCAATGATATATACGCCTTATGGGAGATGACTTTGACCATGACCGAAACGATTCCCTATGAAATCAATGGTAAAGAGGGAGAGATCGAGTTCCGGAAGTACCCGTCAGTCGTGCTTGCAACGGTCGATAGTGATGGGAATGATTCCGGCTTTAACCTTCTTTTTGCCTATATAACCGGGAACAACCACATGCAACAGAAGATATCGATGACCTCACCAGTGATTACCTCCCGCCAGATCGCAATGACAGCGCCGGTAGTATCCGATGCGAAGTCTATGTCATTCGTAATGCCCCCAGGACAAAGACGGGATGATATTCCCGACCCGCTGGACAGCCGTTTACGGATCACAACTCTACCTCCCCGAGAGGTTGCGATCATCCGTTTCAAAGGTTATGCCCGACTGGATGAGGTGGAATCGGCCGAGGAACGGCTGCTGGAAGGGCTGAAGAAGATCGCAATTGAACCGGTCGGCGCTCCATTCCTGATGCGGTACAATCCCCCTTGGACACCCGGTTTCTTACGACAAAACGAAGTGGGAATAGAAATACAACGGTAATATGATGATCTTTGTCTCGTTGACAAATGCCCCCTCCTTGGTCACGCTGGCTCAATCGATTCGGGATTGTGAATACATCCAATCATCAACAATATCAAGCCTGATAACCGGGTCTGTCACGCGATTGATTCGGTCTTATTGCCGCCGGCATGACACATTGGCGAGATTGCGTGAGAAAAATGTTGTATTTTCTTTGGTCGGGGATTGCTGGAATACCGAGGACAGTTGAGTGAGATTGAAGTGCAAAACTCTATGCTACCTTTTTCAAGCATATTTTACTGCAGGCTCACTTTCGCAGTAAGGAGGGCCCCGAGGGCAAATCCCTTCTCATAGGCATCATTGAGGAGATCCGGCCGGGTTGTTATGTCTTTGATCCGGTCCATGCCGCTGATAAGAAGTTCATCATGGTACTGGCAGTCGATTATGTCAAAGAACGCCCTTATCGTCTGCTTTGCTCCATTGAATACACCGGGAATATCCTTTCCGGCGATGGTGATGAAGAGACCCTTTCTTCTTTCTTTCAGATCCGGAGACACAAGTGGCTGATTCCGGAAGTACTTTGCCATGTAAAAGACCTGGAACCGGTCAATGAACGATTTGAGGGGTCCCGGGATCCCCATCGTCATAACCGGAGTGGCAAGGATAAAGCTGTCCAGTTTTGCAAACTTCGGATAGATCTGGTCCATGGCATCGTGAAAAATACAGGTATCATGATCCTTACAATGATAAACTTCCTGGCAGCTCTGAAAATCCAGGCTGATTACCGTGATAAGCTCAACTTCGCAGCCAGTTGCCTTTGCCCCCTCCAGGGCATTATGGAGCAGCAGGGCAGTATTGCCTTCCAGAAGCGGACTCCCCAGAACCCCGATGATTTTTGGCATACCGGAGATTGAGGTGAGGCTGATCGGTTATAATTTTGTATAGGCACAATATTGAAGTCCCGTATGCCGGCGGTCGTTTCTGCGATCCTGACAATATCAGGTACTCATATAGTAACGGTCAGAAATCGTTTCATATCAATAAAAAAAATCTGATCAAATCCCCAATTTATCAGAAACCTTCCGAACATGAAATATTGGTTAATTTTCAATCTCAAGTGCTTCGTGTCAAATCGATCCCGATAAACGAAGGTGTCCATACTTCCCTGCTTGCCATATTTTTGCTATGGTAAGTTATCTCGCTCGCGGTAAATACGAGTACAACAAATTCCGGATTCTCCGGCGTCTTAAAGAATTTTTCAAACGTCGGAGACCAGTATTTCTTTTTTGTCATTATATCCTCGTAGACCTTCCCTTTTGCCTTGATCTCGACATACGGGTCGGATAACTCTTTTCCGGACCAGATGGTAAGTGATGTGTCAGGGTTTTTTTCCAGTTGTTCAACCTTGTTTGAAGATTTCATCGTTGCCCCGACGAGAGTCATATCTGAAAAGCCGGAAAGCACCATATACCGGACCGCCGGTTGCGTCCCGTCCAGGGTTGCGACAGCTGCAGTGTGGGGTCCGGCGATTACTTCCATAATCTTCTCTTTGAGGGGCATAGTGGTCATTCTTAATCATGGTATATTAAATTTAATGATCGTGCCAAAAAAAGGAAAATTCTGGCATTAATAATGTCAACCGCTCAACCGGATTATGGCATCACTTCGTCAAGCTGGGCTCTGCCATAAACATAGGCGGGCATACCCGACAGCAGGAAAGTGACACGGAGCGCCTCTTCGATTTCTCCTTTCGTAACCCCGATATTCTTTGCACCACCCAGCTGGGCGCGGACTGCATGCTGGTCCCGCAGGGCAGCAGCAATCGCAATCGCGATCAGTTTTTTTGTCTTGCTTGATATTTTGCCATCGTCCCAGATGTGCTGCTCGAATCTCATAACAAGGTTGAACATCTCGGGTTCTTTGGTGGTCAGTTCCTTGAAAAACTTCGGCACTTTGCCGATCTTCTTCTCAAGAGTTTTGAGGTCCTTATCTGATCCTTTCTTTGCTGCCGGCTTCTTTACTATTGCTTTTTTTACTGCCATACTTACTCACTCCTTTTTACATTGGGGGTTCATAGCAGCGGACCAGTTCGCCGCCGCTGCTCTCTTTTTACTACTACAACATTACCGCAGATCTCACATTTAAATGTGTGTCCCTCACCTCTCCATTCGTGATTTGACTGGTCGAGAGAGTAATCCAAAGGTGA
>PMDE01000130.1 GCA_003154335.1 Methanoregula sp. | reverse complement strand
TTTTGAGAAAATCCAGCGCTGCCGAGTTCATACAGTGGCGTTTGCCGGTCAGAGGCGGGCCCGCATCAAAGACATGCCCGAGGTGTGCCCCGAAACGGGCGCAGAGCACTTCGGTGCGCACCATTCCTCCGAAGAATCGGTATGGGTGTGGACNNGGTAAGATGGACATTCCACTCGGCATTGGTTTTAGTAGGCGGGGAGAAAGTCTACGTTTTTTTTGTTTCCGGATTTCCTGAAGGGTGTGAATTTCAAAAATCACAATCCGAAAAAACCCAGGATCCTGCTCCGGGTATCCTTGTGGAAGATCTTTGCCCCTTCCCTGATATTCCGCACATCTTCAACCGTGTAGAGAATATCGGGGTGCCGTGTTGACAGCACGCCCATGAGGCGCCCGAGTTCTGCACGAGGGACGATCATGAGAATAATGGTAACGGTATGAGAAAAGCTCCCCGATCCCTCGATCCTCGTCATTCCGTACCCGAGGGAAGAGAGCTCGACAATAAGCTGCTAAGGATCGGCGGGAGTGATCAGCCGGACGATCACGTGGCCAAGGGGGATCATGGTCTCGAAATGCATGCCGAGCAGGGTTCCGATACCATATCCGGCAAGGTAAGCAAACAGGTTCCAGTAATCCCCGAGATTGGTGATGACAATACCCGTTGAAAGCAGCCAGATCCCGGTTTTTGCAATGCCTATCCAGCCGGCAAGGTTTGCATGCCCCCGATTGATATAAATGGTACGGACCGTTTCAAGACTGGTCTCGATTATCCGTGCGATGAGGATGATGAGGGGTAGTGTCGCTATCCCCAGTATTGCCGATACGATTTCGCTTCACCCTCCTGATCATAATAATCATGCAGGAGGTCATGAATAACTTATGGAATGATCCGGATCTTTAATGACAGGGTTTTTTTGACGGTTTGAAAAAGGGATAGATGCATGCGGTATCCGGCAGTGTCAGCCAATTTGATATTTTTGATGGTAATGAGGTATAATGGTATGACGGCAACCAGATTTTCAAATCTGATGGAACGGAAAAGCTGGTCATTCAATCACGGTTCTCAAAAAACCTGTATCCCCCATCCGGCACGAGCATTTCAAACCGTATTCCCTCCCGTACCGCACCGGTCTCGGTTATTAGGATGCCGGTGATGGACAGGACTTCCCGGGCAAGTAACAGCCCGATCCCCCGTACATTATTTCCGCGTTCGAAGAACTGTGTTTTCTCTTCAGCAGGAATGCCGGCTCCATTTTGTTCAAGAATTAATATGAGAGAATTTCCCGGTTCCCGGTAATAAAGGGAGATATTTGTTGAACCTATCCCGTGTTTCTGCATGTACCCAACGAGGTTAAGAAAAATTGTCTCCAGCAACGGATCGGCATATATCTCTAGACCGTCAAGTGCAATAACCCGTTTCCTTTCAAGGGGCGGCAGGTGAGAAATTGCATAAAGAAAAACCTGGCTCACGTTCTGCCACCGTGGCGGGGTTAACCCCATATTCTGGTAATCTTTTGCAAAATTCATCATACTGTCGGTTTTTGTGAGAAGTGCCCTTGCTTTTTCCAGATAGGTCATTTGTGTTTTGTCGAAAATCCCCGTTTTCATGAGTTCAAGATAAGAGGAAATCGCAAACAGTGCAGTCCGGAGGTCCTGGGTGGTGATGACATTCAACAGGTTCAGTTTTTTCCGGGCGAGCTGCAGTGCCTCTTCTGTCTTTTTGCGGATGGTTATATCGTGCACTGCTCCGACCAGGTGTGTGCAGTTCCCGTTTTTATCGAAAACCGGCGCAACACTTACTTCGCCGGTGAGTCTGCCCATGGGGTACATTGAGGTTTCTTCCCACCGTACTATCATCTTCTCCAAGATAGCCTTCCGGTAGTTACCAAGAACCAGGGACAACGAAGATTCCGGGATGACTTCATTGACACGCTTTCCGATAATATGATCGGGCGGCAGACCAGTTGTCGTGGAAAAGGCCGGATTAACTGAAGCGAAGCGGAATGTGCCGTTACTTTCCACATGCAGCAGGAAGATGACATCCCCCACGGTACTATAAATAGAGGCGAGTTGTTTCTCATTCTTTCTGAGTATCTCTTCAACCTGCTTCTGTTCGGTAATATCCCGTACCATCGACAGGACCAGACGTTTTCCCCTGAACAGAAAAATACGCGAATTTACTTCAACAGGGAACGCGGTTCCGTCTTTTCTGGCGAGGGCTGCTTCAAATACAGCGTGCCCGTCTTTCAATCTCTTTTTTTTCAAGACATAAGGACTAATCTTTTCAAAATAGTTTTTCGGTACAACATCCACAAGGGACATGCGCAGGAGTTCTTGGTGAGTATATCCAAGCCACCGTGAGGCGATATCATTGACAAGAGTAAAGGTCCGGGGTTTATCAGATGACAACTCATTGAGGAAGATCGCCTCATCTGCATTGTTGATTACCTCGCGGAAGAGTGCATAGCTGTCACGCAAAGCTTCCTCAGCCCGCTTGAGGTCAGAAATGTCAGTTATAACGGCCATCCTTGCGTTGCTGCCCCTGAACACCAGGTCGTGGGAATAGGTAAGGACCGTCATCAGGGAACCGTCCTTCCTGCGGTGGTGCCATTCCCTATCCCGGTCAAGGCTGTCCCGGCGTGCTGCCAGTTCAGCAACCGCTCCCTTTTCCTCTTCCGGGTAAAGATCCGGTAGCCGCAGGGCAAGAGTGTCCTCACCGGAATAACCATAGTAGCGCTGGAATGCTTCATTGGTGGCAAGCATTTGCAGGCTGCCGTGTTCGTAGATCAGCATAGGCGCAGGGTTGAATTCAAAAAGGAAGCGAAACCGCTCCTCGCACGCTGTTAATGCTTCTGCCAGTGAAGCACGGATGGAAACCTCCTGCCGGAGCTCATCAAAATTTTTGTTAATTTTCTGCTTTAAACGGTTGTTCCACAGGAACATGAGCAGGAACAGAGAGATTATAATGGTAACAGGTACCAGCAGGTAATTCGGGTACTGGTCTGGAATGATTGATGTGCCATACCATTTCTGGTCGATGTCATTGTATTCTTGAGGAGTGATCTTGTCAAAACCGTCTTCGACGAGCGCGAGGGTCTGGCTGTCACCTTTCTTTACCGCACGGTGTAACTGTCCTGTATAGAGCGGTGCTGTCTGGCGGAACTGGTCCTGGATCCCGTTTTTATACAGGAAATAGAGAGCAGAAGGCTTATCGATGCAAAAGACAACGACTTCCCCCTTTTTTGCAGCCGATACAATTGCTTCATAGCTGGGATATTCTCTGAGGTTGTTCACTCCGCTATTCTTCAGGAAATCTACTGCATAATCCCCGGATTTGACCGCAACGACAAATCCCCTGACGGAATCCGCATTAGAGATACCAGAAAGATCATTTTTGAAAAACAAGGGGACATCGATAGTAGCATACGGCTTCCCAAAATAGTATTTCTGTGCCCATGCATCGCTGTAAAAAATAGTATCGATCACATCGTAGTCACCGGTATCCATCCGGCGCAGGGCCTCATTCCAGTCAACGGCAGTAATGCAGGCTGTATACCCGGTTTTCTGTTCCCAGAGATGCCACTGGTCTACCAGGATCCCCTGCATTTTGCCGTTACTGTCAGGAAAAATATACGGAGGATAATTATTGTCCATGACAACCGTTATGGTTTTATTTACCGGAGCAGCTGTCACGTGCTGGCAGAGAAGCAAGACCGTGAGAAGGGGCAGCATAATTCCAAGGAGTTTTCTGCCTGTTAAAGACAATTTTCTACACCTCTCACCCTTTAGGTCAGATCCGGCAATACGTCATTTTGTGAGTTACTATATCATTTGATGTATAAAAGAGGAATTGACGCGCCGGCTTGGTGCCTTAAAGACTATACCAGTCGGGGATCACAGCGTGGAAACACAAAACAAGGGGATAAGAAGGACACATTGGGATTCCGACAGATATGAAGGGGTTTTTGACCAATCCGGCTGGTGTCTGCATTGCAACCCAGCCTTGCATTTATTTAATATACCAAGGGAATAATGTTGGGATCCACAAGAGGCGTTTACTATACTGATCTTTAAATGTAAGGATTGCGGATTGAATTGTTCATTCCAGGCAAC
>PMDE01000155.1 GCA_003154335.1 Methanoregula sp. | reverse complement strand
ATTACTGAGGAATTCTACAGAGCCCGATCAACAGTGTTTTATTAAAAAAAATGATTCATTAATTATACATCAAAAGTTTATTTAGAGTAATTCAAGATATCTTTCCTGAAGTGATTGCTGTGATCCGGAAAAGGGTTCTCCTTTTATTCTTAATTCTGATTATACTCGGTAGTATACCGCTGGTTGCGGCTGAAAACAACAGTCGCGATAGTAACACCGGTATATGTCCGATTCAGGCAAACCTGCCAGTACCATTGTATATTACGATCAACCCCATCGGGAACCATTCCCTTGGCGAGACGTTCTTTGTAAATGGAACAACAAACTTAGCTATTTGTTATAACCTTGATTAAAAAATCCAGCGGCCTTATTTCAATCCTGGAGGATATAATTCTTGGTTTGAATCAAGAATTTCGATTGAGCCTGGAGAGAATGGAATTAATTACTGGTCTGTCAATTCTTCGTTACCGTTATGGACAACCTGTGATGGACCTGAAACATCGTGCTCTGATCGAACACCCTATACACCATATCCCGGCGATTATATAGCGACCGTAAACTTCACAGCAAATTCATCCGTAAGTCAATATCAGGTTTTCATTATTTATCCAAATGAATCAGTGACATCCCAATATTTGCAAAACTCGAGGAAATCCTCAAATTCTCCCCCTTCGACAGCCAAGTCGCCGCTTTCTCCGATTTTACCATTATTAGCGGTAGCTGGGATCACGATTATTCACTGGGCTGAAAGAAAAAGAAATAGGTGAGGGCAATTAAAAGAATCGAACCATCGGTGTAAAAGTGCTGACATGGGGATTCTGACCATGCAGTTACATTTGATGAAAAAAAATTTTAACCCGTGTAATCCCGTTCTGTCGGCCGATCTCAAGGGTCGATACACGTTTCTCTGTGGCTGAAGGTCTTTTTTGAATTGCCCGCAATCGGTACACATGGAAGCGCAGGTACAAAGGGAGAGTTTACCCTTTTTTTAAGCTGCTGCATCTTCGCATTTTTAAGTGATCGCTCATTTTTACAGCATCCATGCCTGTCAAAAAAGACCTCCTTATACAAAGGAAAATTGGAGGTAATTGATTAGGGGAAGAAGTTTTGAGAGCGCCCGGCTGGGAATGGAAAGCATTGCTGAACCGACGGTCCAGGTCGTGGGGGGGGCATATAAAAAAAAGACCAGCAGTACGGTGAAAACCTGGTGAAACTAACAAAAAAGCATTCAGGCGAGTCGTTCATCGGATGTGATGATCCGCTCGAAGCGAAGGTATTTTGTGTGTTCGCAGAGATGATTAAAAATCAGGAAAATCAGGTGTGTTCATCGGAACTGCCTCACGATGAACACCCAAAAACGTGATGAGCTTAATATACCGGACGTGAAAATGCGAGCTCGTATTTGCGTTCCGGGCGCATTTTCACCTGGTACTGGCGTTTTTATGTCGGGCAACCAGATTATTACACTTTTTCTTTTATCTTTTCCATGATGCGTTTCTTACATTCTTTTCAAAATGTGAAGGATGCAGCAGGAAAACATTTTCAAATTTGATATTGCCTTAGGAAATTGCCCTGGTAGTTCGTACCTGGTCCCCCGTCACTGAATGCTGAACCCAACTTCAGCCCAATGTATCTGCAATGTTAAGAATTTCACGGGCGAGGTCGTGGTTCCCTTTATCGGACATATCTCTGGCCATCTGGTAGAGCGTTGCTGCCTCCACCGAATCCGGATGCAGAGAATTCATTTCTTGCCCATCTTCTAAAACAGTCTGGTTCATTTTTTTTAGTCTCCCAATTACCACAGTATTGCCAGATTGTTCTTCTGTGTTTGCCTATTTTATTTACTGATATATTTTACAGATTTTGAGACAAAAAATGTAAACAACTGAGAAGACTTTATCCCCTCTCTCATATTGGAATGTGTCCTGCAATCTGCATAGAAGATTTGTGTGATACCAGGGCGGAGTTGAAATCACCATGTTCGACAATCCATTGGATAAGGTAAAAGAAAAGGCTGGTAAAGTAGCTGAGGACACTCGAACAGCTGCCAGTCGTTCAGTTGAGGACATAAAGACTGCTGCTGAAAGCACCGAGGAAAAAGCAAAAAAGGAAGGACAGAACCTGAAGGATGACGCTAGAAACGTCGCAAAAAAAGCCGGATTAGACCTGAAATAATCGGGTTTCGGATTTTACTTTTTTGCATTTTTTCAGACATTCATATTCGTATTCTCTGTGCCAATCGCAAATGCCCTGTGTGTCTGAATACGGCTGAATGTCTTTTTTGAACTGTTCGCAATCTGAACAGATCCGAAAAAAAGGTTCGAACGCAGAGTCTGCCATTTTTGTAAAGCCGCTGCATCCGGGCTCCACATTTTGGGTTATCTGAGGTTGGGTTTTTTTATTTTTGGCATAAAAGATGGAGCCAATTTTACTGTTTAAAAAAGCAATCGGACAAACGCAGCGAAGAGATTGTATCTTAGTAAACAATTAAGAAAATGGTATATTTTCCGGTACAAAATAGAATAATTCACCGTTGACGGGGATTGTTATATAAAAAATAGTTGTCGGAACCGGGTTAAGTCGGGAGGAGATTTCCAAAAAATAAAATAATCATCCAGCTCGTGTCCATCCTTCATCGAGCAATGGCTGCATCTCGCTCGCATTCACGGTGAGCCCGAACCGGTACGTTGTAGGGCAGACATTGCATGCCTGGCAGGTCATGATGCCGCGCTCCACCTTCTTTACATCCCTGACACTGATGCTGTAGACAGTTATGTAATAGCCCGATAGTATTTCCTCGTCGGTCGGGGCCCGGATGTACACCCTCCCGGAGTTCTCTTCCCAGACCTGCCATGGTGTCTTCTCGCACAACTTCGGCTGGAACAAGAGGGACTGTGAAGAGCCGATCAGGAACTGGCCCTTCTCGTCCCATTTCCCATCGATCACGGCTGAATCCACGGTGCCGTCAACTATCGTGATCAGTATCGAATGTTGCGTGATCACCTGCGCAGTCACCTTCCCGGACCGGTCACCGTAGCCTGCATGGCTGCTCGTGAACGTGTAGGTGAGCACGTGCCGGACAGGGAATGACTCCTGCTGGACGTAATTGACGAATGTGAGACCCGAACCGTCATACGTGTAGGTCGGCGCCTGCTGTATCCAGGACTCTGCGAGGGCCTTTATCTGGTTCTCGTCAAGCGTTTTGGTGAAGGTGATGGTCTCCTGGAGCTTCTCCCGTATGGTTACGAGGCCTGCAGGAAGGTATTGGTCAACGTTGTACACCGTCACCGTCTTGGTCTTCCCGTTCACTGCCAACGTTATATCCGCAAAACCAACGTCGGTCACGTGGTTCTGGCCCTCATCATACCGGTCCCCGAAAGAGGAAAAGTTGTTGTCAGAGAACACTTTCACGATCGCGTTGAACTGCTCCGTTGTCAGGTTCTTCTGGTATCGCTGGGTAATGTTGCCGTCCGCTGCACTGATGGTAAAGGTTGCGTTATTCTTTGTTACCACGAGTTCCTGTATGGCGTACGTCGGCATAACGAACCCGCCGTAGAATTTGTATGTTATCACGGCGTTGCTGGTATCAGGTTGCTGGACCTGCGTGCATCCTGCGATCATCGCCACAGCTATGACCAGCAATGCGCATATTCCCAGTATTTCAGGTTTTTTCATGGTTTCTCACGCTCCGTCAGGAGGTTATGTCCGGTATGTATGATAATGCAGGGGTATTCATAAATCCTCTTTTGAAAATTGCGTGAAGGGAATCATAGATCTTCAGATTGCCGCCATTGGACAATTTTTTTCCAACCTGTAACATTGGGGAGAAGGTTGAATATACGCTCCTTCCTCTCAATCATTACTCATTTTCACCCCGACCCCCTTCCCCTTATATCCCATAAAATTCCATTAAGGATTATACGATGAAACTCATCCATATCGCTGATACCCATTTGGGACTCGCAGCATTCAACCGCCTCGATCCCGAGAGTGGCATGAACCTCCGAGAGAAGCAGGTCTATGACAACTTCCTGAGGGTGATAGATGAGGTCATATGCCATAAGCCCGACGTGCTTGTCCATGCCGGCGACCTCTTCGATGTCGTCAAGCCTAAGACCCGGGCCTACACGACCGTGCTCGAAGCTCTCGACAGGCTTCATACCGCCGGGATCCCGTTCATCGTTATTGCCGGGAACCACAGCATGGTCAAGACCCGGTACACGACATCGCCCTATGAGGTCCTCACCTACCACCCGTCACGCATCACGGCAGCCTACAAATTCCAGTACGAGAAGGTGGAGATCGGCGACATGCTCTTCCATCTCATCCCCAACATGCTCCGGGTGGAAGATTACCGCACAGCCTTTGACCAGGTTGAGCTGGATTCAGGAGGACACACCAATGTGCTCGTAACCCACGGGCTCGCGACTGCCATTAAAGACAAACGGCTCGCAACCGTCGCGGAACATGAACTGGACAGCACTATCCTCTCGGACCGCTTCGACTACATCGCCCTCGGCCATTACCACCGCCAGTGCCAGATTACGGATAATGCCTGGTACTCGGGCTCCACCGAGTACCTGACCTACGGGGAGATCGCAGATACCAAGGGGGGGCTGCTCGTGGACCCGGGGCGTCATGAGGTACGTCACCTCGACCTCCCGTGTACGCCGATGATCGACCTCGGGACGATCAAATGTGAAGGGGTGCACCCGGGGGACATCACCGAGGAGATCATCTGCCGTATCGTGAACAAATCCCTGCCCCGGTACTCGATGGCACAGGTGACCCTCGACGGCCTTTCGCGGGAGCACGGGAAGGGGATCGATATGAAGTCGCTTGCGGCCGTCCGGGAACAGCTGCTCGACTTAAAGATCCGCATCAAAGGGAAAGAGGAAGAGAGCCCGGTGCCACTCCAGCAAGACGTGCGGGCTATCGACTATATCCGGGAGTTTGCCACATTTGCCGGCAAACAGCAGAACCTCAATGCCCGGCAGAAGGAGTACATCGGGAAGTGCGGGCTCGAGGTGCTGCAGACGGTGATGGAGCAGCACAAAGAGGTGACTGAGTGATCATCGACCGCATCGTGCTGAAGAATTTCAAGCGGTTCCGGGAGCAGACGATATGCTTTAAGGACGGGATCACCGGCATCCTCGGCAACAACGGCACCGGTAAGTCAAGTATCGTCGAGGCCATCTTCTTTGCCCTGTACGGGGTAAAAGCGACCGGCATCTCAGGCGACTATATCGTGTCCTCGTTTGCGTCTCCCAAGGAGAAGTGCGAGGTGCGGCTGGACTTTCGGATCGGCGGGGATAGCTATTCCGTTGTCCGCACGTTCAAAAAGGGAAAGACGGTCACCCATGATGCCACCTTCCATAAGGACGGGAAACTGCTGGCAACCGGGGTAAGCCAGGTGGAGACCGAAGTGCGGAGGACACTCGGTATGGGGCCGCTGGACTTCCGGAACACGGTCTATGCCGCCCAGAAAGACCTGCTGAACTTGCTCGAAACGGACCCGGCCAAACGGCGGGAATGGTTCCTGCGGGCACTTGGGATCGATTACCTCAACACCGAGAGCCAGAAGATCTTAAAGGAACGGGTCGATGCAAAGAACCTGGAGTTCCAGCTGCTGGAAGGAGAGTGCAAGGCTCTTGTTGAGCGAAAGGCTGCACAAGACGAGGCATCCCTTCTCGTGCTGGCGGTCACCTGCCGGGATGCCATCCTCGAGCTCCGGAAACAGGCAAAAGAACTGGAGGAGAAGAAGGGGCTCATCGATGCAGAGCTCCGACAGTTTACCGAGCAGAAAATGGAATATACCCGGCTCATCGAGCGGCAGAACTCGCTGTCAAAGGAGACGGACGGACTTATCCACCAGCGGGACATGACGAAAGCAAAGATCAGCGGGCTTTCTGTCATGGAACAGGAATCCACCGGACTCGAGCAGGGTGTTGCTTCGTACCCCGCACAGAAGCTGGCATTCGAGAGGCTCAGGAAACAAAAGCAGGACTACGAGCACGTAAAGGCAGAGGATCAGTTTGCGAAAAAGGGATGCGCCGATCTCCGGAGCCGTGTAGAGAAAACCCGGGCGAAGATCACCGCCCTTGACGAGGATAAGGCGAGGATGAACTCCCTGGCAGCGGGAATCAGGAAGACGCTGTCCATTGAAGAAGAGGTACCGGTAACCGAGCTTGAACTCCTCGTCGCTTCACGCGAGGCGGGGGTAATGCATGCGTCAGGTACCTGCACCTCGCGGCTGAAGCACCTCGCCGAGGAACGGGACAAGCTGCTCGCCGACTTCGAGGTCATAAAGAACGCCGGGGCTGACGGTGTATGCCCTCTCTGTCACCAGACACTGGGCAGCCATTTTGCCGGTATCAGCGGGGAGTTCGAGTCCCGGATTATGGTTATCCAGGACGAATCGGTGAAGGTATGCGGGGAGCTCGAACAGGTCACGGCGGAGAAGGACCGCATCAGTTCAGTAAAACCCACGCTCTCCACGGTCCGCAGCCTGCTGGAGAAGCAGAAGACCCGGGGCACAGTAGAAGCAGAATTCAATGATATCAACGCCCAGCTGGCCGAAAAGGAACGCGGCCTGCAGGAACTGGGGCAGAAGATCAAAAGTCTCGGGTTCGATGAGGGGGCTTACACCGGAGCAGAAAAAGAAGTCGCAGAGCTGGAAAAACTTCATGCCCGTTTCAACGACCTCCGCGAGAGGCTGGCACAGGGTTCCGTGTTCCGGAACCAGGTGGAAGACTTAGAAAAACAGGTCACGCTGAAACAGACCGAGCTTGCCCGCCTCAAATCCACTATCGGCCATTCCCCGTTCGATCCCAAACGGGGTATAGCCATCGAGCACGCACAGAAAGAGAACGTGATCGCTTCCGGTATTACTGCAACAGAGATTGCCCGGACCACCGAACGCCTGAGGCATACGGAGGAGAAGATAGACGACTGCAAAAAGACCGGTGCAGGGATCGCCGCCCTCCAGAAGAGAGTATCTGCCCTCAAAGAAGAGATCGATCTTTTGAAACTGACCCGGACGGTGATTGCCGACTACGTTGTCTATCTCATGCAGGTGGTGCGGAGCCGTATCGAAGGGGAGGTCAGCCGGATCA
>PMDE01000023.1:3487-7033 GCA_003154335.1 Methanoregula sp. | reverse complement strand
TCCCGTTCGATGGCCGGAATACTCCTACTGCGCTGACTGGAGATACCAGAGAGAGTAAAAAAATAAAAACTCCCAAAAATAAGATTACCGATAATTTTTTCAATTCTTTTCACTCCAATCCATTAAAAAATTCACGCATTAATTCTGTTAAATAAAGAAAGGGTACTTTTGATATCAATATGAGCAATGCTGCATTGCAAGGCTTCCTGGATATTTCAAAATAATTTTTTTTAAAAAGAATGTATTTTTCAGAGAGAATACACCTCTTTTTAGCTGGGGCCGGTGGATTCGGACTTCGCACCTTTCAACCTGCACCGTTGCCAGGTATGACTCTATTGTTTGGACTCCAGTACAGCAACGGCAATAGGATCGAAGCCTTTGACGATCAGCCAGACACCAAATGAAAACTCAAAGAGCGCAACCGGAATTGCTGCCAGCCCTGCCAGGGGAGCATGTTGCCCGATGAGACCGAACATAACAGCAAGGTAGGCAGCGACAAGGGGGAACGCTCCGACGATTCCGATCAGGGAAAGAGCCCGGGGCACCAGGCGTGACTGGTACAGCAGGAAGCCCAATATCAGATCGCATATTGCCGGCATGAAGCTTTGTCCGAGCAGGAAAATGCGGTCATACAGCATGACAAGCGTCTGGCTGATAACCAGCGCGCCTGCCCCGGCTCCGCCCTGCCGTAAACTCACTATCGACAGGATAAATGCGACGCCGACGAAGATGGTGCCGGATTCCAGGATTCGTGCGCCGACAAGTCCAAGAGCGCCCACTTTGCTCTGCTTTTTGAGCATCGGGAACAGTACGACAGCGGTACTTATGCCTGCAAGAGCTACGATAATTTCCAGCAAACCACCAACGATAGCGGCCGTGTCCGGACCAGCGCCGAGGATGTAATTCGCACTCTTCACCTGACCGTAGAGAATGAGGCTCGGGATCGAGACAAACGTGAGAAGGTACAATATTCCTGCCGCTAATGAGATTTTTCTGTGTGAAGCCGTACTTGTGACGGTCGGATTGTTGTTACTCATGGGTTTATCTCCATTATTGCGGTATTTCCGTATAACGTTGACATCGAAAAGCTCCAATTCTTCTTATTACACGTATGATTCGGAAGTGTAGGCCTCCAATGCCATAAAAGGTTGTAAATGGATAAACACTTCCGAAGAAGTCGTTTCTCATGATTATGCCTGGCAGCACCGGGGTTTTTTGCGATAGTGATGACTATATTGGGGGCATTCTTATTCAGGAAGATAAATTATTAAAAACGGAATCGAAGAACTACAAAAAAATGGAGTTGAAGGATTATGGAGATAGTACCTGGAATTCACCAAATCGATGGTGTAAATGGTAATTGTTTTATTATTGTTCGGAATGGACTAACACTCATCGATACGGGAGGAATGCCCCGAAACAGCGCAAAAATAGTAAAATATATTCAGGATATTCTTAAACGTAAACCTTCGGAAATCAAAACTATCGTCCTGACACACTTCCATGTTGATCACGCGGGCAACGCTTGCGATCTCAAAAAACTTAGCGGGGCCAGGGTGGCCATTCATGAAGCGGATGCGGACTACGTTGCCGGTAGAAAAACCCAGCCTGTACCGGGAGGTGCCAAGGGAATGATCGTTAAAGTCCTCATGAGCTTGTTTTTCAGATCAATGCCTGTAGAACCGGATATAAAGCTCTGCGACCAGGACACCATCGCTGGTCTCACCACCATTCATACACCAGGACATACACCAGGAAGTATTTGTCTTTTTGATCGGTCATCAAAAATTCTGTTTGTTGGGGATCTGATGAGGTTTAATGGCACTGACATCGAAATGGGACCACTCAATTCAGACACGCGTGAGGTACAAAAATCAATCAATAAAATCGCCGCAATTGATTTTGATATAATGCTGTCGGGACATGGAATACCTCTTAGACCCGATGCATCGGTAAAGGTCCGGGAGTTCGCAAAGTCATTACCCTGAGCTCGAAAAGAGGTAATCTGGAAATTTCATTAAATTTTATTTTTTCATTTTTAACAGTTAGTTATGGGTTATTTAAAAAATGATACGGGCTTGGCTCTGGAGAATTCCTCATTATTATTCAAAAAATAGCATTTCTCCAGAGCCTCGGGAATCATATCACACCCCTTCCCCGTAATAATCCCCTCCACCTTCTGAGCTCTCACCGAATCCACTACCCGGGCCATCACCAGCCCGGCCATTGCAACAATCCAGAACACCTTCTTCACCTGCTCATCCTTAACGAATGCCTCGACCGCTGTATCCGCGTCCGCCTTGTTGTTGGTGGATTAAACAACTCGTTAACCCGATATGTATTTAAGTCAGCCAATAAGTAGGAGAACACTATGGCTGAGAAGAATACGACTAAGAAAACAACAAAGAAGGTTGACGACGAGGCTGCGGTTCTTGCAGCAATCGCTGCGATGCCGAAAGCGGATCGAAGTATGGGCGAGCGGCTCCACGCTATCATCAAAGCCAACGCGTCAGAGCTTACGCCTAAAACCTGGTACGGTATGCCCGCGTACGCAAAGGATGGCAAGGTCGTCTGCTTTTTCCGTAGCGCGGAGAAGTTCAAAGAGAGGTACATGACGTTCGGCTTCAACGACACGGCAAACCTGGACGAAGGCGCGATGTGGCCGATTTCCTTTGCGCTGAAGGAATTGACTGCCACCGAAGAGACGAAGATCGTCGCACTTCTGAAGAAGGCGGTGAGCTAAAGACAGGCGAACCTGAATTATCAGATATGTTTTTTAAGTTTTTCAGGCCCTGTTCGTTCATGTACCGGCAATTCAAACACCCTGCTCACCGGACCCCGGCCGAGCCGTTACGCGGGACCTGGACCGGCTGTGGGTTTCAGCAGAGGAGGGGTTGTTGGCTGCCTGATGAAGCACCACTGCATCTCATCAGTTGCGGGTGAACGCTTTTGGGAGGCGGAAAATGGGGTGCGATGGGGTTTGGGATGGGTCTGGGGAAAGGAAGGTTGTTTCTGGGGGGTTTTGAAAATAGTACGGATCGTGTTTGACCGGGGGTCTGACGCTCAACGGGGCTTCACCTCACCGGCTATTCCCCCCATGGCTTCTCTCATATATCATGTAACTTTACTTTGTTTACGGAGAGGATAACCCGATTTTAAATAAACTCTCATTCATGTAAATTGCATTTTTCCCGGTAAGTATACAAGTTGCATACTTAGCATGGATCAGGTGAAAAAGTAGCCAGAAAAAAATTGCATTCATACATCCACAAGCAGATGACACTGAATTCCTCAGCACGAGACATTAAAATCCCCTGCCTGAAAATAGAGAATAAAAGAACGTGAAATGACGCTGTTGGTAAAGGAAATCCAGGCAAAAACCATCCTTTCGAAATCAAAGATCTATCCCTGGGTTATCAATCCCTATACCGGTTGCGAGCACGGCTGCTCCTACTGCTATGCACGCTTCATGAAACGGGTCACCGGGCATAAGGAACCCTGGGGCGAATTTGTCGATGTCAAAATCAACGCCCCGGATTTACTCCG
>PMDE01000023.1:0-3396 GCA_003154335.1 Methanoregula sp. | reverse complement strand
ATACAGGCTCTCGATGTATTGCACAAAGCCGGTATCAGGACGTATGCCATGATCGCCCCGGTGCTCCCGGGAGCAGAAGGGCTTGCAGGACTCCTGAAAGGTAAGATCGACTATGTACTGATTGACCGCATGAACTATCACTACGCCGACCGTGTGTACCGGGACAATGGACTGGAGGATACGCTCACGGATGATTTCTTTGAGCGGGCGAGGTGTGAATTTGCCTGCCTGTGAGGGAGATGAAAAAAAAGTGAGGTGAATTTTTCCGGCACTCGCATCACCCCAGTCATACCCCGGCTGAGGCAGGGTCAGCTGAACAACGAAAAAATCAGATAACATCCTGCCGCTTACCGGGTATCGCACTGAATTTTTTCCCTGTTGTTCTCAACGTTTTCCCCGATTCAAAGGACATTAAGAAGCCGTTATTATCGATCTCAGGTAGTCCCTGAACGGCTTCATGGTCCTGAATACGGCTGCACCTGCCTGAACAACTGACGGCGACAACAGTTCCTCGTCGGTAACGGAATGCCTGATGGTGATATTCTTGAGCCTGAGCAGCNNTTCAGGGTTGAGGAATCCTTATCAACGGCGTTCCTCCACGAAAAGAGCTGTGCTGAACTTGGATCATGGCATCCACAGGCAAGCATCGATTGATTGTTGGGGCTGACACTGAGGTAGTACGGGAAGTTCTTCGACCGTTTTCCTCCCTGACCGATCGCAGCACTCATATACGTTTTATACGGCGTCTTGTCTTTTGAGAAACGCAGGTCACGGTATATCCGGAAAATACACTCCTCCGGAGTCACCCCGGCAAGATCATCGAATTCGTTTATTTCAAAGATGAGAGCGGTAACGAATTCCCTGAACCTTTCATGAGCAGCTTCGTAATCGGGCCGGTGGGATTCAAACCAGGCCCTCTGGTTGTTTCTCTCCAGATCGCGGAGAAACAAAAGGACAGGAGCCAGATCCATATGATTATTCATTTTCTTCTCCGGGAAATTCCAGGATCCATGGTGGGAAATTGATCCGGGGTATCATATAGTTAATGGGATATTCCTTTTCCCTGGCTGAAAATTTTTACCGTGCCGGGGTTTATTGCTCTGCGTTGATCGACCGCATGAACTATCACTATGCCGACCGGGAGTACCGGAAGCAGTGGACTCGATTCCTGCCCGGGAGCTTGAATCAGCGTTTAACCACGCGATGTATATTTTTACGGTGGATTTTGAGGGAGGGACACCTGATCGTTCGGGATGAGTTTGATCACCACCAATGAACACAATGCGAAGAAGTGCCTAACGAGGGGGTTGAACAGCACGCATGAAGAGAGCATCGAGAGAATAAGCAATTGTATTTTTCTTCGTGCACCCGTAGATTTCTATGAAATTTTGTTAGTGCCCGGTTCAAAGAAGAAGGGTTATGGATGGGGGTGAAACTGAGGTTTTAGAGCCTCCTGTTCGTGTTCTGTATGCGGATATAACCGAAGTTGTTTACTATTTTCCCCTCGATAAAAAAGTATGATTTTTCTTATTCAAAATCTGAAACAATGGGTAACATTCCTGCACCAATAAATTATTGATGCAGAAGATACATCTGGAAACTACCGGTTTTACGGACCAATTAGATTAGGACATAATTATGAAGAATACTCTCATATTTTTTGTATTTTTGATCTGCCTCTGCGCACCGGCATTCGGTCTNNGTAAGTCCTGAACTGTCATTCTTAACGGTCAGACAATCAGTAAACAGTATTCATGTCTCCGGGAATATTACCGGGCGTGAGGTGACGGGATACATTCGGATCTATGGTCAGATTTCCGCCAGTTCAGGAGCGTTTGATACCCGGGATTCCATCCGTGTTCCTGTGATAATAAATGCTGGTTCCCCACCCCCTCAGACAGTAACCCCCACATTGACAATACAAACGACGATTCCCACGAAACCAACATACGCACCGATACCCGCAGTGATAATTATATCCTCGATCGCTGGCGCAGCATTGCTCTGGAAGAGGAAATCATGATTTACGAGGAAATCCTGCGTTATCTGCTCTTGTAGTCCGGCAGATCATCCCGACCGGGTATCACTGCACCCATTCCCTCACGGGTCCAGGTAAATCCTCGTTTACCCGCTATTTCTTCGATTTCTCCAATTTTATAAACCTGCCCTGAAAAAACGAGATTCATATTCGCATTCTGGCAGAGTTTGGGGAGCCCATATGGGCAAAATTAGGTGGCAAAAACCGGCTCGATTTAAGACCTTTGGCGGGCTTTAGGAGGGGTGCATTTCTCCTTTATTTTAGCAAACAGAGCGTTATTTAGGCGTATTTTTCACAGGAAGTGAAAAGACGGGATTGTCGGGGTTTTCCGGTATTGACCGGAGTACCAAGGAGAGAAAAGGAGTCCGTNNGATCCTCTGCCAGAAAATTCCCCTCCACCTCATGGGCCCGGACCCGGCACCCGCAGAGCTCCCGGTGGGAGATCCGCGAGCTCATGCTGGTTCCCTTTCGTAAACGTGACCCGCACTCCGCACCGGAGCCCGGCTTCCTTATCGCCTGCATCCACGGAACAGTGGAAACATTTCAGGGTGCACCTGAGCGTGATGTTCCACGAGATGCGGTGCGTTCACTGCACCGTTCAATGTTTCAGTCCCTTTGCCAGATCGAAGCGATCAAGGGTCATCACTTTGGCCCAGGCTGCTACGAAGTCGTGCAGGAACTTCTCCGGGGAGTCCGCACTCCCATAGACTTCCGCCAGTGCCCGGAGCTGGGCGTTCGAACCGAAGATGAGATCGACNNCACGCGTGCCGGTCCACTTGAGTTCACCAGTCTTGCGATCTCGCCCTTCAAACACATCAGCGTCTTTCGAGACCGGCTTCCACTCGGTACCCATGTCGAGCAGGTTTGTGAAGAAGTCGTTGGTCAGCGCCCCGGGCCGCTTCGTGAAGACGCCGTGCCGGGTCTGTCCAACGTTGGTGTTCAGAACACGCATGCCNNCCAACGAGCACCGTCATTTCGGGTGCGGTCAGGTTCAGCAATTGCGCCTTGTCTACCAGCAACTCCTCGGCCGATGCGGCATAGCGGGCTTTCTGGAAGTTGCGGAAACCGTCCGCCTTTGGCTCGAGCACGGCGAAGGAGACCACATCGGTCTGCTCCTGTGAGCTGTCCATGCGTCCAGGCGTGAAGGGGACCGTGACCTCGTGACCAGCATTCTTAGCAGCCTGCTCGATGCCGGTGCAACCGGCCAGGACGATCAGGTCCGCCAGTGATACCTTCTTGTCGCCAGAGGCGGCGCTGTTGAACGCACTCTGGATACCCTCCAGGGTTTTGAGCACTTTCGAGAGATGGGCAGGCTGGTTGACTTCCCAGTCTTTCTGCGGCGCCAGGCGAACGCGGGC
>PMDE01000093.1 GCA_003154335.1 Methanoregula sp. | reverse complement strand
ATGAACCATTCCCAGCAATCAAAAAAATACCCAGTTACCTTAATAAGGGAGAACCGCATGGGAACGTTTAGTTCCCAAAAATGGGAGTGACAGGAAATGAAGAAGGGTTTTGTCGCAGATCTTGAAAGCGAAACAAGAAAAAATACAGATTTTCGCCGGGTATTATACACAGGAAAATTCAGCCAGCTCGTGTAGATGAGCCTTAAACCCGGGGAAGAGATTGGTGTGAAGACACATGATGACGTTGCCCAGTTTTTCCGCATTGGGGTGGGAAATGGCGAAGTCGTGATTGATGAGGTAATACACCCAGTGAAGGACGGTATCGGAGTTATTGTCCCATCCGGTGCGAAGCATAACGTTGTGAATACGTCAGAAACTGCGGCCCTTAAGCTGTATACGATCTACTCCCCGCCCGAACACGAAGATAAGGTTATCCGCGGGACACGGCCGGAAGTTCTTGCCAAAAAAGAACATTTCACCGGGAAAACGACTGAGTAATTTCTGCGGGATCATCCTCGATCCCAAAAACAGTTGGTGAAAAAACACAATGTGCCGGGCGAAAATGATCCCCGGCATGGACCCGAAGCCGCGAGCGCTACCAGAAAAATATTTGACTGCCCGGGGCGATATAGCACCTTGTCAGGAGTATTTGTATGTGGTTTGAACTACTGATTCTGATCATTGGTATTGCATATGGTTTTCTTCACCGGGGTAAGGAAGACAAAATGGGCCTCCTCAAGATGGGAGCACTCATCGGTATCGTTCTTGGAATTATCTTTGGCCTACTGTCGATTTTCACTGGCATCGGTATTGGTATCGGTGTTGCCGGGGCTATCGGTATCTTTATCGGGATTGTTATCCTTGCGATCATCTTTATCGTGGGGGTCTTCATCGGGGATTACCTCGAAGGAGTCATAAGAAAATAACAGGTATCGTATTAATCTTCTTTTTTTCCCCGCCTCAACAGGCATTCTCCAGTCAACAACATGCGTGATGGAGCTATGCAGAATGGGGAAGGCTTCAGCGGCACGGGGAACTATGAGCCCAACACCCTGGGGGAAGGTATGCCAGGTCAGTCGGAAGATCCCGTATTTGGCGGTCGCCCGACAGAAGGGGCGGATATGCGCAGGAAGATTCCCCTGACAAACGATTTCCAGCAGGCAGGGGAACGCTATCGTTCGCTCTCGAAGAAAGACCTGGATCATCTCGTGGATAATATCATCGATCCCCTTGCACATGCAACGATGGATATCCAGAAACGAACGGTGGAGGACCTTAAAATCTGCGAATATCGAGCTCGGAAATCGCGTTGCTCAGGGACTGAAGCTTTAATCTGAAAGAGAACTTCAGTAAAAAACCAGAACTTTTTTGCATTGCTTTTTATTAAAGCAAAACCGGTAGTATCCTGATTTTTCCCGAATTGTAAAAATTTGCTTTTTTCTCAAAAGACAGGAAATACTGCGAAAAAATGCTCGCAGGAAATCCTTTATCTTTGTCTTTTCCAATAATTTGAATTGTTATGGGTGAATTATGAGTCCGCAGGTCTCCTCTGAGACAACGAATGACGGTAAGAGGGGCAGACATTTTGCCTCCCGTATGGAAAAAACCCCAAAATCATTTATACGGGAGATCCTAAAAGTTACCGAAAACCCATCGATTATTTCTTTTGCCGGGGGGCTGCCGAATCCTGGTCTTATTGATATCCAGGGAATCAGGCTGGCTGCAGCAACCGTTCTCGGGCAGGATGACCGTTCCGTGCTCCAGTACTCAACCACCGAGGGATACCTGCCGCTCCGCCAGTTTATTGCGGAGCGTTACAGAAAGCGTCTTGGATTATCCGTTTCTCCTGAGGAAATCCTGATAACGAACGGCTCGCAGCAGTGTCTCGACCTGATCGGTAAGGTGTTCATTGATAAGGGAGATCATGTCGCGATCGAACGCCCGGGATACGTGGGTGCAATCCAGGCATTCTCACTCCATGAGCCGGTTTTCCACCCGGTTAGCCTTAATGAGGATGGCCCGGATCCTTTGATGCTGGCAAACGTGCTTGAAAAACGCCCGGTAAAACTCTTCTATGGTGTCCCCAATTCGCAAAACCCTTCCGGGATAACGTATACCAGTCCTCGGCGTCTGGAACTTGCGACAATCATTGGAAACACAAATACTCTATTTGTTGAAGACGATGCCTATGGCGAACTGAATTTTTCGGGGAAAAACCTGCCATCTATGCGTGAATTTTTACCGGATCAGACCATTATCACCGGATCATTTTCCAAAATTCTTGCGCCGGGTATGCGGCTCGGGTGGGTCGTGGCCCCTCCTGATGTCATGGAAGTGCTTGTCATCGCAAAACAGGCGTCAGACCTCCACTCAAATTACCTGTCGCAGCGTATCGCTTACCAGTATCTGCAGCAGCAGAATATCGATGACCATATCCGTAAAATCTGCACTGTGTATAAAACGCAATGCCACCTCATGATCAATATGATCAGGGAAAAATTTCCCGGATCGGTACTCTACACTGTGCCGGAGGGAGGGATGTTTATCTGGTTAACGCTGCCGGATGGAATATCATCGACACGGGTATTCGAAGACGCCCTCAAAGAGGGTGTTGCTGTCCTTCCGGGCACCCCATTTTATACCGACGGCGGAGGCGGTAATACGATCCGCCTTAACTTTTCCAATTCAACGGAACAAAAAATCATGACGGGGATGGAACGGTTTTCACAGGTTCTACGCACGCTGATGTAAATTCCCTGCCTCAGTGGAATACGGACATGCGGATTTAAGTCCAGTCAAATTCAGGTATAGAGTGTTTCCTGATGAGCTGCCCTTCTTCCAGGGTCAGGGAAAAAGTCCTGTTACCAGAGAAAAGGAATGAGCCGGTAACAGACTTTCCGCATATACTCCCGGTAGCCTTCCAGTTCCCGGGCAAGCATCCCTTCCTCACCCTGTATCCTTGCCATGAGAAGAGTGGTCAGGACCAGCCCGGCGAGGATCCCGAAGAAGGAGCCCAGCAGCAGGGGTGTGCCGATAAACATCAGGATCGCCCCAAGGTACATGGGATGCCGGACAAACCCATATACTCCTGTCGATACGACCCGCTGTTTCCGTTCCCCCTGGATTCGGACAAGGGGTGACAGGAACGTATTATCGGCAAATGAACGGAAGAACAGGAAAAATGATCCGGCAAGCCCGGCTCCCCCTGCAACCTTCAGCCAGAGGGGGAAAACCGGGGACCATCCAAAACGTTTTGCATCCAGCGGCATGATGACGATCCACAGAATGAACCCGACCACGAGCCCGTACACAACATACCGGTCCCAGCCTTCCTGGTTACCGGAACCGGGCTGCTTATACCGCTCTGCCAGCAAAGCCGGGTCTTTCCCGTTGAGGTGAAGGATAGTCGAAAAGCAGAGAAGAATAAACCAGACGCTGAAGATCCACCCTTCAGGCCACGTGGAATCCCCGGAGAGGAGGAGGAGTACTGTAGGAAATAACAGGATATAGAGGAAGGCAAAGCCGATCTTCTTCTCCATGAGTATGTATTGGAGGCCGGGAGTGTTATGAGCCTTTCTCTAATAGAATTGAAGTGCATTCGGGGCACAACAGTTGTTTTTCGGGGTCTCCCCGTTTTTATAAGATATTAATATAGAATAAAATTCACCGGATTCCTAGGGGATCAAATTAAAGAACCTGTTTTTTCTCCCTGATATTTTTTTGCAGAGATTACCTACGAGCGAAAAAACCTGTTTATTCCTTTCCTGTTTGTGGTACTTGGGGTCTTCATCGGGTCCATGGTACTGTCCCTNNGCAACAGTCGTGATATTTATCATTGCACGTGCATTATCAGGTTCCGGTTCCCCCTTTGCGACCTTTCAGAATACCGGGTTTGGCATGTTCCCGTGGATCCTTGAGGCTGCCGGGACTGTGGGGTTCTTTTGCCTCCGTTAATTGGAGCCTTGGGATTTTCAATTCTCTCCTTTTTCCTTTATTATAATGGAGTTTTTCCGTTCTGGAACTGGTATCTCTGGTATTGCGGGGCCCTGCATACTCACCGGATTTCACGGAAAAAAGCAGCGTTGATGATTGGTATTGTTTTTGTACTCCAGGTGGCTTACCTGTTCCATCTCCTGTTCTTTAGTTTTCTTTAGTCGTACTGTGCCAGACATGTAAGCCGTAAACCCTTGGATCTCCCTGCAAGTACAAAACCAATAGCGGGTAAACTGGTAAGACCAGAATTTTTTTAATGCTCTATCGCGACAATTCAGAAATAAAAAGAATGGTTTTTACGGCACCCTCCCGCCCGTATCCAGTTTTCCCCTCCAAATCCCCCGCAAAACCGGCGTTTGATCATGATCATGCCGCGCCCACTTTTTGTCAGACAAATAAACTTTTAAACGCTCCGTTTCAGTTAAAATTCACAGAAAATCCGCTGTTCTTCATTTCGACCATTCGCCTTAATATCCTGGAAATCCTTGGTTAGTTACTACAATGAAAGCGCTGTTAAAGGAACTCATGACGCAGATCAAAAAGATCCTGCCATCAGAAGATAACCCGGATAACCACCATTATGACCGGATCGAGATAGTAGCTCCAAAGGTGTGATGTGACGAGAGGACGACCACCCCGGCAGGGACTGAGTGACGCACGCCGGGTCGCCACGGCACGGGGGACCGTGATGGGCTTTGTGAAGAACAGGGAGAACCGTTGCGACTTCATGATATTAGGGAATGGTAATCTCATTTTTGTCCGGGTCAGGAAAGCCCGGCGAGTCGGCGATACCCGGGAGGAGATGGAAAGAGAGTTCGGCGAGCCGGTTATGCAGCTCCGGTCCTTCCCCTCATCAGGTCTCGTCACCAGGGAACTCTGGACTTATACCCGGTACGGGATCTGGAGGTTTTTCCGAATTGATGATACAACTATCGTAGAGATTTGCAAGGACGGAACACCGTTGAGGAACCCGTTCATAGAATATTTTCGGACCAAAAGAGCTGTGGGTGTGAAGAGAAAGGGGACTGCCCGCATGGAGATATCATGACTTCTCAATTTTCACCATAAAAAGCATCACGGGGATACACCTCATCTCCCAGTTCTGGCCCGTTTTCTTGTTCCCGGAGGCATTTTAGCACTAATTCGTGAAAAAACAGCACCATTGTTCAGGGAGTCCCACCATTCTTTGCCCGTTCGGTTAACCGGGGCTGAATCAAAGCTGAAAATTACAACTAACGGCATCAATTGAATGGCAGATCTCCTTGCCAAACTGACCTGGGGTGCAGAAATAGATGGAAACAGTTACCGGACCATATGAAACGTAGGACGTCGTAAACTACCCTGCTTCAGCCCCTTGAACGAAACCTCTGATCCATCTCCCGAAGACCCTTTTTTCTCGCGAAGGGTTCAATTTGTTCAATAGCTCGGGCTATCTGCTTTTCCGGGTAACTGAACAGCAAAAAACCACGCAAAAGGATTTTATCTCTTATCATAAGATCAGATTATGCCGGCCTACTATTTCGCTATAACAGGATATAACGTCGGAGAAAAACGCGATCCCGCTAATGATACCCTGATCACCATCCAATACCAGAAGATCGATTTAACATCCGGTGAACCGCTGGGAGCGTTAACCATTCTCAAAGAATGGGAGAGCTCTGAAAAAAATATCGTTACTCTGTTCCACGACCAGTTTTTCAGGCCGGAAATGCCGGTCACTCATTTTATTCCTGTAGGGATGAGTCTCGATTATGAATATGAGATGCTCATCGCAAAATTCAGGAAATACAATCTGCAAGCGGTTACCAGCCACCAGCTCTATTACCAGCGACCCCGCTTTGATCTCAAACCAGTCATCGTCCTGTTGAATGATGGTCGCTTTACGGGTGCCCGTCTCGATTCTTTCTCACCAAAGAAATTTGATGAGAGCCACATGAAGAAATGGTATGAACATAAGGAGTTCAAAAAGATCGAACATTATATCCGGGAAGAAGCCGAAGCCTTTCTTAAATTGCTGCAATACCTGAACAAATATAAAACCCGGTTGGGAATTACCAAAAAAGAAGGTCCTGCCCAGAAGAAGCCTGCACAACCAACACCCCCCTCCCGTGCGGAAAAGGCACGCCCCACACATCCAGAATCCCTAGGACCCGCAATACAAACGAGAAAAAAACCAGCATCTACCAGAACACCGGTTCTTCAAAAAAGTCCGGCCCGGATCATAAAAACACAACCCCAATCTGCCCGTAAATCTCCTGCCGGAACAATATCCGCAGGTCAACGATCATCATTGCCTCTTAACCAGTTCCGCAAACATACGCCAACTAAAAAGAATGAGATGAAAAGAGGATGAGGGGGTATTTTCCGTCTGGATGTATTTAAGGAATAAAAAGAGTCCTACCTCCCCAAACATCCCTGAATGAGTCACTCAGACAACTACCCGATTTTCCCCTGGCGCAGATAGATCGCATGGGGATTTCGACACTTGCGACGATACAGGCAAACTGTTCCCTGAGAGCAATGGGGAAACAGTGGGAGGCTTTTGGGTAAAATCTGCATAGCACAGGAATTTCCTGGATGTCATTGAATACGGCCCTTTATCAAGGGTAGAAGCTAATCGCGGGTTAAAACCGAATCTGGCGGGAACATGGATTCTGACTCCATTGAACAAAAATCGGACGCGACACAATCCCCGGTTGAAAATACTGAAACCGGTTTCACCTCTCCCGCGCACCCGGTGGTCGTCTCTGCCAGCCGTGCCACGGATATTCCACGCTGGTATGCTGACTGGTTCATCAACCGGCTCAACAAGGGTTTTGTAATCTGGACGAATCCGTTTAACCGGAAACAACAACAGGTTTTTTTTGACGAAACTCGTGCGATTATATTCTGGTCAAAAGATCCGCAGAATCTTATACAATATCTGCCGGAAATCGATGCAAAAGGGATTGGATATTATTTCCAGTTTACGTTGAACGATTATGAGAATGAGCGGCTTGAACCCCATGTTGCCCCGCTCAATAAACGCATCGCGACGTTCAGGGAATTATCCAACAAGATTGGAAAAGAAAAAGTAGTCTGGAGATATGATCCTCTCATTCTCTCTGAGGACCTGACGGTGGATAAACTTCTTGAGAAGATCAAAACGATTGGAGAACAAATTCAGCATCATACCTCAAAACTGGTAATCAGCTTTGTCGATATCAACGAATACCAGAGAAAAATATCCCCCCGGTTGCGGGGACTGCGATCCGACTATCGTGAGGTCAGGCCGGAGGAAGCTACCGCGATTGCTGACGGACTGAAGTTGTTACAGGACGAATGGGGAATATCAATTGCGACCTGCGCAGAGAAAAGTCAGATCGGTGTAGATCTTTTAAACTATAATATTACCCGTAACCGTTGTATTGACGACGATCTGCTTGCCCGGTTATTTCCTCAGGATAAGAAGTTAATGAACTACCTTCAAAGAGACAGGGTCGATCGGAATCAGCAAAAGTTGTCCGGCGACCTTGAATCCCTGTCTGCTCCGGTACGTACAAAGGGCAATCCCCTGAAAGATCCCGGGCAGAGAAAGGAATGCGGCTGCATCAAAAGCAAAGATATCGGACAGTACAACACCTGCCTGCACCTCTGTGTTTACTGTTATGCGAACACTTCTGATAAAACCGTAAAATCGCGATATGAACGGTATATCAAAAGCGGGAAAAATAATCCGGAAATCATCCCCGGTCCTGAACAACGAGAATGAAATCATTAGCAGAAATAGAATTTTTTATGGATCATATCAAGAGAATTCGGTGAGATAGTCATGAGATTCTGGTCTTTCCCAAATCAGGTCCCATCACCGGGGAGCCCGGACCTGTTCCCGTCGGGATATCAGGAGGTTTTTTGCGGATTGTGGATAGCGTAACTGTAGGGATTTGCCAGAACGGACGCCGTTGATGTACCCTATCTACGAATATGACCGGATGAAAGAGAGAGCTATCAGTGAAGAAAACCGGGTTTGCTCTGGTGCAGGTGTTGACTTCCCCCGTTTCCCGATCAATGAATTTCCACGATCAATCCTGATAAACACACACTTTCCTTAATCTGCTTCTCCGTCGGAGACAATTCCATGAGTTGGCTCTGCGGCACCATAAAATAGCACTAATTCGCGACAAAGCAGCACTATTGTTTTGGGAATTCTCCCGTTCTCGACCCATTCGATTAACCGGGGCTGAATTGACGCAGAAAATCACCGCTAATAGCACCTATTAGAAGGCAAATCTCCGGGCTGGCTGACCAGCAGTAGGGAAAGTGGTAGAATCACCGCTATTGACTTTTCCCGGATTGTGGTTGGATCGAGAACCTGCGGAAATTTGCTTCTCCTGACAATCCCGGGAGACTATGCCGGGGTTTGTGCACCCGCGGTCGTATTGTTATAGGGATAGGTTGAAGATACCGGATGATTTTTTTCTCATTCCCAGATTCCATCAGCCCACAACTTAAGAATATCAAAATCACGATTCATTGTCGCCCTGCTCATTGCTTGTGCCGGCTCAGCATCCTGTTCTGAATAAAATCATATTCGCTGAGAATTCTGGAATTCCGGATCAATGTTGCCCGGATCGGTTGGTACCGGTATATGACACTTTCCTGTCCTCTGAAATACTATTTTATTCTCTGGAAGGTGAGCCAGTCAAGTTTCGTTGCCAACGTAGAGTGGAACCTGAATTCGTCGGCAGAATCCAGATCATAGTTCCGTAATGAGCAATATGGGGAGATTGCCCGGGATAGCTGANNACATATTCTAGTGAAATCTTCGATGAGTTTTTTTTTCATCCTGGGTCGAAAAAGGCCCGGCCAGCGTGGTAAGCGGGGTAACCAGTTTGTCCCCGATATTAAATTTCTCTTGTAAATGGTTGCTTAAATTGGGAATCTGGTGCTTCACCGAACCCATCTGGCGGATATCTACCAGAGAGTAAGTCATTCTTCCTCACACCAATGTACAACTGGCAATCCGCTCATTCATCAATAATTTTCGCTTCTTTCCCTCGGTGAACAATTTCTGAAACACGAATATCTCATCGTTTAATCGTCGAATATCTCCCTTATATTTACGACAGAAACATGAACTATAATCTACCTAGACCCTCTCATTCACCGGTACCCCTTTCTTCCTCAGTATCCCAACTACCTCCACAGAATGCTCAACCGTAAACCCAATCTTCATTCCCCGTGTCTTCAGCGTTGCATAAAATATTCTGTCACGTGAAGGACGGTTCCAGTCAAGGGGGAACCATATGCCGAGATCCCCGGAACCCCCGATTCGCCATTTTCCGTTCAGGATGGTTGGCTTCTTCACATCAATGTGGTCGATCTTACTGAACGATACCTGACGCCCCGATGAGAAGAAAGGGAATGTGTAATGAAGGAATGTGATCGAACCTTCGGAGATGTGGACAAGGTTATCCTCATAGAGAATCCGCGAAT
Source organism: Methanoregula sp. (assembly GCA_003154335.1). Classification (GTDB taxonomy): domain Archaea; phylum Halobacteriota; class Methanomicrobia; order Methanomicrobiales; family Methanospirillaceae; genus Methanoregula. The sequence goes on along the minus strand of PMDE01000093.1, from coordinate 4,161 downwards.
TTCCCGGGGTTCTTTGTGATACGGCATTTTCGGGGGCATAGAATGCCGGGGCAGATATGCCCTGATCCGGTGAACCGGACCCTGCCTCACGTTGCCTGATAATCCGGGCGAGATGCAATGACGGGGCGATACAGATGATCACTACCCCAGAGATAATGAGAAGGGGTTCTCCGGAAACGGCTCCCATGACGAGAACAAGGACGCCGAAAAGTTCAAGCACCACGCCGGGAAAAACCACATAATCGTTCCAGCTCATTCCACACTCCAATCTTTCACCAGAATATAACCTATTTCCGGACGCTTTTCGTTGCCGGGTCTTCTTCCCCTGGCAGATCGTAGATCGTAAAAGAATTCCGGTTTTTCACTCTCTTTGAAAAGAGAAGTATCCTGACATATTTATACCTGAGTACAACAACAACCAATGACACAAAACCGGGAATTGCTGTCCGTATTTAACAGCAGGATAAAGAAAAACCATGCGGAAAAAGACGGTAATGGATGAAACTGTCAGCGGAAAACGGGTGCTGTTGAGAGTTGATTTTAATGTACCAATGAACTCAAACGGTGAAATCGAGGATGATACCCGGATCCGGGCCTGTCTTCCCACCATAACGTACCTGGTCCACCAGCAGGCCCGGGTCATCCTCTGCTCCCATCTCGGCAGACCTCGTGGCATGGTGGACGAGCACCTCAGGCTGGGACCGGTAGCGCGACGCCTGTCGGAGATCATACAAAGACCTGTCAAACCGCTCCCCGAGGCAATCGGGCCCGGGGCTGTCCTGGCCGTGTCTGCAATGCAGGATGGAGAACTCGTTTTTCTGGAAAACCTGAGGTTCTACCCGGGAGAAGAGGCGAACGATCCCGGTTTTGCCCGCGAACTTTCCCTCCTGGCAGATCTCTTTGTCAATGATGCATTTGGTGTCAGCCACCGGGCACACGCATCCATTTCCGGGATTGCAGAGTATCTCCCCTGCGTGGCTGGTCTCCTCATGGAAAAGGAGATCGAACAGCTGGGCAGTCTCTTCGAAGAACCTGCTCACCCTTTTGCCGCCATCATGGGCGGAGCAAAGGTGGAAGAGAAGATCGAAGTCCTGGAACATATCCTTCCCAGGGTTGATCTTGTCATTATCGGAGGAGGGATGGCTGCTGCGTTTCTGAAAGACCAGGGGTATGATGTCGGAATCTCTGCTGGGGTGCTTGACATAGCAGGGTTGATCGGGACGATTATGCAAAAATCGGAGGCATTTGGTGTCAGGATTCTTCTTCCTGAGGATCTCATTATCTCAGAGAATCTGGAATTCGGGGCGACGGTTAGGGTAGAGAAAGCCGGGCAGATCCCTGCTGGTTGCAGGATCGTGGATATCGGGCCCCAGACCATTATGGAGTTTATAAAAGAGATCGGTGAATGCCAGACGGTGGTATGGAACGGGCCGATGGGAATATTTGAGATCCCGCAGTTTTCGGGCGGCACAACAGCCGTTGCTACGGTCCTTGCAACAATGAATGCCAAAACCATAATCGGGGGCGGATCAACTGTTGAGGCAGTAACTCAGCTCGGGCTTGCGGGCAGGATGACGCATGTTTCCACCGGCGGGGGGGCCACCCTCAGGTTCCTCTCCGGAAAGACGCTGCCGGGCATAGAAGTCCTGGCTGACAAGGAATAAAATCCAGCATTTTTAACGATCGTAACGTTACCATGGAAGCACAGCCCGACTTCTCAAATGCCAGCGCATGCAGGACCCGGGTAATTGTTCTGGGGTAGTTCTTCCATCGACCCGCCGTATTTTCGCGACAACTGCAGCGCAAAGTCATCTGGTGGACCAGCAGGACTTACACCGGAAGAAATATGTGTCAGCAGCAACACCCGGTGCTATCAATGAGAGTAATCCAATCCGGTGTAATAACAAATAAAAAGAGCAGATCTCGGAATGGCAGATAAAAAAATTTCCGGACAATGAGCGTTAAAAGGGGGACACTAAACAATGAAAACAATTGGCATCCTGACAGGAGGAGGCGACTGCCCGGGTCTCAACGGGGCAATCCGGGCAGTCGTGCGCAGTGGTTCACAGCAGGGATACAGGGCAATCGGTATCCGGAACGGCTGGCAGGGACTTATAGACGGGGATATTGAAGATCTCACAGACTCTTCCGTATACGGGATCATTTCCCGTGGTGGAACGATCCTTGGCACATCGAGGACAGACCCGCTGAAAAATCCCGCGCATTTCAGGAAAATACAAGATACCCTGGAAAAATATGCCATCGATGCTCTTGTTGTGCTGGGTGGGAACGGTACCCTTTCTGCAGCACATGAAGTCGCTACGAGCGGAGTTCCACTTATCGGGATTCCAAAGACCATTGATAACGATATCCCGGAAACAGACATGTCAATCGGGTTTGATACTGCCGTATCCATCGTGACTGATGCGATAGATCGCCTCTACACCACCGCAGAATCCCACCACCGGATCATGGTCGTCCAGGTTATGGGGCGCGAGGCCGGCTGGATCGCCCTTACGGCCGGGATAGCCGGAGGAGCTGATGAGATCCTGATCCCGGAAGTACATTTCACGATGGATGATGTATGTCAGGATCTTAAGGTGCAATTTGCGTCAGGGAAAAAATTCTCTATTGTTGTGATTGCCGAGGGGACGCCCCTTGAGACCGTTTGCGACATTTCTGTTCCTGAATGCAACCGCGATGAATGCGGTCACGAGAAATTTGTAGGAGTCGGAAACCTTCTTGGCAGCGAACTGGAACGAAGGCTCGGTATTGAAACACGGGTGACAAATCTCGGCCACGTCCAGCGCGGGGGGAGTCCCACATCATTCGACCGGGTCCTTGCCACACGGTTTGGCGTTGCTGCCGTCGAACAGATCAGGACTGGCAACTTCGGGACCATGGTAGCGTTACAGGGAGCCCACGTAGTGACCGTCCCGTTATCATCCATTGCGTACCGGGTCAAACCGGTAGAACCTGACCTCTATGCGGTTGCAAAGAAAACAATGGGGGGTTCCTGATGACAGAGATCGACGTTTTTTAACTGGTTCTGATACTTTCCGGGCACCATCCCGTTCGCAGTCGGGAATATATACATTAGGAGAACTCACACAAGCCCGATAAGTGTACCCATATAACGGATTCATGTTTTTTATCGACATCTGTCAAGTGACTAAAACGGGTTCAAAGGGAAAAACACAGGAGCACATGTCCTGTTAGATTTCATAGCTTGGGCGGAAAGAAGCTGTAGCACCTGCATACCAGACAGTTCCTGGGGGAAGAGTTGAGCTACCAGCGCTGGCGCTTTACCAATTGCTCTTTACAACCGAGGAAAAAGGGGAGCATACGGATGATAAGATAATAAAGCCAACATGGTGAGGATCGCACGTGCAGTAATCCTTTTGGGTATAGTCGGATTTATCCTCTTTCTCATCGCGGCCCTCATCCGTGGAGCGATGAACGATCTTATGGGGATACCATTCCCATCAGTCCGCGTGTAGCAGTGAATATCTGGAGTCCTCTTCTCCTGATTATCTTTATTGGTATCTCAATAGCCGGCTTGTGGTGGAAAGGAGAGACAACTCCTCCGTCCGAACCGGAAACCCGGTTTCTGAGATACCGGATGAATACAAGTGAATGAGATATTATGCAGCAATTAATCTCAAAAAAATTAGTTTCTGGGATGACTGGATAGAGGTCACGAGAAGAAGACTTACAAGACAGATTTTATTCCCGCACCATAAAGATCAGGGATCTGTTTTTATCCTGAATCAAATTCTTTTAAGGATAACAGGATTTCGACGGGTTGAAACCGGGGATTTTTACAACTATTCCCTGGCAACATGACCAGGATTCCTCAAAATCAGGAATGATCACCTTTTCGTTGACAGGTCGTTTTACATGATTTCTGGTAACTCGGAATCCATAAAAGATAAAACTACGATTACTACGGAATGTATCCGTCGAATCGGACTGCCGCGTTTCACATTTTTGTGGCGACTCATATGATTTTTCCAATTGGTATTTGGTAAGACATTAATTCTTACTAATTCCCCTCGTTAACGGATACCCGGTTCCAGGATATTCCCGGCATAGTAAATAATTCGAGGGGTCGTCTGATTTCCCGGGTTTTTTACCGATGTTCGACGTTAATTTACCTTT
>PMDE01000139.1:27561-28082 GCA_003154335.1 Methanoregula sp. | reverse complement strand
TCGTACCCCCCGTTCAGCATAAGTAAACCGTCAAACAGTGTGCGTATAACCGGGGCAATTTTTAGTCCGGGATCAGTCACTCCCAGCCTCCCCCCAACAGGTTCCACAAGATGGATGTACCCGATACCGATCCTGTTCAGTTCCTCCGTGAAAAGGGAGAATGTTCCTGTAGGATCACGGTCGGACATCCTATGGAGTGAAAAATGAGGAGAGATACGATAACCCACCCGTTTGGGTCCCCATACTCCTGCAACTGCTCTGACAACCTCGAGAGGGAACCGCATGCGGTTCTCAATGCTCCCTCCATAGTTGTCTGAACGGATATTTGATCCGCTCCGGAGAAACTGGTCCAGCAGGTAACCGTTCGCTCCATGGATCTCAACCCCATCGAAACCCGCTTCTTTTGCGTTCTTCGCCCCATTTTCAAACTGGAGGATGAGATCCGGAATTTCCTGCGACAGGAGGGCCCGGGGTATCGGAATCTTCTTTTTTCCCTCCGGCGTATGAATTTCTTCGTCCAC
>PMDE01000139.1:26767-27550 GCA_003154335.1 Methanoregula sp. | reverse complement strand
CTTACCTGGGAACCTTCAGTGATTATAAGGCCGGCCGAAGCCCTCTGGACATAATACATGACAGTAAGAGGACCGGGCACATTTCCTGTAAGCGCCCGGCAACGGGTCATCGGTGCCATCACCATCCGGTTCTTAAGTGTGAGGTTCCCGAATATACAGGGTGAAAACAGGTTCATCATATTTGTCTCCTCATCCCGGGATAATCTTCAGGATCTCCCCGGTTGTGCCGGTGGGATCCGGCCCGCTGCTCAGGCTTGTCAGGACGTAAAGTTCATTTTTTTCATCTTCGGCAAATCCTCTGACGTACCTATGTATACGCCCGTCCGGATTGTCCGAAACCCTGAACTCCTGTGTTGACCACATGCGGTTATCAGATTGCGTGATATTCATGACTGCGGAGGGGTACAGGCTGATATCATAGCCGGCAGGTGGTGTCGAAACCAGGAGCGTGCCGTCACCATTGTTAAAACCGGAACTCCATTCCCCAAAAATATATTTGCCGTTAAGTTCCGGTAGTGCCGCGCCGCGGTAAATATATCCCCCGACCACAGTATTACCCATGTCGTGACCGGTTTCAATAATGGGACCGATCAACGGTTCTCCGCGGGATCCATTCACCGGACAGGTCGTATCCGGTGGTTTTGTATCAGAGGCAGGATTGAAGCAATGAGTGCCTTCCCGTATATTCCACCCGTAGTTGCCCCCTTTGTCAACGATGAAGACCGATTCAAATAAATTTTGACCTGCCACTGCAGTAATCAGTGTATGGTTCCCTGCTGCGTC
>PMDE01000139.1:0-26727 GCA_003154335.1 Methanoregula sp. | reverse complement strand
GCATTGCCCCCATCACCAAGCGCGAGATAGAGATAGCCGTCATCAGGTCCGAAAAGGAGTGGTCCGCCATTGTGGTTTGAGTATGGTTTGTCAACAGTGAAGATGATCCTTTCAGAGTTCATATCAACCGTATCGGGACTTCCAGCCCTGACATGAAATTCAGAAAGCCTGTTGGTACAGCTCCAGCCGAAGGGAGCTCCTGATCTCAGCGGAGCGGAATAATAAACAAACACACGTCCGTTATTCCTGAAATCCGGGTGAAATGCAAGGGAGAGAAGACCGCGTTCGTCGTAACCCTGGTTCAGCCGGACCATACGATCCCGCACATCGAGGAACGGAGTATCAATGACTTTTTCATCAGGAGTCAGGATCTTCACAACACCTGTCTGATCAACTATGGCAATGCGCCCGGAGCCGTCAGGAATATTAGTCATCATCATAGGCGATGAAAAGCCTCCTGCCACTTTTTTTAAATGAATATCGGGATGGATGAGACTCAGTGGCGTGAATGATTCTCCCTGTCCAAACGTTGCAGCCAGAAGTGATGCCTGGTTGGTAAGATCGGTTCCTGCACTGGCAACGCCGACAGGCGTCTTACCGGAAGATACCAGTACCGGTGATCTGTTTCCTGTGCTCCCGGTACAGCCCGCCGTTATGCATACAAAAACCAGAAAAAGACAAAACACGGCCCTGATATCATCCATCATACTCCGTTGTAAGGAGATGGTAACCTTTAACTATTTGGGAAAATTTCATATTTTGGAAAAACATTTTTTTTCGATTTCGTAAAAATCCTGTTTTTATGGTTCCTTCTTCTGCGTACTATTGTGGGGATTGACGCCTCTCTTACCGGGAGTGGACCAAGCTTAGGAAAGATCCTCCTGACAACCGTATCNNGGAAAGGAGGCTTTACTAAAACACCCCCTTAAAAGCGTAGGAACTCTCTTATGAGCATTTTTCCGGGGGAATTTTTTTTTATAACACTTGCCAGAAAATCACTATTTTTTGAAGAGAAAACCGCCGTTTTATTGAGTTTCAAAAATTATAAAATAGCGAAAACCTTTTTAAATCATTTAAAAAGTTCTTTGTAGTCATATAATAACTATTGTTAAACTGTACGTATCGTAAATTATACGTGGGTATATCCGCTACAACACTCAGGAATGACACCAGAATATGACCCTTGACGCACGGAAAGTACTGTCAATTGAAAAATCCCTGAAGCAGGAAAAGGACTTTATTTCACGGGTGCTTTCGACCGTAAGTGACATAGTAATTGTGCTTGATCATGAAGGGCGCATTATCAGCTTTAACCGTGCCGGTGAAATGATAACCGGCTATTCCTTTGAGGAAATCCGATACAAGCCGTTCCGGGATCTTATTTCCCCTCCGGAAGAAATCCGGGGAGTTAAAGATACCTTCACCGCCCTCGAGAGTGGGTACGTAAACAATGATTACGAAAGTTTCTGGATAGCAAAAAATGGTAATCGCAGACGTATCCGCTGGTCATACAATTCATTGACGGGTTCTGACGTAATGTCCGGGAATGTAATTGTGATCGGGAGAGATATCACTGAGCACGGGCAGGCAGAAGCAGCCCTCCCGCAGAGCGAAGTAGAATATCGAAATCTCATCACCTTTGCCAATGCACCGATTATCGTCTGGGACCCGCAATTCCGTATAACCCTGTTTAACCGGGCGTTTGAACATCTTACGGGGAGGAAAGCGGAGGAAGTCATAGGACAAAATTTTGAAATTTTCCTGCCTGAAAACGACCGGACCGAGACGATGGATCTTATAAAAAAGACACATGAGGGTGAACACTGGGAGAGTGTGGAAATTCCCATTCTTCACCAGGACGGTGGAATCAGGACGGTTCTCTGGAACTCTGCTTCCATTTTTGGGCCTGACGGGAAAACCATTGTTTTGACCATAGCTCAGGGCCAGGATATTACTGACAGAAAAAAGATTGAGTCGGAGTTCAGGTTGCAGGCTTCGGAATACGCGAAAATGAACGCTGCCCTCAAAGAAGAGATCATGCAGCGGAATCTTTCCGATCTGACCCTGAATACGACCATGTCACTGCTCAACGCGTCTCTTGAATCGACTGCCGATGGTCTCCTGGTGATCGACCTTGAGGGAAAGATTACCAGTTTTAACCAGAATTTTGTGAACATGTGGAATATCCCCCGCCAACGTATGGATTTGATGGAAAGTCAGGTTGTCTTAAAGGTAATGCAGCCACAACTAAAGGACCCGGTGAGTTTTTTAGCCAGTATCAGGGAACTTAGTGAAAATCCCGAACGGCAGAGTTATGACATGATCGAACTGAATGACGGAAGAATCTTCGAACGCTACTCAAATCCTCAGAAAATTGGTGATCGCGTAGTCGGCAGGGTCTGGAGTTACCGGGATATTACCGACCGCAGGCGTGCCGAGGCAAAACTTGTTACGTCTTTGCAGGAAAAAGAAGTTCTTCTCCGTGAGATCCATCACCGGGTCAAAAATAATCTCCAGCTGATATCCGGACTGTTAGATATGACCCGGATGCGCACCGCTGATGAATCAACAAACAGCATCCTGACTGACATGATGCTGAAGATCCAGACCATGGCACAAATCCATACCCGGCTGTACGAGAGCAAAGAGTTCGGGAAGATCAGTCTGACCGGCCAGATCCATGACCAGGTAGCTGCCCTGTCTAATATTTATTCGCACAAGGGACACGAAATTGTCTGCGAGATCAATTCCGGGGAGGTTTTTCTTCCGGTTGACCAGGCAATTCCCTCTGCACTTGTCGTGAACGAGATCCTCTCGAATGCTTTTAAACATGCTTTCAGGGGACGAGAACATGGNNGATGGGGTAGGTATACCAGCAACTTTTGATATCAGCCAGGCCAGAAGTCTCGGGCTCAAGCTGATAAGGACCCTTATACAACACCAGTTACATGGTTCTATTACGATCAACCGTGAAAATGGTACTGAAATGATCGTAGAATTTCCTGTTATTACCGTGGAGGAATGACGATGGCAAAGATACTTGTAGTTGATGATGAAGCGATCATCACGATGCAGCTTGAAGAGCGGTTAAGTGCAATGGACTATACTGTTGCAGGCATGGCAGCATCCGGTGAAGATGCTGTCGCCAAGGCGCGGAGTATCCGCCCCGACCTCGTCCTGATGGATATCGTGATGCCGGGGAAGTTAAACGGCATCGAAGCCGCAAAAATAATTACCGGGGAACTGGATATCCCGGTTGTATTTGTCACATCGTATGCTGATGACGCTATCATTCAAAAAGCAAAAAGTGTCCGACCCTACGGGTATATTGTAAAACCTTTCAATGAACTGGAAATCAAAGCTGCCATTGAAGTGGCACTGTTCCGGAAAGCAACCGAGCAGGAGGAGCAGAGATTAAGAAAATCTGCACAGGAAAAAATTCCTTTGGGTACGGAAGCAGGCACACCTGCAGAAGATGGTATTGCTTATCTCGATCTGCCGGAAATAAAAACCATACTGTTAAACGATATCTTTTCCGATATCGTACTCTTTCTCTATACTGATCAGGTCGCAAAGGAACCGATATTTAAATTCGCGCTGGAAGAAGGAATAAAAAAGGGTGGGCGCAACCTCTTTGCGTATTTCCAGTCAAGTCTCCAGAAATACTTCCCAAAAGAGATCATGAAAAACGAACTTCACGCCCATCGTATTAAAAGAAATGAAGTATTTGCGCTCCTGCAGGTCCTTGAAAAGTGCACTGAATCACTGCAGAAGGGAGGACAAACGACCTCGCTGCAGATACTCATTGATTTTTCCGAGACCGATGAGTTCGATGATATTCTGGCTATCCGAAAACTGCTTCTTTCAAAAAAGGAGAATGGGATCCCCGTCTCCGGAATTATTGCACTGAATATTGGAAAGATCGATCATACTCTGATTAAAGCTCTCGCAGAAGGTATTCCCAAGATCATAGTTTCTACCGGAAAAGAAACAACCCTGTCATTCGCCCAGCATTCCTTTCCTGCTGAATCGGTGTCCGTGGTCCCCCAGTCAACTATCGATGATGTCGTAAAAAAGTCTCTCGAACCCGTTATCCTTTCTCTCCTGGATAAACCGATTTCAGGATTTGATATCGTTCACGAGATCCACAGCCGTTATAAGGTTCTTATTCCCCAGGCACGTGTTTATACTCTCCTGTATGATCTTCTGGAAAACGGGTATCTTGAGATCAGGGTTTCAGGAAAATCCAAATTGTATTGTCCTACAGAAAAAGGAAAAAAACATATCAGCCAGAAACTGAATGATTTCAAACTGGTGTTCCAGCATATTTTAGGCAGTGGCAATGAATTTAACCAGGGGAGTTCCGATAAAAAACAATGATCTGCCCTGCATGACCCGGATTTTTTTATAAAAAACCAGCCCGGAATAATGATGACAGAACTATTTTTTTGGTGCATGATTTGCCGGTAAGCGGGTTCGAGATTTTAGTATTTGGAAATCTTATGGTAAAAGCCGGTGAGCGATATTTTTAAAAATATCGGATACCGGTTCGTCGTACTGTATTACAATTATTGAAACAAGATTTGTAACATCCGGATATGTTTATCTTTTATCCAAAACAGGATCCATACCGGTTTGTTGCATCCTGAAACGAGGCAGAAAAGATCTGCTTTGGACAAAGGCTTCCCTTTGGCGGAAATCCAAACCCGATATCGACGTTATGCAAGAATAACCGGTGGGGCAGGAGGGAGCCGTATCAGGCACGGGCTATACCGGCAGACGAAAATGTACATAAAAAATCAACCAGCCCTGAAATCTGCCTTAAAAAACATGCCTGATAATTATGCCGGAACTGCACCATTCTGTAAAAAAAACATACGGGGGATCAGTGGACTCCTGGCATTTCAATGCAGAGCGACTATCCGTACGTAACGATTCAGATGATGGAAATGACCGGCTGGAAAATTGTTTCATTAAGATCGTACTGGGAGAAGATATGCGAACTGGGAACAGAGAAAATACGCGACCGGTAAAACTTGCTGTACCCGAAACGACTGTTCTCGATGAAGGTAAATTTATCCGTATTCTAATACAATTGCCTGGAATAGCGGAAGAAAAAATCAGGATAGATCTTGAAAAGTTGTCGGTTACCATCATTGCAACTGATACCGAAAAACAATACAGGAAAGTTATAACTCTCGCCAGCGAAGTAAGATTGAGTAAAAAACGTTTTTCAAACGGAGTCCTTGAATTAATCCTGGAAAAAAATAACATCTGATCTCCCTGATGAAGCAATTACAGACCCCGAAGGTGAGGTTGTTTCAAAATATGTTTCAAAATTTGTCTTCTGACAAAGAGCCTATAAAATTCCCCCCTCAATAACCGTTGGGTGAAGATAATTTCCGCCTTTGAAAATTCTTTAGGATTAGTTCATGCTGATGAGAATATTGGCCGAATCTGGGGAAATTACCCTGCGATGAACGGTAGTTTCCCCCGGCAAACCAGTGCAGTTTTCCAGCGGTATGGAATATCCTGTTCAACAAACGGGTGCGGGCGCTGCGATCTCCGGGATTGTTTTTTCAATGAATTTATCCGGCATTACTGGGATTACCCCAAGGGTGATTAACAAAGCATTACCGGCGCGACCGGAATAGTCAAAATGAAACAAAAGAAAAAAATAGGAGCATGAAATATTCAGAATTACCGGGGTGCCCTGGTTGCAGAGGACGCGGGAGATAAAAAAGTGCAGGGACGGGAGAGACCCGGTATGGACAAAGAGTGCCCAATTCAGGATATCACGATGGTATCGACCATTGCGGTAAAGAGACCCGGACAAAAAGTGAAGGTCAGTAAAATCATTACCCCGGTGAAATGGTGAACCGGGGTTGGCAGACACGGAACGGGGGAGAACGGTAAAATGAGGAAAAAATGACAGAAGATCTGGAACAGGTTAAAAAAGATCTTGAAATCCAGACCCGGCTTGCGGAAGACCGGCTGGACCGGTTGAAATATCTGCAGGCGGATTTTGATAATTTCCGCAAGTGGTCTGAGAAGGAAAAAGCATCGATTATCGCTCTGGCAAACGAGAATCTTATCAAAGATCTCCTGGTGATACTCGATGATTTTGAACAGGCACTGCCGTCCCTTGAACTGGAGCAAAACAAGGAGGGGATGAAAATGATCCAGAAAAAGCTTGTAAAAATCCTCACCGAATACGGTTTGTGCCCCATTGATTGCATTGGTGAGAAATTCAATCCGCTGTACCACGAGGTAATCTGGAAGGAGAAATGCAATGAAGAGCAAAATACGATACTTGAAGATATCGGGAAAGGGTACCAGTTGAAATCGAAGGTCATCAGGCCCTCAAAAGTAAAGATTGCAGAACAAATCAAGGAAGATGAAGGTGAAAATAATGGGTAAAGAAAAAATTCTCGGAATTGACCTGGGGACATCCAACAGTGAAGCAGCAGTAATGCTGGGTGGAAAACCTACTATCATTCCTTCAGCGGAAGGTGCTACGGTTGCTGGAAAGATGTTCCCCTCGTATGTAGCGTTTACCCCCGACGGGCAACTTCTTGTAGGAGAACCGGCACGCAGGCAGGCAGTAAGTAACCCTGAAGGTACGGTTGCAGCTGCAAAACGGAAGATAGGTACTGACCATATTTACCGGATTTACGGGAAGGAATATACGCCCCAGCAGATCTCTGCATATCTTCTTCAGAAGATTAAGCGTGATGCAGAGGCATTTCTTGGGGAGCCGATTACCAAAGCCGTTATCACGGTTCCGGCATATTTCAATGACAACCAGAGAACTGCGACAAAGGATGCGGGAAAAATTGCAGGTCTCGACGTTGTCCGTCTCGTGAATGAACCAACTGCAGCGTCGATGGCATATGGCCTTGACCGGAGCGGGGAATACAAGATACTTGTCTTTGACCTTGGTGGCGGCACCCTTGACGTGACCATAATGGAATTCGGCGGAGGTACGTTCTCCGTCCTTGCTACTTCCGGCGATACCCAGCTGGGTGGCACGGATATGGATAACGCAATTTATGACTGGATTGCGTCCGAATTCAAAAAACTTGAGGGTATTGACATAAGAAATGACAAAATGGCAATCACCCGGGTAAAAGAAGCTGCCGAAAAGGCAAAGATAGAGTTATCCACCGTCATAGAAACCGAGATAAATCTTCCCTATGTTTCTGCTACGCAGGCAGGGCCAAAACACCTTTCCATGAAACTGAGCCGGTCGAAACTCGAACAGCTGGTTGAACCTATTATCAAACGGTGCATTACCCCCTTTGAAACGGCATTAAAAGATGCAAAACTTACCAAGAACGATATACAAAAAGTGATCCTTGTCGGGGGACCAACACGGATGCCGGTGGTCCAGAAATTTATCGAGGACCACATCGGGAAGCCGGTAGAGCGGGGAATCGACCCGATGGAATGTGTTGCCATCGGCGCAGCAATACAAGGTGCGATACTTGGCGGTGAGATCACGGATATGGTGCTCCTTGACGTGACCCCCCTGACCCTCGGGCTCGAGACACTCGGCGGAGTAAGGACCGAGCTGATTGAAAGAAACACGACAATCCCCACCAAAAAAAGCCAGACGTTTTCGACTGCTGCCGATTATCAGACTTCCGTTACTATCCATGTACTCCAGGGTGAACGTCCCATGGCAAGCGACAATGTCAGTCTCGGGCAGTTCAATCTTGTCGGGATTCCGGCGGCTCCCCGTAATGTCCCCCAGATCGAAGTTACATTCGATATTGACGCATCGGGTATCCTGAATGTATCGGCAAAGGATCTCGGGACCGGNNAAGATGGTCAGTGAAGCCAAGCAGTTTGAGGAAGATGATAAAAAACGAAAGGAAGAAGTTGAAGCCCGGAATATTGCCGATTCCCTGGTGTATAACGCTGAAAAGACAAAAACCGATCTTGCAGGAAAGCTGAACCCTGAACTGACTGACAAAGTGAATGCAGCGATTGTGGCAGTAAAGGCTGCTCTGGAAGGAAAGGACAGCGCAAGGATCAAAGCTGAGACGGAAAAACTCCAGAAAGTCCTTGGAGAAGCCGGATCTGCGATATACGAAAGCGCCCAGAAGAATGCCCAGCAGCAGCAGGCTGAGCCACAGGGTTCTGCCGCCGGTAGTGACCAGTCCCGACAGGAATCAACCGGCCCTGGCGGGGAAAAGGTTGTCGATGCAGATTTCCAGGTTAAGGATGAGAAATAATCTTTTCCCGAACACACACCATGGCTAAAGGGGATTATTATGAAATCCTGGGCGTGAAAAAAGACGCGTCCCAGGATGATCTGAAAAAAGCATTCCGGCACCTTGCCCGAAAGTATCATCCCGATCTGAACAAAGGGAGTAAAGAGTCAGAAGAGAAATTCAAGGAAGTTAATGAAGCTTACCAGGTCCTGAGTGACCCGAAGAAAAAAGCACAATACGATCAGGTAGGGCATGTAGATTTTACACCCGGCGAATACACAGAGGCAAAAACCCCCAGCTATGATGATCTTTTCCGGGATTTCGGGCTTGGTGATATCTTTGATGCTTTTTCTACTGGTTCCGGAAGATCCCGGAGCCGGGCAGGAGCAGATCTCCGGTATGACCTGGAAATCTCCCTTACGGATGCATTTTACGGGACGAAAAATACTGTCGCTGTGCCTCATACCCTTGAATGCGGGACCTGTCACGGCACCGGGGCACAGCCCGGTTCTATCCGTAACTGTACAAAATGTGGAGGAAGCGGCGAAATCAGGAGTATCCAGAGGAGAGGTTCCCAGCAGGTAATGAATATTGCCCAGTGCCCTGATTGTGGCGGGAGCGGCAGGATCACGGACCGGCCCTGTGAGACCTGCCATGGGAAGGGATCGCTGCAAAAAACGAGGAGGATCGAAGTATCGATCCCCCGTGGCGTGGAAGACAAGCAGTTCCTCAGGGTAGCCGGGGAAGGTGAACCTGGTGCGAACCGGGGGCCTCCCGGCGACCTTTATGTCGTGGTTCACATAAAAAAAGACATCAATTTCGAAAGGCATAGTGCTGACCTGTACAGCAGTTCAGTAGTCAGCCTGAAAACGGTACTCCTGGGGGGTGAGATACCTGTCCGGACAATTACCGGAACCGCATCATTGAAAATTCCCCGTGGAACCCAAAGTCACACCCTCTTCCGGTTACGGGAGCAGGGAATGCCTTACCTGAACGCAGACAACCGGGGAGACCTCCTCGTTAAAATTGTCGTGAAAATACCGGAAAAACTGACAAAAGATCAAGAAGATCTCGTGTTAAAAGCTTTTGCAGGGGAACAATGATCCGGAGCAGCGAAAAGGACCCGGAAAAAAATATGACCTCCTATCCTGTTTCTCCTCAGTTGATTTCCTGGGGATCGGCAAATTTCTTTAATGATCAGAAAATATATGCACCCGATTGATCACTGCAGGAAATATCAAAACAGTACCGGGGTTTTCAGGACTAAACGACAGGCAGGAAATTCCACAATTTTTTCTGGTATGCAGAACTGGAGGTGGTAAGATTACCATACCTGGACTGCTCCGGAATCAAAAATTATGCCAAATTACTCAAAAAAAATATATTCTTGAATCAAAAGTGTGATTTATGGGAAATGAAAGGGGGTTCAGAGTAGTATGGATACAGATAAAAAAGATTCATCAGTTGAGATAAAAACGTCCCTGATGAACAAGTACCAGGAGACATTTATCGATAAACTGAGCCTGCAGGATCTCAATGAACTCAAATTCTCTCTTAAGAATCAGTACGATCAACGTTCAGGCTGGAACAGGGATTACAAACTAAAATTTGAATCCAGGCTGCTTCACTATTTTCATGAGGATGTCTTACGACGTGAGATTGCCAGCATTGAAGCCCTCATCAGATTGTTAAACCCCGACGACCTGAAACACTGATCAGGCCCTTTCTTATACGTTATACTACTTCCCAGACACATCTGGTTCACGGCTTTGTTTCAAAATTTGATTTTAAGGGACAATTTGATAAAAGCTTGCTCATTATAGGGTTAATGCTGAGATACAATGTTGTCCCGGTGTTGTAGTATTTCCCTGCTCAAATGATCGAATGACGGAGTGTTATTTGTATGGTCATGGTAAAAAAAAGGGATGGACGAAAAGAATTATTTGTCCCTGAAAAGATTGTTGTGAGTGCGATAAAATCCGGTGCACCTCCTGACGTTGCCAGAATGATTAGTAAGGATATTGAGGGAATGATAAAAGAAGGCATGACAACCCTTGAGATCAAGGCAAAAGTTCTGGCAGGCCTTAAATCAAAAAACCCGGAATGGGAGAGAAACTGGCTTGTCTATGATACGGCCGTGAAAAAAAGATCCGGCTGATTTGATTATTGAGCCCGAAACAGATGTATCTGCTGAGTTTTCACTCCCGATCTCTGGTCGATAAAAAAAATATCCAGTCCTTGCATTTCGAACTGAGATCGTATGGGGCTCTTCTTTTAGATTTTATTCAGGATCAAAGTATGAAAAATTAAGGCACCGGTTCCGAACTGTTTTTATTAATCCAAAGATGAAAATCTGTCACCAGAGTATGTTTTCATTTTTCAAAAAATGGAAGATACCATAAATTTTGTATATTTTCTGATACCAAAGGGGATATCCTGTGTTCATCCGTTGTTGATGTAAAATTTGTGTTTACTATATCGGGTGAGAAAAATGGATAGTTCCGATTCCGGAATCCAGGAATTAGTCAAAGACTTATCCCATAAAAATGAAGATGTCCGGTGGGGTGCAGCATTTACTCTTGAGAGGATTGGATTACCTGCCGTGGATTATCTCGTTCCGGCTCGTGAGGATAAGGACAGCGTAGCATGGTTGAGATCTGCCTGGGCGCTTGGCCGGATAGGAGATCTGCATGCAACTGACTCGTTGATCACCGCACTTCGTGATGGCGACTGGGCTGTGCGAATGCGGGCAGGAAAGGCTCTTGATGCATCGCTGATTTCTTTGAGAGACGAGAAACCAAAAGTCCGGAGACATTCAATCGGTGCACTTACCCGGATTGAAGATCCCTCCTCTGCGGACCGGCTGAATGCTGCACTCAGGAATCCAGATTGGCGTGTGAGGATGGGCGCCGCACTGGCACTCACCGCGATCGGGGAACAGAAAAGTTTCAGATATTTCGAGGCTGCGACCTCCGATAAGAACTAATCTGTTCAGAAGATTGCAAAAGCAATTACAAAAAAAATACCGGGTAAGGGCGCCTGAGAGATCAAAGTCGGGGATCTCGAAGATATCCGCAGGGGCCAATGAAAGGTATCCGGATAAATAACGAGGAAATTCTCTTAAAAAAGGTAATTGCATCATCTATGAGACAGGAATGCCCGCATGCCTCAATAAATGCAATTTATCCGGTGGGGCGATAGAGAAGAGAACTTCCCCTTTGGCTTCATATACTGGCTTTTGATAAAGGGACCGGCAAAGTCATGAAATGACCGGTAAAGACACCAGAAAAGCGGTTTGACGCGAAAATCAGAAATGGATTTCTGTTTCTGAATAAAAATTTTTTTTAAAAGAGACCCGGTCGTTTCACGATTTGTTTCAAAATCTGAGTTATGGGCAATACTCTATAAAACCTCATTTTCAATACACCTAACATCTGATGAGAATCCCGTCCTTTTTACGGGTGGGAAGACACACGGAGGTATTGATCAATGGAGCCGATAAAATTATACTCGTTGCCAAAATTACCTTACGAATACACTGCCTTAGCGCCGTATATTTCTGAGGAACAGCTGAAACTGCACCACCTGAAACATCACCAGGCATATGTAACCGGGGCAAATGCAGTTCTTGAAAAAATGGACAAGGCCCGTAAGGATAATGCGGATCTGGACATGAAGGCAATCCTGAAGGAACTTTCGTTTCATATGGGCGGTTTCAGACTCCATAACCGCTTCTGGGAAAACCTTGCACCATCCGGAAAAGGAGGCGGAGGATTGCCAAAAGGAGGTATTGCAAAAGCAATCGATGATGAATTTGGTACATTTGAACGCTTTAAAAAGGAGTTTACCCAGGCTGCAACCAGTGTCGAAGGTTCAGGATGGGCAATGATGACCTACTGTACCAAAACCGGTCGACCGCTTATTTTGCAGGTTGAGAAACACAATGTCAACATCATTCCTGGTTTTGCCATCCTTCTCGTGCTCGATGTCTGGGAACATGCGTATTACCTGGATTACAAGAATGACCGGGCGAAATTTGTTGAAGCGTTCTGGAATATTGTGAACTGGAATATGGTTAGCGGCAGGTTTGATTCCCTGAAAAAATTACCCTAAACTCCCGTATGATGATGTTTGGATAAAAAAAATCAGATGATAAAAAAAGAGGTTAAAGAATGCCAGAATTTGTCAACCCATTCAGTGGTAAAATTCCCGAACGCAAATTAACGTCAGAAGAACTCATCCGGGCAATACGGCTGGACCTTTCTGCAGAGGAAGAAGCGGTCCATACATATATGGCCCACGCGGATGCGACGGATAATCCTGTCGCAAAAGCAGTACTCATCGATATTGCGAACGAGGAGCGGGTTCATGTAGGGGAATTTGCCCGGCTCATTGCGATATTGACGGGCGACGAGGATGAGTACCTGAACAAAGGGGCTCTTGAAGTGAATGCAATTTCAGCAAAAATCGGACAACCAGTCCCGGAACCAGCTGACAAGGCTGCACCTACGATTGGATCATTGAAGTCCGGGTAACGAGGTGTTTTGAATGGAAAACGTGTATCTTGGACGAAAAGAAGCTCCCATTGGGGCTGACACATGGAAAATGCTCGACAGTACGATGATCGAAGCGGCAAAAAGCCAGCTTGCAGGACGCCGTCTGGTTGCCATTGAAGGGCCATATGGTTTCGGATTGAAAGTTATACCCCTCAGTGATGTTGAGCAGGAAAAAGGGGTCTTTGTAAGTGGCGTTGTTCCTCTCAATGAACTGAAATCCGGATTCAGCCTGGGAAAACGTGACCTTGCCGCATTTGAAAAAGATCACCTTACTTTTGATAGCGGGCCGGTTGCTCGTGCCGCAATTGATTGTGCTGCAAAGGAAGACCAGGTAATTTTCCACGGGATAGGGAGCTCTTCCGGATTGCTGTCCGTCAAAGGAACCAGTTCCCAGACCCTGACGAAATGGGAAAAGGTCGGGACAGCAGCAGACCAGATCATTGAAGCGGTGACGAAGCTCGATGAAGCAGGGTTCCATGGGGGATATTGTATGGCTCTTGCCCCCTCCCTTTACAATCTCCTGTTACGCCGGTATCCCCAGGGGGACGGCACAGAGCTTGATCATATCCGCACTTTTGTGGCAGATGGTATCGTGAAAGCACCTGCCCTGAAAAAAGGCGGGGTTCTCCTCGCTTCAGGGCGTCAGTTCTGTTCTCTTTGTTTAGGGCAGGACATGACTATCGGATATACTGGTCCGGCGGGAGAAAATCTGGATTTCTATATAACAGAGAGTCTGGCACTTCTCATCAAAGTACCAGGAGCTATCTGTCTTCTAAAATAATGTTGTGCAGGTAATCAATCAACCGGAGAGATGTGATGGAAGTGTTGAAAAAAACAGAAGATCTCTTAAAAAAATTTGAGCAGGACCACGAAATTTACGTCGATGCACAGGATGCAAAATCCTATTGGATGGCCACTGCAAGGATACCAAAGAAAGATGACAGCCATCACCGGGGAAGAAGGTACATTTCCGGACGGAACGAAGAAGGAAATGTTTTACTTTTTTCAGACCCCGATATGATGGATTCATATTCAATAGAAAACTGGGGAACCATGAAAACTTTTGAAGATTTCGTGGACAAAGCCCTTTTAGCTGTCCTTGCGGATAAAGAAGAATCTGACCAGAAACAAAAGGAGGGATGCGGGGCCGGCTGTGATTAATGCCGGTGCCCATGTTTTATGACTGCAAATAAATTACCCCAATCCTCAAAAAAAGTGATGAAAATCCTTGATTCAGGATGTGCAATGACCCAGAAAGACCTTGTGAAAAAAACAAGTCTTCACCCGAGAACAGTTCGCTATGCGTTGAAAAAACTCAAAGAGCGGGAACTTTTGATCGAAAAGTTAAAAATGAATGATTTACGTCAGATCCTGTACCAGATCCGGTTGACCGGAATTCAAAAACCTCCGATGGTAAAACCTGACATTTTTTGCCACTTTCAGGAACACAATGTAGAAATGACANNGGGTGCGACAGACTCAAAGACTGGTTCAGAAATCTTTTTTTACCAGGGCAGGAGATGCATCGGGGTTGATAAGAAGCCTTCCATGGGCTGCCTTACCTGTTTTTTTTGGAAAGAGGGGGGTCATCCTTACAAAGTGCAGGTGCAAAACCCCTGATCATTCAGGTTTTTTTAACAGTTCTGCAGAGCTGGAAATCCTGTCATCAGGAAAGAATGTGAACAGGTTTTATTCTGTAAATTTTCGAACTTTTGCAATTATAAAGAGTTATCAAAATACCTGAAAAGGGAAAAGAAATTGGATTTTGTGTTGTCTCATCATAAAAAAACGATGCTGTCGGGATTTTTATCCATTGAGAGTTCTCTCTCTGGCCGGTAGGGAAGTCCCCTTGTTCCGGGGTAACTATTCCTGATGCACAATTTTTTACGGCTTATCAGGCAAAACAGGTATCGAAACACTATTTGATCCTGTCTGCCATAATCTGTGCATAATTTTTTGCATTATTTATTGTCGGGTTAAACTGGTATTCAGAACGGGTATCTTCCACAGTAACTATTATTGGGCCTTTCCTGAAAACGACCACAACATAATCAACGTCAATAAACCCAAATCCCTCATTTCCAAGATTTATTGCCTCAACATCAACACCGGAAGACTGCCCCCTGCGGAGGATAAATTGTTGTCCGGCTGCATCAGTCGAAGCATATTGTGTTATATTGATCTCTACCAGTCCCGGGTTTTCACCGGATGTTTCTATAAATTGAGCCGAATAGGAATTTTCCGAACCCCCTCTCGTTGTCTCAGCCCATCCCTGGGGAAAATCACTGATAGTCAGTGCTATTGAACTCAGGTCCACCACGGGAAGGTTATTATCCGATTGCAGACTATTTCCGGAATTACCCCCCGGGGCAACGCCATTTCCTGATCCTGACAGAATTATCACCGCGAATGCCAGGATTATTATTCCTACAATGATAAAAATGAGGAAATAGGGATTTATTTCAGGTTTGAACCGGGCAGGGTTTTTTCCCATCACGGTGGGTTGTTGTTTTTCCGGCAGCGTATTTTCTGTGTTCTGGTAGATCCCCGGAATAATAACCGGTTTCTCCACAACCGGTTTTGAGGTGTTTTTTTCATCAGGTACTTGTGTTCCGTACTCTCCTCCCCGTATATACCCTCCACACTTTTTGCAATAATACCTGTTTTCATCAAAAACCGGTTCATTGCAGTGCGGGCAGATTTTTACAGGGTTAGTGGGCGTCAGCACAGCTGTCTTTTCTTCACGATCGCTCTCTTTTTCCCCTTTGTTTAACGGTAGTGGTGCTCCGCATTTATTACAGAATGCTGACTGTCCGTCAACAACCTGGGCCTCACATTGTGGACAACGAGTTACCATACCATTTCTCCTTTCATTTTTCCTTCCTTTCTGGTGAACAAACCTCTCACGGGAACCAGGATTTTATGCGTGTATATTACTTCTGGAATTTCTTCCTCATACAACACTGCGGCATCCGGATGCCTCGGAGTAATTTATTAATCAGGCTGGTAAGCCGCCAGTATCACGGACTTTTTTAGTTATAGCATGACAAGCTTGAATTTCTTTGTGTTAATGCTAATCTTTTGAAAAAAACGGTCGAATGGATTATTTTTAAGGGAAGGCGGATGTAAAAGAGATCAGGTACCCGATCCAAATCTTTGTAACTATTTACATGACTGGTGACCGGGAGAGATTTTTGGCGACAGCTTACAGGAAACTACCTTTTTTCCGAATTACAAAACAACAGCATACTTAGAAAACTCCGCGATAGTATGCCAGCCGGGCTGCAAACGGACGGACTGTCTCAACCAGACGAATCTGGTCCTCTTCATTCATCGGTACGTGATTTTGACCTGACCGGGCAAGAAGCCGGGTTTCGTCAGGAGTCGAACATCCGACTATCACAATATCCACATCCTGTGAAAGGGCAAACCGGATCAGGTTTTCCGCAGTCAGCCCTGATTCGGGATGGATATAATTTCCTGCACCCAGCGTCTTCATTCCGATCACTCCGATCCCTCGTTCCCGTGCCGCCGGGATAACCCGATCAAGAAATCCCCCGATCGCAGATTCAATGGGATTGACAGGAAGAAGCACTGTATCAATATCCCAGTGGGTGACTGCATGAAGAAGGACTTCGGGGTTGTGATGCCCGGTTACGCCGATACCTCGTGCGATCCCACTCTCCCTGGCCTGGTAGAATTTCCGGAGTGCTCCACCTGCTTTTTCGAGGAGCAGGATATCATTTTTGTCCCGTACATCGTGGATCTGCCAGAGCCCAAGGTGTTCGCGCCCCATACGTTTGAGTGTTTTTTCAAGGTCTTCAGATGCCCCGTTCGCACTTCTTTGCGCTGATTTACTTGTCTGGAACGTACGTTCCTTCCTCTCCGGGTGCTGTTTCCAGAATCGTCCGTAATACCCCTCACTCCCGGCATATGCCGGGGCCGAGTCGTAGTACCTGATACCAGCTTCATATGCTGAATCAAGCATCGCAAGTGCATCCTCTTCCCGCCCTTCAGTACGGAGTACTCCTTCACCTCCGAGACCGATCCGGCACGAACTGCCAATCAGCTGACGTATCCTGCTGTTCCCTGCCATAATTATCATCATATCCGGCTCTGGCTATTAAACCTGTGGAATGTAACCCCGGTGAATCGTTTTTTGTTTTCTCATTGTTCAGATACAACCGCCGGTTCGAGGATTGAATGAATAATTTTGGTTATTCCACGGTAAACTGGCCTGGCACGTTTCATAGAACAACGATTGTTTCAGATGGTGCACCGGATTATGAACTCTCTTCCCTGAAGGAGAATATATATAAAGCACTCTCACATGTTCAACCTGAAAGCCTTATGAACCGTTCTTCCAGACCCGGAGTTACCCTCGTCTATCCTTATTTCCGGCTTAAAGATCCGGTGGAGAAACTTTTTCCCCCGCTGGGGATTGCGTACCTCGCCAGCCAGCTTCAGGAAAAGGGAATCCCGGTAATGGTTGTTGACTGTACATTTCAGAATTTTGACGATGTAATTGCCCGGATATCCGAATTTCGGCCTGCCATTATTGGTATTTCCGTTATGATTACGATGAGCAGAAATGCGTTTGACCTGATGAGGGAACTACGGAAATGGCTGCCAGGGTCACTTTTTATAGCCGGGGGACCGCTTCCGACGGTGAACCCGGCGATGTTTGCAGAAAAATTCGATATGGTATTCTGCGGAGAGGGAGATGTGACGTTCCCGTGCTTCTGTGATGATTATCTTTCGTCGGGCAGTTCTCCTGATAACCTGAAAACCCGGGATCCTGTTTCCTATCCGGGATTGTATTTGAAACGGGATGGTCATGAATTTTCATCGCCCCCTGTCCATAATCCCTCAGAAATCCTTGACTCCCTCCCCCTCCCGGACCGTTCAGGATTTGATCATCACCGTTACCAGGCAGCGATAGAAAAAAACAGCGGTCTCAGGCAGACCAGCCTGATTGTCACCCGCGGTTGTCCCTTTTCATGCGATTTCTGTTCAAAACCGGTATGGGGTGACCTGTTCAGGAAGCCCTCCCTGGTCAAGGTTTTTTCAGAAATCGAACAGATCATTGCTCTTGGTTATACCTGTCTCTGGATAGCAGATGACTGCTTTACCCTTGACAATGATTATCTCAGGTCTTTCTGCGACGAAATGATCCGGCGGGGAGTGCCCATTAAGTGGACGTGTCTGTCAAGGGTCGATCGTCTGACCCGTGAACTCGTTGATCTCATGAAGCGTGCGGGGTGTATCCGGACCTATCTTGGGCTGGAGGCAGGAAGCAACGAAACGCTCAGGCTCATGAACAAGCGTGTCACGGTTGAACAGGGAATCGAAGCAGTCCACCTTTTTGCTGAGGCAGGTATTGGCACTGCCGGGTTTTTCATGGTCGGGTATCCCAAAGAGACAATCGGGTCTATCGAAAAGACCTTTGCTCTTGCCCTAACACTCCCGCTTGATGAAGCCTGGTTTACGATACCTCTCCCCCTTCCCGGAACACCACTCTTTTCCCGGGTTGCTGATCCTGAGTCATGGGAAGACTGGGATATTTCAAACCAGGTAAAATTTGTTTATCCTTCAGAATTTGATGAACAATGGCTTAAACGCCGTATTAATGAAACCATGGAAGTATTCCGGGAAAAAAAACGCCAAAGGGATTCCCTCGTCATCTGCGGTACCCTTTCAGGATCCACGGTTTCACGTGAGGAATAATAAGAACATTCTGCAGACTGACTTCACCGGGAATAATGGCCGGGGCGGATTTTTATGAAAAATGGAAAAAAACTGACCTATGTTGACCTTCTTGCTGATGAGTCGATTCACCGGGAATATGAAAAAGCGCTTGACCTGGTTCAGCCCGGGCTCGGCAAGTCAAATCCCCTGATGATCGATGGTGGCGAGATCCTTTCAGCTCCTGAGTTTACGGTAATCTCTCCTTTTGATCTCCGGATTATTGTCGGAAAATTCCAGAGCTCAACCCCTGCCATGATCCGGTCAGCAATTGCCGGTGCTTACCGGGGATTTCCTGCGTGGCGTGATCGTCCGTGGAAAGAACGCAGTGGGATAATACGGAAAACTGCGGATATACTTGACATGCAGAAATTCCTCCTTGCAGCTGTCATAACGTATGAATCCGGGAAAAACCGTTACGAGGCAATTGCCGAGGTAAGCGAAGCGATTGATATGCTACGCTATCATGCGGAAATGTATGAACAGAATCAGGGGTTTGTTGTCCTCACCCGTCCGGAAAGTCCCGAAGCAGAAAGCCGGAGTGTTATGAAACCCTACGGGGTCTGGGCTGTCATATCTCCGTTTAACTTTCCTCTCAGCCTTGCAGCCGGGATGGCCGGAGCTGCCCTTATTACCGGAAATACGGTCATCCTGAAACCCACCAGCGTGGCTCCGTTGTCTGTACTGAAACTCTATCATGCATGTATCGCTGCAGGAGTACCCCGGGATTGCATTCAGTATATCACCGGGCCGGGATCTTCGTTCGGTGACGTTATCACTGCTCACCCGGACATTGCCGGGATTGCATTCACCGGTTCCCGTGAAGTCGGGATGCTGCTTCAGCGCTCGTTTATGGCAAAACAACGCTATTCCAAACCTTTCATTTCTGAAATGGGGAGCAAAAACCCGGTTATTGTGACCCGGTATGCCGATCCACAGAAAGCAGTTGAAGGAATTTTTAAGGCGGCATTTGGTTTCAGCGGGCAAAAGTGCAGTGCCGCATCCCGTGTTTATATCCACGAGTCGATAGCTGACCGGGTTATTGCTGACCTTCGCACGAAGGTGGAAAGCCTTGTAACTGGTGATCCCCGGGCAAAAGAGACCTTTACAGGTCCACTGATTGAGGCAAAAGCCGTGGAAAGATTCAGGGAATCCATTGACAGGATAAAAAAGGATGGAGGTAAAATCATCAGCGGAGGAAATGTGCTCACTGAAGGGAATTTCTCGCTCGGGCATTATGTGCAGCCTGCTCTTGTCACTGGACTTGCACGGAGTCACCCGCTCGCCAGGCAGGAACTTTTTGTGCCGATCCTGATCATCGATACTTTCACTACCCTGAAAGAGGCGCTCGATGAAGCGAATTCGACGGATTACGGGTTAACTGCCGGCATTTTTTCTGAAGATGACGAAGAGGTTGCCTGTTTCTTCAGCAGCATCCAGTCGGGTGTTGCGTATGCAAACCGACAGGGCGGAGCTACGACCGGGGCGTGGCCGGGGACACAGTCTTTTTGTGGATGGAAAGCGAGCGGTTCTTCGGGGAAAGGGGTCGGAGGGCCCTATTACCTTTTATCCTATATGCGGGAACAGTCACAGACAAGAATACGGTAGAGCAGATGTTCCGGCTCCGGAAAAACATATACGAATCCACCGGGTACACTCCGGAACCGGAAAAACCTTACTAATCAAAGAACACCCCCGGCTCGGGGAGCCATGACGAGCTGCCTCTGATGAGTTTCATGGTTAAAAGTAACCAAAAATACGTTCATGATGGTTTTACAGAGCCGGTTTTTTTATCCATGTAAAACTCCGCGGATCCTTTTTTATCCTGTGTGAACCAGTAAAGAACCTGAGTGGAAAGCATTGAATGTTCCCTGGAAACCCCGTTCCTGCGTTTTCAGGGAACAGGAGCACGTCTGAGACCCCCCAGGATTTTCAGATATCGTTCCCTTCTTTGCACGTAACTTTGCCCACCCGGGCCATAGGGCACATATTCGCCAACTTTCCAGCCGTCAGATGCGAGCTCGATTTTTGTCTTGTCAGCAAGACCTTTCAAAAAAGAAAATTCGACCAGATCCCTGTTATCAGAGACTCTTTCTTTTAGCCATTCTATAAGTTCCGGATCGTGAGTTGCCGCGGAAAACGGAATACCCGCTGATATGAGTGTTTCTCCATTTCTCCTGAATCGTTCCTGGATGTCGACAAAATCCTCGCTATCCCCCAGGTACGCTCCCTTAACAAGCCGCACCGTAATACCCGATCTCCGGCAGGTATCAAGGTCGCCGGGTGTTCGATCCAGATAAACCTGCAGGGCGAGTGTGACCGGCATTCCTTCTCCGGCCAGCGAAAGGACAGACATGAGAGTATCTTTTACAAAAGGGAGGCCTTCCATATCAATCTCAAGGGGGACACCCCGTGCCTTTGCCTCGCGTGCGATGACAGAGAGGTTCCTTTTGTATTCTGAAGAATCAAAAAGGATGCCGACAGATGAAGGTTTTACCGCAAAGGATGTCCCGGCTGTGCCTGTTCCAATTTTCCTGATGGCTTTTAGCTGCGTAGTTACAGCCATGTCTGACTCTTCAGGTGCCTGTGCGTATTCCGCCAGTACGGTGAGCGTGCAGCGGATATTCTGGCCGGCTCTTATTCTGCACCAGTGAACAGCACTTTCCAGATCTGTCAGCGACCAGCGGTCAACCATGATGCCCCGATCAACCTGATACCTTCTATCATATCAATTTCATCCCCTCCGGTTTTATTGGATTAGCCGGAGATCAGAGAAGCTGAACAGAGCCTGCCATCCCATCTTCTTTCGATCTTCGAAGTACCGGTGCCTTTCATCAGGGTTGAGACAGTATACTAGATCGTCTGAGGTCAAACACGATGGCACAATGGAAATGTAGTATATGCGGGTATATTTATGATGAATCAACCGGAGATCCGAAATCAGGAATTGCCGGCGGGACCCTGTTCGAAAACCTTCCTGACAAATGGACCTGTCCAGTCTGTGGAGCCGGAAAAGAATCATTCACCAGAGTGCCGTCTGAAGATGTCCATGCAGGATCGGCAACAACAGTATCTGACGTTATCGTCGCTGAGCTGGTGGCATGGGGGGTGACTCTTGTATTCGGTCTTCCTGGTACGTCCTCTCTCGGAATGGTGGATGCAATCCGGAAAAACCCTGGAATACGGTATATTGTCGTCAGGCACGAGGAGAATGCGGCAATGGCTGCATCGGCCTACAACAAATTAACGGGAAAACTTGCTGCATGCTTAACCATCGCCGGCCCCGGGGCTACGAACCTTGCAACCGGGCTGTATGACGCCAAAGAAGATCATGCATCAGTCATCTCCCTGAACGGGCAGGTCGAGACCCAGTACACCGGACCTGGAGGGATCCAGGAAATTGACCAGGATGCGTTCTTCCGGCCTATTACCGTATACAACAACACTATTTACGAAAAAAATATGGCAGTCCTTCTCCTGACCCGCGCCCTCAAATATGCAATCATCGGAAAAGGAGTCGCACAGATATCGGTTCCCAATGACATCCAGAAACAACCGCTGGATTCGCAGTACTGTACCCGCGAGTCCTGCATCAGCAGTCCGGACATTCTTCCTCCTGATGAGCAGATAGACAAAGCTGCAGGTGCCATTAATGCAGCAAAAAACCCGGTGATCCTCGCAGGCTGGGGAGCATTTTCTGAGGCAGAAACCATTCTTGCTATCGCCGAGAAGATCAAGGCCCCCATACTCACTACCTTCCGGGCAAAAGGGATCCTGCCCGAAGACAACCCGTGGGTGATCGGGATCCTCGGAAATGTGGGGTCGCCCCATGCACGGAGCCTTGCAAATGAGGCGGATCTTATTGTCACGCTTGGAGTAGGTTTCTCAAAATTTACCAATGTGCCGGTGGAAAAACCTCTCGTCCAGATTGATATTGACCCCATCAAACTCGGGAGAAACAGTCACTCTGTCGGACTCTGGGGAAACAGCAGGTGTGTTCTCCCAAAACTTCTTTCCCGGTTAAAGGAGAAGGAAGAAGGAACGGTAAAAATACGCCTTGCTGACATGAAAAGGGAATGGGACCTGCAGCGTGACCGGGAGGCTGACAGCTCAGCTGTGCCGATTCGTCCTCCCTTTATAATGAAGGTACTTTCCGACGTAATACCGGAAGATGCTGTGATATCTCTTGATGTCGGTGAAAACCAGTGGTGGTTTGGCCGGAACTTCCGGATAACTCACCAGCGGTTTGCAATGTCGGGGTATCTTGCTACCATGGGATTTGGTTTTCCCGGTGCAATCGCGGCCAAAATTGCATTTCCCGACAGGTCAGTTTTTTGTATAACCGGTGACGGTGGTTTTTCCATGGGCATGGCAGATTTTGTAACGGCGGTAAAATATAATCTCCCGATGATCGTTATCGTCCTGAACAACCAACAGCTCGGTATGATACGGGTTGAACAGATGATGGAGCATTACCCGAACTATGCAACGGACCTTCTCAACCCGGATTTTGCCCGGTATGCTGAAGTGTGCGGAGGTACCGGAATCACCGTCAGTCATCCTGATGACCTCAGGCCTGCAATTCTCAACGCGATTTCTCTTCGCTGTCCGGTTATCCTCGATGTAATTACAGACCCACAACGGTTCTGACTTTTTTTTGTTTCTTTAGACAGGAATAACCTTTTCCGTGTTTTGTTATGATCCGGTTATAGGGAGAAATTCCCGGGATATGGATTAAGAGCCGATATCTATACAGTAAATTTTCTCATCATATCCGCCGATATCCGGTATTCATCAGGTTTATTCCCGGACGTGGGGGGGACACGATTTTTTTAAATTTTTCTATTCGTGGATGAAATTTTTCATGGTTTTTCTTTTCAACCCTTTATCTACGGGATGACATTCCTGTTCACTGGTTACACGTGGGGAATCTGAGTATGGTCAGAGATCTCCGAGTTGGTGGTGCAGATATTCCTCATACTCATGGCATGGACATCGTTGTTGCCTGTCAGACGTGCAAAATCCCTGAGTTCTTCTGTTGAGACCCTGAGGAAATGCTCGAGCCTTTTTGCAGAGAAATCCGGGTTTAAACGTTTTCGGAGTTCCGGTTTCTGGGTAGTTACACCAACCGGGCAGTTTCCCGTATCACACATACGATACTGCTGGCAGGCACAGGCCATGAGTGCTGCTGTCCCGATTGCGATAGCATCTGCTCCCATGCAAAGAGCCTTTGCAAAATCCGATGAGATCCGAAATCCCCCGGTAATCACCAGGGATATGTCCCGGATGTTATTCATATCCAGGAATTTTCTTGCCCGGTATAAAGCGAATATGGTGGGTACCGATGTCGATGCTTTGATAAATTTCAGGGCTGCGCCGGTTGCGCCCGGCCTCCCGTCAACCGTAATGAAATCCGGTCCGGCATACACCACGGCAGCGAGATCTTCTTCAATATCACCGGCAGCAATTTTGACACCAATTGGTTTTCCACCGGATTTTTCTCTCAGCCATTGAACTTTCTTTTTCAAATCCTCTTTGTTCTTTATGTCTTCAAAAGCTGCCGGGCTGATAATATCCATGCCCTCGGGATATCCTCGTATTTTTGCTATTTCTGCCGTCACCTTTTCTGCAGGAAGGCGGGCACCCACACCCGGTTCGGCTGATTGCCCGATCTTTATCTCGATTGCATCCACAGATTTCAAAATCTCGTCTGTAATACTGTACCGGTTGGGTACGTACTCAAGAATGTATTTATAAGCATAATTGCGGGATTCCGGGAGCATGCCTCCTTCCCCGGATCCCATCGCAGTCTGGACAGCAGCCGTTCCCTTTGCAAGCGCAATTTTGACTTCTTTTGACAGGGCCCCAAAAGACATGTGGGTAACAAAAACGGGAGTTTCAATGATGAGTGGATAGCGGGCTTTCGGACCAATTATTGTACGGGTATTGATCGCCGTTTCTTTGTTCAAAGGGACAATTGCAATCTGGGCACCTTTAATGAGGATGTCATCCCACGAGATAACGGGTTTTTTCGTCCTCATCGGTTCGATAATTGATTCCCCGGTTTCCGCTATAGTGTGGATATCGGACATGTACCCTTCAAGATCGTCTGAAGATCGTTCCCATTCGCCGAGATACCCTGCCTGCACTTCTCCAGGTGATCCGGCAACGGGTTGATCAAGTGGAATCCCGCAGGCCGGGCAGGAAACCGGTTGACCAGACAGGGGAGATTCCGGTTGTAAAACCGGTTTGAGATGTGTCCAGTCAGATCCACAGATCGGACAAACCCATATTTCAGGAAAGTCCGACGGTTCGGTACCGGGCCGTATGTGAGTCAACGAGTTTCCTCTTTCCGGATCGTATTCGAACACATTACAAACGTTACATCGGTAGTAGGTCATGCAGGTTTACCGGCCTATCCCTATTCTGTTTTGTGAGATCATAAGGATATTTCTGCAACCGGATATGCCACGATCCCTTTTAGGTAATCGGGGATCCCGGTCAGGATGCGAACGTGAACCAACCGTTATATTTCCCTGTGTTCCGTTGCACGAAAAAGAGTTATTACAATTCACGCACGTTTGGTATTTCCTTCCTTCCAGAAATGTATCCTGCCGGGAACGCGCCTTACTCGGCGTTGGTAATCCTGCCCTGCATTTCGATAACGTCTGCCTTTTTTGCTTCCATAAGAGATGAAATCACCGCATCAGAAAAGACCAGTGCCATCGTTTCAAACAGGGTACCCAGTGGTGCAAATGCGGAACTGACTGACCGGTAGTCCCCTTTCAGCTGCCTGATCTCAAATGAATATTTGTCCTTCTGGTAAAACCCGGTAGGATCACCAAGGTTTACTATACAATCTGCAATTTTGCTCATCTTTGAGTCCGGTGATGATGTGATGAGACAGACTTTTCCCCCGAGCTCTTTTGCGGTGATACAGATGGAGACGATTGAGTGGGTCTCGCCTGATCCTGAGAATACTACAAGGGTA
Organism: Methanoregula sp.; assembly: GCA_003154335.1. Classification (GTDB taxonomy): domain Archaea; phylum Halobacteriota; class Methanomicrobia; order Methanomicrobiales; family Methanospirillaceae; genus Methanoregula. The sequence goes on along the minus strand of PMDE01000139.1, from coordinate 1,216 downwards.
TCGCCAGCACGAAAGGCCGGGGTGATCGTTTCTCCGACTACGTATGCCTCATACCCGAGGTGCATTAGTCGTAAACCAAATGCCTTTGCAATAAACCCGGACCTCCCTGCGCCGGCTATGTATACTCGTTTTGCACCAAGTATCTCTAAAAAAAATACTTTCATCTGTTCCTGGTCGATTGAAACCGCCGTACTGGCGATGGTGGCAGCCATCTGCTGCATGAAAGCCGAAATGGGGGAAAATTCATTGGTCATACAAGTATATCGGATTTTTGCATTGCACGATTTATGCCTATCGGTTACCTGATTAAAATTTTCTCCTGATTGTGGGAAATGGCAGTTACTGTTTTCCAGTCGCTATTCCTTATTCGAAAGGGAATTCCGGAATCTGACGAGTTCATCACAAAATTCTCCGAGGTACTCCTCCATTGACAGGCTTCCTTCTTCAAAGATGCAGTCTCCTTCTTCAATTATTTTATGAATAAGGTCACGCGTCGGAAGCAGGATATCTATCGGAACCCCGGACTGTTTTGATCCGCGGATAAGAGCTTCACGAAAGAGACCGATGCAATACCCGATACGATAGCGGTATACGTGCCGGGTCTTTTCCAGATATCCTGCAACACGTTCGGTCTCTATACGGAGAAAATCCTCAAGAACTTTTGGATCTTTGCATTTTCCCAGCATATACTGATAGTGAGCATAGGGGTACATTTCCTCAAGTTCAGCAGGTACAATCCCGCATGTTCCGAAAATCACAATATGATAGCGTGAAGGGTCCAGTACCTGGGAAATTATCGTCCTTATGAGCTGATGGCTGGGACTTTTACTGTACGGTTTACGGACCGCACAGGGCATGAAAATTGCGATCTCTTTAGGGGGAACCTCATATTCATCAATAATATACCGGTAAGAGGTTTCAAATTCCGCAAGGTAAAAGGGTGGATCGGTAAGAAGAGGTACCTTATTGGGCGATATGTCCCGCTGGTCTTCTTCGTGACCCATGGTTGTTCCATACCGGATTGTTCCATTACTACAAGAATGAATCGTTCAGTCCGTCAAAGAATATCCTGCGTACTTTCGCTATCAGATCGTGTTAGTGGGTAGTTGAAAATTTCTTTTAAAAAAGATCATCTTATCATTTATTTGAACCGGGGCAGCTATCAGGACTGTTCCCCCCTCTTACCAGAGCAGGTTGCCCAATTTGGACATATCTT
>PMDE01000059.1 GCA_003154335.1 Methanoregula sp. | reverse complement strand
CTGCTGCGGTGCTGATATTGAAGGTCTGTGCCCCATCCCCTCCTGTCCCGCAGGTATCGACAAGCATAAGCCCGGTCACGGGTTTGACTGTAATCGCATTATCCCGCATCACCCGGGCAAATGCAGCTATCTCTTCGGCTGTTTCACCTTTCATGTGGAGAGCAAGAAGGAATGCGCCTATCTGAGCCTGTGATGCCTTGCCCTCCATTATTGTTCTCATCACCAGGTCGGCGTCAGCAGGACTGAGATCCTGCCGTTCTGCAAGTTTTTTGAGGGTCTCTTTGAACACTATAATGCCCCCCCTTTTCCGTAAAGAAAATTTTTGATCATCCGGTCGCCTTCCTCGGACAGGATACTCTCCGGGTGGAACTGGACACCTTCGATCGGGAACCGCCGGTGACGAACCCCCATGATGTAACGATCATCGAAGCTCGTGGCAGAAACCTGGAGATCCTCAGGAAGGGAATCTTCTTTTGCGATAAGCGAATGGTATCGTGTCGCAGTGAAAGGTGCCGGCATACCGGCAAATACCCCCTTCCCGTCGTGCTGGATCTCAGAAGTCTTGCCATGCATCAGGTGTTTTGCCCTGATGACCTCTCCCCCAAATACAGAGCAGATCACCTGGTGACCGAGACATACACCCAACGTGGGAATTGTCCTGCTCATGGTCTCCAGGACTTCCGGACAGACCCCGGAATCCCCGGGATTACCCGGTCCCGGCGAGAGAATAATCCGGCTGCACCCGGATTTTTCAAGCCGGTCAAGTGGGGTATCGCACGGCATTACAACCGGATTGCCCCCAAGTTTACCGACCTGCTGGTACAGGTTGAAGGTGAAGCTGTCGTAACAGTCTACAATCAGGACCTTCATGGTGAGACTCTGGCCTGCTCGATCGCCCGCAGCATCGCTGATGCTTTACTCTCGGTTTCCTTCCATTCATTTTTCGGGACAGAATCCGCAACAATCCCGGCCCCTACCTGTACATACGCCCGGCCATTGCGGATAATCACCGTACGGATAGCAATGGCGAACTCCAGATTCCGGTCAAAACCGACATATCCGACTGCTCCGGCGTAGACTCCCCGGTGTTGGGACTCCAGGTCCTCGATGATCTGCATGGCCCTTATTTTTGGCGCGCCTGAAACGGTGCCGGCAGGGAAACAGGATTTGAAGGCATCGTAACAATCGAGGTGATCCATGAGTGTTCCGTTGACGGTTGAAACGATATGCTGAACATGGGAAAATTTCTCAATGCCCATGAATTCTTCAACCTTTACGGACCCGAACTGGCATACCCGTCCCAGATCGTTCCGTGCGAGATCGACAAGCATCGTATGCTCAGCCCTCTCCTTGGAATCTGCCAGAAGTTCCTGTGCGATCTGAGCATCAGTTCCTGAATCGTGTCCCCGTGGACGAGTTCCGGCGATTGGGACAGTTGTTACCCGTCGCTTCTCTACCCGTACAAGCATCTCGGGGCTTGCACCTACCACCTGCTCGTCTCCAAAATCNNATATCGCCGGCCACAATGTGCTCCTTAATCTGCCTGACGGATGTCTCAAATGCATCCTGAGAGACTGAAGTGATAAACTCCACCTTTTTGTTATTCTCTCCCGGTTTTTGCGCAGCACCCTGAAGGTTAGCGGTTGTGAGGGCTGCAATCTGGTCCTGGAGAGCCCGTATCTTATGAAAACACTTTTCATATTCTGCTTTCAGGTCGGTATCATAGGTCAGGAACGGACTAGAAAAGATGTAGAGTTTTCGCTCGGCATGATCGAAGACGATGCAGTCTTTGGTGAGCATAAATCTGGCAGGATGATCCCCCGGGTCCCGTTTCCCGGTCAAATCTGTGCCATCGGGGTGAACTTTTCGAACCTGAGCAAAAAGGGAATAGACACAATCGTATGCAAAATACCCGACCATGCCCCCGAAAAACCGGGGCGCTTTTACATTCATATAGCAGAACCTGGAAAGGATTGATTTGATCTGATCTACCGGTGTCTCCCCCTCCGGTTCTTTAACTATCGCCGTAAATGGTTCATTTCCCTTAATTTCAATGGTCTGACCGATAGTTATCACGAACTCCGGGTCGATGCCGATATAGGAGTATCGTGCAATTTTTTCGCTTCCCTCCATCGACTCAAGAAGGAACCCTTGTCCGGTTCTCGTACTTTTGTATACTTCAAGCGGTGAAATATCCGGTAAAGGCAGTTCAGCACAGAGCGGGATAATCAATGGTTTTGGCTGGTCTGTTACTGCAGTCAGGTATTCCTGTAATCCAAGATTTAAGGTGAGATCCGGGTTCATAATGAAAATTCCAATATGATGGTGTCACTTTGTGAAATCCACGTTTTTCCATTGCGTTTTTGCTACTGCTTTCAGCCATTTGACTGTTGAAAAACAGTGCTTACCCAAAAACGGGCTTTTACCTGGTTCATTATTCTGTTTTGTACATATTTATACATTGTTGTATATTTTTGTTTAATGGTGTATTTATATTACGGTAGAGAATTCAAAAATCGGGGACATTTTTAATCAGGTCAAAAAAGGATCTGTCAAAAAACGCATGCGGGAACTCGAACGCTCTTGAGGTTTTGGTTATGCCCTCTGCTCTCGCCGCCGTGGCGTCCACAATTTTCGATAATTCCTCAAAAAGAACAGGGAAAGCGATCGAAAAAATTCCTGACTGATAATGTAGATTAATTTCGGGCTCTGGGGGCGGAGAACGCCTATCGAACGATTTAATAGTTCCGGATTGAGCTAGATCGGGTCATCTTGTTTCTTGAGATCTAAAAAAAAGATGGAAAATGCATAGTACGGGAATCGGTGTCATGATTGTAGTACCAAATATTCTCCTCTCTCTTTACCTGCATTCAATCAATTTTTATCCCTCTTCCTTTTAATTCATGAGATTTTTTTAATGAACATTCCTCGCAGCGGAATTCCGGTGCATGATCCTGCGTTCGGTCGTATTCCCCGGATCTGACCAGCCGGTATCCACGGGCAGTCCTCCCGCAGTCCACACAGGTGATATTATCTCTGACTTCCCACTGTGCAGCAAGTGACTGCGATGTGAAAATAAACTGGTCAACCCAGAAAAATATCAGGCCGCCGATCAGGTTTGCAACAACCGCGGCGACGATCTGACCCATGGTAGCCAGAAGGATACCGACACCGGCAAGAATCGGTGTACTTGCCTGCCACCTCAACAGGTAAAGCCCGTAACGCTTGTAGTTGACCTTCATACCTGATGATCCACACAACCGGATAATAGGTCTTGTGATACCGGTAACGTGGCAGTAAAAACAACTAATCTATTTACTATCCTTTACAAAATCTGTACAGGATTATTGAGGCAGCCATATGGGGCAAAACAGGAACAGACCTTTAAGCTGGATATTTGTTTCGCGAATGATGGCGATCATCTGTTTTCTGATAGTCGTTGTCCTTGCAAATATCCTGACTTACTATGTATCCAACCCGGCGTATCATTCGGGTGTCACGCTCCTGAATGACAATATCTGGCTGTTGATTATTATTGCCATCGTTCTCCTGGTGGCCGATGTTTTCGGGGTGTTTGCATTCCCTCTCAATCTCCCTTCACCGGTTATCCGTGCAATCGGCAGTGTCTTTTTAATAGTGTTCTTTCTCCGTGTAGTCCAATGGGTGGACACGATTGGAACAACAAATCTCTATGCTCCCTTCTCGTTAATATCCGTCATTGTTGTGCCGTTTGTTTTTCTCGTTGTTATCGCCAGCGGGTATTACCATATCCTTCGGCAGCTCTGGAGGGAACCGGAGATTGAGTATGAAGAATATGAAGAGGTGGATGGCGAATATTACGATCAGGAAATGCAGCCATTCTCAGATGCGAGATCCTGGGAGGAGATCGGGGGGGAATTCCGCATGATGGTTTACGATATTATCCACCGGTTCCGGGCTGACATCCGGAGAAAAAGATAACAGCGACTTTATTCCCGGTATATCACCAGTCCGGGTTGTTCTCTAAGAAATTCCGTTCTTTTGCTTCCAGTTCTTCCGGGCTCAGGTGTGCAGGCATACAGATACAGCGGTGCTCGATAAAGACACCGTCCTTGAACGTCCCCTGTACCACCCCGGGCTGGCACGCTCCGAACGTTTTAGCATCGCAATCATGAAAAACCTGCGGGAGTCCTTCACGTGCAGCATAATCCTTTGCTTCTTTCCACGAAATTGCCATCATCCCAGTATGGATCAATCATCTATGAAAACTCTTTCTGACTAAAAAGACCCTGTTCTGATCCATGACCCGGCTAATTTCTAAAAAAAAGGGAAATTTTGATAAGTTCAGAACCGGGGTTTCCGGTGCTTCGGGAGACAGTCTCTGCAATAGACCGGCCTTCCCTCTGTTGGTTTGAACGGGACTTCGCACTCTTTTCCACAGTCTGAACAGACCGTCTTTGTCATTTCTCTGGGACCAAAATCTCTCGGTCCACCAAAACTCTTTCTTTCCATTGTATTACTCTTGCAGCTTTTAATCTGCATATAGATATTTCTGCCACGATTATAAAAACATCTGCAGGTGAAATTATTTTCCCGGCAGAGGTTATTTTAGGGAATAATTTCGCACCCATTGTACTTTTCATGGGAAAAATCCTCGGGATGAATTATCTCCCTTGTAAGAAGATCTTTTACCCTTGGGAGTGCATCGGTAAGGCTTTTATGAAGATGTTTTACTGTGCTGCAGACCATATGCCTGCCGGTTTCTCCCCACGGTTTTGTGATATTGGAATAGAGACATCTTCCCCCACAGAATCCGAAAATTGTGCAGTCGGTGCACTCCCCGCTTACCGTGATGAGGGGAAGGTGCCTGGGGTCGGCATCCCGCACGTGGCCAACATAAAACTGTGACATGCCAATCATTACCGGGCATGGAGCGATATTCCCGTCTGTCATAATGCTGTAATTGGCATATCCTGACCCGCACCTCAGCCGGCTCTGGCGTCCACGGAGCAGATCTTCCATAGGATCAAGGAACGGGTACCAGCGCAATACTTCACCTTTACTTTCCATATGATCAACCCATTCTTTCACGAGACTGAGTATGCCCGGATTATAACTCATCTTTACCCATTCAGCAAACCGCCGGTGTGAAAAGTCATCGGAAAAATTTGCATCCAGTTGCCAGTGAATGGAGGAAAAGGAATAATCCGGGTTGCAAGACAGCCAGCGGACTGCATCAGCAATATCCGTCTTCTCGGTTACTGTCATACGGGCTATGAGCTCCTGGTTAAACCCCTCATGGCGGATTTTCTTAATATTCTCCATCACTTTCAGGTACGTCCCTGTACCCCGGTTTGCATCAGTGAGATCCTCTCGCCCGTCGAGAGAAACAAGGATCGTTGAGAAACGGTTGATAATTTCCGGCAAAACCTGCTCGAGCAGGATACCGTTGGTCTGCAGCATGAACCGCTGCACCGGAGCCTCCCGGACAATCCTGGTAATCAGATCTGCCCGCAGCAGGGGTTCCCCGCCATAGAATGTCAGTGTAGGGGTGGGATCCTTTTGCAGAAATGCATAGAGCAGTTCAGGATTAATATTCAATTCAGGAGGAATATGAGGATCAATTTCGATCTGTTGAGTCCTTTTCTCACTGCTCTCCTGCGGATTTTCAAAAACCCTGGCCCGGCAGTAGCTGCAGCAAAGATTGCAGTCATCGGTCAGGATCAGGTGGAAGTACAAGAAATTCTCATTATGATGGGATTTCCCAGAGGATAAATTTAGGGAACCTTGCAGGAGATTTTGTCCCCCGAACCATGAAGGTTTAACATGAAGGAACCCAACATTCTTCAGAACANNGCCCAGCATTTATGGGCGCAGGAACTGATTGAAAAACTCGGACTTTTTGGGAATGAACGGGTAATTGACATTGGATGCGGTGATGGCAGGGTCACTGCTGCTATCGCAGAAAAAGTGCCGCAGGGAGCGGTTACAGGAATTGATCGTTCACCTGAGATGATCCGGTTTGCCCGGGAGCAATTCTCCCACCGCAGCTACCCGAATCTTACATTTGTCCGGATGGATGCCAGTCATCTCACGTTCTCGGAAGAGTTCGATGTCGTATTCTCGAATGCCGCGCTCCACTGGATCTCCGATCACCACCAGGTTCTTGGGGGAATTTCATGCAGCCTGGTACCCGGCGGAAGGATGTTAATCCAGATGGGTGGAAAAGGCAACGCAGACCAGGTTTTCCGCATCCTTAATGATCTGCTGGAAAACCCGCGTTGGTCCAGGTACTTCGAAGGTTTTTCATTTTCCTATGGATTTTTTGATGCCGCAGAATACCGGCGCTGGCTTTCATATGCCGGACTTGATCCCATCCGTGTAGAACTGATATCAAAAGACATGTCATACCCGGCACGGGAGGCATTCGGAGGCTGGATCCGCACAACATGGCTCCCCTGGATGTCAAGGCTGCCTGAAAGCGAAAAACCGGTCTTCATCGAAGCACTTGTTGATGAATATCTTGGCGTGAATCCGGTTGATGACGATGGCTCGATCCATGTCGGAATGGTACGGCTGGAGGCCGAAGCAAAAAAATGCCTGCACTAAAATCCTAATCCATTACCCGGACCGTCTGGACTGTATAAGCCTGAAGGAGAGAAGCGGTAAATAATCTGGCCCGGGATACCACAAGAAGTCAGTTTTTTCAACATCCGGCAACAGGCGGGGTGTCCTGCATCATACCGGCGCCCCGCACTTTTAAAAAAACGGCATAAAATGCGCTTGTCCTTTTCTTGAATTTATCGACGCAACTGTTGATTAAACCTGAAATCTGGTCGAAATATCCAAAACAGAGCGATTTAAACGGGATTCTAATCGGCCTTAATAGTGTGTCACAATACCAAAAATACCCCCAGAATTTTGGTTAAAATCAAGACTTCGACGGACTTCCGACGGAAACCTTTTATATTATCAGGCGTTAACTCTCATTATCAAAACCCGATTGAGGTTTTGAGGTGTTTAAATGGGAACCAAAATTGGAAAAGAAAAAATTCAGCGTGAAAAGGGATATCTCTACTTCATTGGCAAGGACGGCTATGTATGGGCTGCCCCGATGAAGCACAACAAGACCGGCAAGAAGAAGAAAGTCGGCACAGAAAAGATCGCAAAAGAATCCGGTTTCATGTACTACATCGGTAAGGACGGATTCGTCGCGAAAGCCAAGATGAAGAACGCATAACTTTATTTTTCACTATTGCACGCAGTCCGTCTGATGCCGGAAATCCGGCATCGCTGGACTGCATACCTTTTTCCCTGCAGGTTCCGGTGTCGCGATCCCTTCCGGCGATTGCTGTCTTTGGAGGGGAATTTTGTAAATTTATTGAAGTTCGCGAGTTCACTGTGAATATTACCTTTTGGGATCTCCCCTGTGCGAATTGGAAAAGGATCCTATGTGAATCGTCAAATCGTCATTGCCAGATCTCATCTATTAAGCAAAATCCCTGCTATATCTTTAAAAAACGAGAAAAAAAATTACGGGATTCCTGTAGTAATTGTCCGGTAAATGAATTGATCTGCAAATGATCTATGGTGTATATAGTCCGCTTGACTCATGCTATGAATTTTCACTTGGTCTTTTCTTTAAGAGTCCGATATGAGGTTCTTTTTCTCTTTGAGCAGCAGGTTTGCGGCTA
>PMDE01000085.1:10072-20110 GCA_003154335.1 Methanoregula sp. | reverse complement strand
AGCGCCGTGCGCGATATCCTCAACATGCCTGATAACGGGCACCTGTACGCTGCACATGTGATCAATGATTTGTGGCGCTGCACCTCCGGCAATGCCCTGCTGGTAACCGATGTCGGCCAGAACCAGATGTGGGCAGCGCAGACCCTTGTGGTAAAAAAAAGCCAGAGATTTTTAACGCAAGGTGGAATGGCTTCAATAGGATCTGCGTTACCAATGGCAATTGGTGCCTCTTTTGGTAAACCGGATCGTATCATAGTAGTGATCACTGGCGATGGGGGACTCCAGTTAAATATCCAGGAACTGCAGACGGTTTACCATCATAATCTGCCGATAAAAATTATTCTCCTGAATAACAATGGATATGGCATGATTCGCCAGTTCCAGGAGCAGTACTTTCAGGGACGGCTTCAGTCTTCAGTGATTGGATATAGCAACCCTGATTTCCAGAAAGTAGTCAAAGCCTATAATATTTCAGGCAGGAAAATATCTACTGCCCAAGAAGTAAAGCCGGCACTTGAAGCACTTTTTTGTGATTTCAAACCCGGGTTTTTAGAAGTCATTATCGATCCAAAATTCACCGTAATCCCCAAACTGTCGGTGAATAAACCTGTAGAAGATCAGGAACCGGAGTTACCAAGGCAGGAATTACAATCAGCAATGATCGTTGATATGCTTTCGGAGCACGATACTCCATGAACCAGACTGATCAAATACGACAGGAAATATTTAAAAAAATAGCAGATCTCCACAACCAGATAACCAAAACAGGGAGTAATTTTATTCCCGGCACATCCCCCGTTCCTTATGCCGGCCGCGTCTTTGACGAAAAGGAGATGATCGCCCTTGTCGACGCATCTCTTGATTTCTGGCTCACAACCGGACGTTATGCCGAACAGTTTGAGAAGGAACTGGCTGGCTTTCTTGGCATGAAATATTGCCTCTTGACAAATTCAGGATCTTCTGCAAATCTTCTTGCCGTCTCTGCCCTCACATCACCAAAACTCGGTGAGAAGAGCCTGAAACCCGGCGATGAAGTTATTACGCTGGCATGCGGGTTTCCGACAACCCTCAACCCGATCATCCAGAACAACCTTATTCCGGTGTTCGTTGACGTTGAACTTGGAACCTATAATATTCAGATTGATCAGATCGAGAGTGCACTATCAGAGAGAACAAAAGCAATCATTATCCCTCACACCCTGGGAAATCCAGCGGAATTAAATCCGATTTCTGAACTTGTAAAGAAATATAACCTATGGTTTATCGAAGATAATTGTGATGCTCTTGGATCACAGTACCGGGGAAAATTTACCGGGACATTCGGGCATATTTCCACATGCAGTTTCTATCCAGCTCACCACATAACGATGGGAGAGGGAGGAGCAGTGCTCACCGATGATCCACTCCTTAAAAAGATTATTATGTCATTCCGTGACTGGGGGCGGGATTGCTGGTGCGAACCAGGTTGTGACGACTCCTGCGGAAAACGGTTTGGATGGACTCTCGGAAACCTTCCCGGTGGATACGACCATAAGTACATCTATTCCCATATCGGATACAACCTCAAAGTCACCGATATGCAGGCAGCGATCGGGGTTGCACAGCTCCAGAAACTACCAGGGTTTATCGAGCAGCGGAAGAAAAATTTTGCCCGGCTTTTCTCCGCGTTGGAGAAATATTCAGGTTATGTGGTCCTTCCATGTGCTTCAAAAAATGCTGATCCAAGCTGGTTTGGATTCCCGATTCTCGTGGAAGGGCAAGCACCGTTCAGTCGATCAGATCTTATCAACCATCTCGAAGATCACAAAATCGCAACACGAATGCTTTTCGGAGGCAACCTTCTTAAACAGCCTGCATATCAGGGAATCCGTCATCGTATAAGCGGTTCCCTGAAAAATACCGACAATGTTATGAACAATCTGTTCTGGGTTGGTGTGTATCCCGGGCTCACTATTGAGATGCTGGATTATATGGTTGACACTTTTGACAGGTTTTTTGCACAATATAGTTAATTTTCAGACTCTCGTGAGGCATATGTCCATTTTTTTCTTTAGGAAAAAAAGTGTAGTAACGTCGATGAGGGGTGTCAATGCAGAAAAATGAGATCGTATATATCAGGCATTTGTTCCAGGCCCGGAATGATACAACAGAGAAGGCTGAAAAAACCGGCACGGTGACGCGATAATGCAAAATTCTCAAAAAGGGGACCCATTAGTGAGTATTTGCATTCCGATGTATAATGCTGAAAAAACAATTGGGAAAACACTTGCATCGATCCTTGATCAAGTATACAAAAATGTTGAAATCATTGTTGTTGATAACTGCTCTTCAGATAATTCGGTCAAAATTGTTCAGATGTTTCATGATTCCCGGATAAGACTCATCCAGAACGAGACTCATCTCTCCTGCGCTGAAAACAACTGGAATCGGTGTTTTACCCATGCAAAGGGGGAATTCATGGCTATATTCCATGCGGATGATATTTATCTGCCGGATATTGTTTCACGTCAGGTTGAAACATTTTTAATAAATCCATCCATCGGGGGTGTTTTTACTCAGGGCAATATTATCAATGAGGATGATGCGATCATTGGTGAATTTCAGCTCCCCCCGAAAATAAACGGGGCAGAACCCTGTTCGTATCCCGAAATATTCAATTGCGCACTTGAATACGCAGATTTTTTACCCACCCCAAGCGCGATGCTTCGACGGGACATCTACCAGAAATTATCACCATTCAGATATGATCAATTCAGATCCGCATCAGATTTTGACCTGTGGCTCAGAGCAGCAGCGGCTGCACCTGTCGTAATTTTGAATGAAAAGTTAATGAATTATCGGGTTAGCAGAGCTCAGGGCTCATCAAAAATTAATAAATTAAGAACTGAAGAATCTGATTTTTTTAAGGTAATAGATTATCATATTGCCATGAGTAAAGATGCCTACCTGATTCCGGCTTATTCAATGAACAGCTATAAAATTTCAAGAATGGGAGATCAGCTGATGCGTGCTCATAACTCCCTCAAATTGCGAGACTGGAGGAAATTTTCAAAACAAATTAAGATTATTCCATGGACAGAATATCTGAAAATTCTCATCAGAAATCCAAAAATACTGTATAAGAAATTCCAGCTTTATTCCTATTTCAGGGTTTTTAAGTCGTGTCACTAGGACGACTCACATCAAATGAGATATTCCGGATCGACATTTTNNACAAAATCCAGCCCTCGCGCAGCGAACGCCTGTTGTTCTGACTTTAATCCCAGATCAAGCTGTAAATTGATCTGTTTCTTCCAATAATCGGTCGCAAAACGGGGATCGGTAAGCTCGGAATTCAGGGCCTCCACATCTTTATCTGACAATTTATCGGATGGCAGGTTGTAATCGCGGATGTCACTTGGCTGAAGTCCCAAAAACTGGGCCTTGGGAGTTGCCAGCAGCTCTGACATGTGCGCACTTTTGATCGCTCCATACGCGACAGATGCAAAGATTCGGTATGACCAGGGATCACCATCAGTAAAAACGAGCACGGGAAGGTTCCAGGTAGAACTGATCTTGTTCATCATTCTGCGGGTTGAACGCGCCGGTTGCCCTTTCAGGTGAACAAGGATTGCATTGTGTTCCTCGTCAAATCCATTCTCGATCAGCCGGTCGTACATACCGCCCGTTTCCAGAGCGATTACAAATTTCGCATCATGGTCCACAAACTCGATGTTTTCGACATTGTTGGGAATCGTGTAACCTGCCTGACCTACATCATCCTGGCAATGGATTGCCCGCATTCCCCTCCGGGTCTCTTCACGGATCCTCATCGGGCCGTAAATCGATGCACCGTTCTCTTCAGGATGGAGATGGAAACCTTCACGAGGGACTTCTGAGATAATTTCAAGATCTTCAATGAGAAAATTGCTCTCTTCCTGTGCTCCGAACTTCGCCCGTTTCCAGCCCTCAGAGATATAATACATCTCCCTTAACGTTGATGAACGGTTTTCGAGAAGTTGTTGCTTTACAAAACCAATGACATACGCCATTTTAAGCAAATGGGTGGCGCTTTTTGCTGAAGCAGCAGTGCGCATACTTTCCTTGTCACCGTATTTCCAGACTTCGCTTGCATCATCAAATTCTATGTTATATTTCGTCCGGGTGGGCAGCGAAATCGAGGGTATATCACCTGCCTTCATCTGGTCATACCAGGCTGTTGCGATCCGGAGTAGCGCTGCCATCGACTTCTTCTCCAGCTCTTCTTTAGACATCGAGATCAACCACCATTTTTTTATTATCTTCAATTCCCCGGATTTCTATCAATCCTCCACCTTTTCCCGTGTATGAGACATGCCATCCGGTTTGTGAGGGAATAGTCGCTTTCCATACTTTCGTAAACTGGCCATCCAGCTCGCTCACGAAGTCGGCTTTGGGGACCGCGTCGTCTGCCTTATCTGAAGAGATATCATATAAGGAGATCTCACTATCATGTGCCGTATAATTACTCAGTTCAATAATGACATTTCCATCAATCGTCCTTTTTTTGGCTATCAGCTTACGCATAAGCTTACCTTCAATGGGTGTTGTATCTACGAGTGGTTTTTCCACAATTTCACTCACTTTTGCCGCAATCTCCGGAATGATGGCACAGACGGCTCGTACCCGGTCCTCCGCAACCTTGTTTTTATCCCTTCGGGATACAAACAGCTTGAGATCCCGCCCGAGGTCCTGGAGCGCAAGAACAATCTCCTTTTCGATCTCTGTAATGCTGGCAATAGCATCCTTACTCTCGCTGGTGAATGGCACATTTGTGGATGCAACATGGACAAGGATCAGAATCGGCCCCGTGGGGAGCCCCTGCTGGGAAATGTTGTAGGATTTCCAGTTGACATTTGATATACAACTGGTGATTGCACACGCACCCTGCTGGTACATGAGCGGGACCCGGTTGGCGAAACGAAGAATAGTGGCGTTTCCCTCCGGAGGAAGTTTTCCCCCGTATCCAATCGCGGCTTCAACCATGAAAGGGTGGCCGGAGAAAACCGAACTCGGGCGGGTACGAGCTGCAACAAAGTCCATCTGGAACTCCTTGTCAAGGCCCCGGCGGATTAATTCCTCCCCGATCGGCGAGAGGCATTGTGCAGAAGGTGGGGCAGGAACTGCAACTGCCTGCATTGCAGAGAGGAGCGCCTTGAGTTCACTGGCAGAGAGCCCGTGTGCTTTTGCAGTGGTCTTGAGCCCCGCCTGTTCGCACATATCCTGAGCGCTTTTTTTACCAACCCTGCTGAAGCCTTCTATAAGAAAATCGGGAAGATTCCGATCGCTTGCTGCGGCCATCCTTTTCAGCTGCCCGAACTCGATACCGTGCGGATGTGGCTGTATGGCAACTGGGCTTGAAATAATCTCATCGCTTACCCTGTCAAAACCAAAGGTCTCGTCATCGAGCTCTACCCTGAATCTGGCGTGAGGATTTACAATTGAAGTGTACTTGAGATACTCAAGCAGCTTCTTCTTCGCAGACATCGTGCTCTTGAACTCAATCTGGACTCTCGTTCCGTGAATACGGTCCCATTCAAAAGCTTGCTCAGAAATAATATCGGGTTCGTTGGTCTCAATCTTAATCTGGATCTCGCATTTGTATGCAGATTCCTTTGCTCCGGTCCGGGAGATGACAACGGTCGGAACACCGCTGGTAAGCTGGGCATAGAGCACCGCTGCTGATATCCCGATACCCTGTTGCCCGCGAGTCTGCCGTATCTGGTGGAACCGGGAACCATAGAGAAGTTTTCCAAAAACAAACGGCACCTGGGCNNGGGGAATCAAAACCGAGAAGATGTTTATTCTTTTCAAAGAATTCTGCAACACTGATGCTGCGCTGCTGTTTGGCAAGCTCATCCGCGAGCACCATACGATGCCACCTCACGTAAGGCGGAGTGGGGATCCAGTGTCCCCTGCTCTCCGCTATTCAGGTTCTTGAGCGTCACATTCCCGGATTCTGTTTCGCGCTGTCCAATAACAAGAGCAAAATCTGCTGTTTTTGAAGCATGGGAAAGCTGGGCGCCAAGTCCGCGATCGGTGAGATCCATCTCCACACGTAACCCTGCTTTACGGAAAATTTTGGCAACATTGAGTGCATGGAGCCGCCCCTCATTGGTACAGACTATAGCGACGATTGTATCTTTTTTATTCTGCAATTCACCAAGAGAGACCATTACCCGGTCAAACCCGATCGCAAACCCGCAGGACGCTGCATCATCACCGCCGAAAAGATGAGCGAGACGATAAGCACCTCCACCAAGGATCTGGTTTTCTGCCCCCAGGTTCTGTGCAAATCCTTCAAAGACCATACCGGTATAGTAATCCAATCCCCGGGCAATACCAAAATTAAGAGAATAGCTCACACCTGCTGAATCAAGTGCCGTTATGGTCTGATGAATGCGCTCTTTTTCGGGGATAGCCCCGGCAATTTCGAATGCTTCTCCAAGATCGCGGCATTCAACCAGTGAAATAAGGGAATTTCCAAGATCCATCATATTGATAGATTCAAGCGTATTTTTTAACCCCTCAAAATCCTTTTTATCGAGGTGGGCCATCACCCTTCGTTGTAAGGGGAGTTCAAGATCTTTTATCAGGTTTTTCATGAAGGACAGGTGCCCGACTTTCAGGTCATAGACGACTCCCGTAGCGTTGAGCATGTCTGCAGCCAGCATAATAATTTCAGCATCCGCATGGGCTGTATCCGATCCAATAAGCTCAACACCAAACTGCCAGAACTGCCGGTATCGCCCTTTCTGGGGACGCTCATAGCGAAAACAGTCAGCAAAATAACACCAGCGCAGAGGTTTTGGTGCGACTTTTGCTTCATTTACATACATCCGGATTACCGCTGCCGTAATTTCCGGGCGAAGAGCAAGTTTGCGTCCACCTTTGTCTAAGAAGACATACATCTCTTCGATGATCCCTTCTCCGGATCGCATGGTGAAGAGTTCCAAATCCTCGAACTCCGGTGTGCACACTTCCCGATAACCCCAACGACGCGCAATCTCTCTCATGCGCCATTCAATTATGCGGCGTGATTCCATCTCATCCGGTAAAAAATCCCGCGTCCCTCTTGGTTTTTGAAGCATTGGAACTCCCTAGTGTGTACTGTTTGTGTTTGGTTATTTCTTATTCGCCCTGATGATTGGTACATTTCCTAAAAACCGCTGGAGCGTTCCCTCAGTTTTCCATACTTTTTCCCGATCGACTTTCCCCTGTAAATATAGGGCTGCAAGAATCAGGCCAAGTCCGAGCAACTCCAGATTGTATATTGTTAAGAAAACGCCGAGTGTTGCAAGAGCGCCGTAGATTACCCCCCGGTATGCAGCTTTCCGGTAGCCGGGAAATCCTGTGCGGAAAAAAATCCGGGCATCACGAAGCCAGAGAAAAACAGTGACTCCGGCGCCAAGCAGGGCGATATAGGTGAGGTATGACATTCCTATGAACTTACTTATTATACGCTGTCACATATCTGTATTATTACATCATGCAGCCGAATCCGTCGTTAAAAGAAGTTCTCACCAGTTACCGGAATGGCGAAATTACCCTTGATACAGCCGCAGAAGAGATTGAAGGTTTACGCCTGGAACACATAGGAGATTTTGCCTGTATCGATATCGGGAGGGCGGTTCGATGCGGAATGCCGGAAGTGGTACTGGCTGAGGGAAAAGACTCATATCATCTTTTCCAGATTGCTTTACGCTATACCGAAGCTACGGGGAGATGTATTATTACCCGTATTACCCCGGAACAGGTAGCATTTATAAAAAATTCTGCGGAAAATAAGGGTATTAAAGTCAATTACCATGAAGCAGGACACATCCTTATTTTATCCAGGGGACCTCAACCGGTAAGGACCGGGGGGGTAGTAGCAATAATCACCGCCGGAACTTCTGATGTCTTTGTAGCTGAAGAGGCCAGGATAATTGCAGAAGAACTGGGATGCGAGGTTAAAACAGCATATGATGTCGGGGCAGCGGGTATTCACCGGCTCTTCCCGGCACTCAAACCCTTGCTCGCTGCCCATGTTATTATTGTCTGTGCAGGGCGGGAAGGAACCCTCCCCTCAATTGTCGCAGGTCTTGTCGACAAACCGGTAATAGGGGTTCCAGTCAGTACAGGCTATGGATTTATGGGCGAGGGGAAAGCGGCACTTGCCAGCATGCTTCAATCCTGTTCCGTAATTGCGGTGGTTAACATTGATGCCGGGTTTACAGCCGGTGCGTTCGCCGCGCGCATCGCTAATATGGGAGGAAAACCATGAAACGAGGATTTTATGTGGGGAGATTTCAGCCTTACCATAACGGGCACCAATCGGTTCTTGAACATATCGCCCATGAAGTTGACGAGATTGTCATTGGTATAGGAAGCGCCCAGCTGTCTCACATGGTTGATAACCCGTTTACCGCTGGTGAACGCGTCCTGATGATTACCCGAGGACTCGCAAAACTCGGATGTCCATTCTATGTTCTGCCTATTGAAGACATAAAACGAAATGCACTGTGGGTTGCCCATGTTCAGTCGATGACTCCTCGTTTCGACCTCTGCTACTCGTCAAATCCATTAGTAGTACAGCTCTTCAAGGAAGCAGGTATCGAAGTTCTTTCCCCGGCAATGTATGAACGTGAAATCCTGAGCGGTACTGAAATTCGCCGGCGTATGCTGAACGGAGAAATCTGGGAAAATCTCGTCCCATCATCGGTGATAGATGTGCTTAAAGAGATTGACGGTGTAGAAAGACTTCGAGAGATTTCCAGAAAAGATTAGATCTGTCGACGACTAAACGATTATTCATTTCCGCAAAATCCGGTCCATGGTGATTCCCATGTATAAATTCATCAAAAATATCCTGAAACGAAAAGAACCCGATAAAATTGTTCTTGCATTTGATGCTGTCCCTGCATGGCTGGATAACCGGGAGAAAATAATCATAACTTCTCTTGAGACTGACACGATTATCCCCGTGCAGAAAATAAAGAATGCGACAGCACAATTACAGCATATCGTTAATGGAATTGCTGGTGCTGAACATGAGCCTGCCATCCACCCGAAACTCAAAAGCATTGCAAAAAATTCCCTTCCTTTGTTTGTAAAAGCTATGACTGCTTCGCTGTCCAGGGAATTTCCGGAAGATATTGAAGGTTTTTATGCTGCTGCTGTTGAGTGCGTGAAGGGATGTCTCAACAGTACCCGCGGTCAGGGCCGTTACCTGCAGGCAGTATTTCCTGATGAGATGAAAGAAGTTAAAACCGGAATCGATTCTATCGGTCGCGAAATGAATGTTATCACAACATCCCTGACCAGATACCGGAAACAGAAAACACTGATAGATACGACCAGATCGCTGTATAACGCCATTCATGATATAACGATTGATTGTGAAAAATCTCTCGAAAAAAGTCAACGGATTTCCACCCGTATAACAGATATAACCAATCGGCTTAGCAGTATCGAAAAAGAACTGACTGATATCCGGTCCGACACAAAGATGAACGAGCTCAACGGAAAAAAAACTGTTTTGGGGGAAATGGAAAAGAAACAGGAAGAAAAGACCCGGAATTACACTGCTTTTTCTATGACCGCCTCCCACGTATTCAGGAAAGCTGAAAAAATTGCAACGAAAAAAAGACAGAATTCCGAGGTTACCAGACTCCGAAAAACTATTTACCTTCTCTCAGATCATACACCCCCTGATTCAAATGATCTTGACTCAGCCCTTGTCACAGCCTGTCCTATCGTGCAAAAAATGATCAATGACGGCGAAATTGTATTAAAAAACAAGGAAGAGCGAGCAATTTTTTCAGATACCGCCCGTTTTTGCGCCGATATGGCTGATACCTGCAGGGATATCAGAACACAGGATCTGGAATGTAAAAATATCCAGAAAGGGCTTTTATCAGACCCCCTGATCATTGCCATGAATTCTCTTGAACGGGAAAAAATCCAACTGGAATATATGCTGGATAAAGAAAAACATTCACAAAATGACCTTAAAGACTGGCAGGAAAAAATAAAAGA
>PMDE01000085.1:4115-10006 GCA_003154335.1 Methanoregula sp. | reverse complement strand
ATGTCTTCATTAATATTCCAGGCAAGTCTGTATGACATCGTTTCAACACCTTTTGTATTGAATCGGGAAAACTCTGAACGTATTTTTTCCTTAATGCGGATTTATCTCCACAAAATCCCCGAGATCACTTTGGTTTGCAGAAAATTCGTCAGACCATCCATAACAGTCGTGAAGCATCTGAGCAATTACATCCGAAAACGTCATCTTCCCGTGTTTTAATGTGAGAAGCGCCTCATACACCTCGGGATCAATTCGTATCGAACGTCCCTCTCCAGCGCGAGGCATATTTACCACTTTGTGGTTACATTATATAAAATTATTCCAAAAAATTGTCCGATATAATGTCCAATTAAGGAAAACGTCCCGAATACGAGAGATCCGAAATAAAAACAAACTAAAATGAGATCTTTTAGAAGTAAAACTAATCTCCGGAAACAATCCGGATAAAGGAAAACGTTGAAAAATCGGTGTACCCAAATTCGGGTTTATCGCCATGACACCCCCCGACTCGAAGCAGGGATGGCACATCAAGCGGAATTTTTGCAAACTCAATACTCATTTTTTCTTCACTTTTTTTTTCTGCAGGGGATTTTGGAAGGGGTTCGAACACCAAAGGAGTCTGGACAATTCCTTCCATCGTTTTCCTGCAACAGATATTCCGGTGCTGATGTCCGCAACACATATGGCTGAGACCACGAGAAGTAAGTGCATCGAATGCCATAGGCGCAGTATAGTGGTAACCGGTGAAGGAGTCTCCATAATCATAGGAGAGTCTCTGCCAGCATTTGAGCCTCAGGGTCTGGTTGCCCAGATCGAGCGGCCCCCCATGGACAAAAAGCATCCCGTTATCAGACCATTCCATAGGCATATCATCAAAAATAGAGAGAAGAGGCGAGTTGCGTATCTGCTCGTGACGGTAAGTACTTGCCGGATCGCTTCCACTTACTAAAAGCCCATTGAGAAAGGCATGATCGTGATTACCGAGAACTGACACAAGTTGATATTCCTGTTTAAGTGCCTGGACCATCTCGAGCGTTTCCTTGGGGCGATCTCCTCTATGGACAAGATCTCCGAGGTTAACGAGACCATCAACCTTACCAAATGTTTTTTGGAACAAGGATGTGCGTATACAGGTTGCAAGTCTGCGGATTGCTACAGAATCAGCATGCACGTCAGAAAAGACAACTAAACCCATAAGTATGGCAAAGTATTGGTGTTTCTTTCTCATAAAAACCGATGATACAAAAGGCTGAACAATTGAACAGGTGTGGATTCAGAAATGTTCGTGCCCGAGAGATTCTAAAGTACTATTGGTACATGCAATGAACATGAATCAATCACGGTCGTCAGACTACTCATGCAAACCAATTTTGCCTGGTGGAATCCTGATCTATTCATTCGTTCAGGAAGGAATTACACATCCTTTCCGTAATTCCAGACTTATTTTTAAGGATAGTACCTTTAAATTTTCGCTTAAAAAAGANNGTGGGTCAAAAGGAGTTCTTGTCAAATTAGGTGTTATTTATTTCCTCCCGATACAAACATTATTACCCTTGATTCAATATGGCAAACAGGAGGAAAAGATACCATGGAACGATTTCTCGATGAGTATATCAATCGCTTAAGACCCCAGATTATAAGATTTCCCCCAGAGACCGCCCACGGAATCGCTTCGGTATTTCTTAATTTCAGGTTCAGACTTTATCCCAATGTAATAAAAGAAAGTACCCAGGTGATTTCCCTTATTCCCGAGGGAGGTGCTAACGGAGCATTAAAAAAGGCCCTGTCAGTAATCCGTTTGAATGCGCAGAATCTGGAAAATTCACAATTTTCTCCGGATTTATCGATAGCATTTTCCGAAGGTGAACGCCAGTATCTGCCCCTCATCCTTCCCATTGAACAGGTCGAAGCTCCTTCGACCCTTGAGCTCGACAATGCACTGGTTTTGATATATAGTGCGGCCACTGTAACCTCACAGGATGATGAAGAAGCAATGGCCGAGCACCGCCCGTTCATTGTCAGGTTGCTTACCGGGTACAAAAAGGCACTTGGATTCAGCTGAGTTCACAAAAATAGTTCCGAAAAGATAGTTAATTGGCAAAACGTTTACTGTCTTTATTTGAAAAGGATGGGATAGGTATCACCTGTTAATTAAAAATAAAAAAGGGTATAGTCCCATTCTTGCGACTAACAAATTCTCATTTTTTTGAATGATACTGGCTTGCTTCGACGCTCCTGGNNGAGTTTCCAAGGCGCAGGGGTGGGTCAAGGGAAAGGACAGGAACTGTCGCCTCCTTGACTATTAACCAGTTGTTTAGCTTTTGATTGATCTGACACCATGAACTTTTTTCATGATGTATCCGGGACCGGGTATTATAGCAATTTTCTCTCGTTACTGCAGAACAATTCTGGTGGTTAAAATGGTACCCTAAAAAATAATTGACGGGGGGGTTAAGGGGAGAATTAATAAAAATTATAGGCTGTCCAGACTGATTCCGCTGAATTCCTGTGCAACCTGGGTGATCTCCTTGACCCCGAACGCGGTCTGCACCATGGTAATTTCAAGTGTATTTGCGACATCGCACATATAATCAAGGATATCTACTGACAATTCTTTCTGAATTTTGCTTTTGCGCAGCTGATCAACCAGCTTAGACATCTTCTCTGGCGATTCCATGCGGAGCTTGGCAAGACTCATGACACACATGTATATCCGGGTTAAGTTCCGATCAGTTCCGGTTATAGTATCAAAGAAATTCCTGATAACCTGTGCCTGATAAATTTCTCCACCCATGAAAATCCACCTCCAGCCTGTTCCTCGGTAAATTCATTGTTTACACTATCCTTTTAAAAACTTTGTGGCAAAACAGGGTTTTGTAATTAAAAAAGACGGTAAAAATCGGGTGTTTCTTCAAAGTGCGGCTGGATTGTCAGACAATGAGACGCCAAATGTCTTACGCCCAGCGAGTGCCCGCGATTACTTTGCCGTACTTACAATTTTAATAATATCTCCATCCTTAAGCGTATGATTTTCCTTGATACGCATTTTCGTCCGGGCGTCCACAGCATATAAAAATCCCTTGCCAATATCGGTATGAACCTGGTACGCAACATCGTGGGGAGTTGATCCACGCTTCATGAGGAATGCATCGGGAAGCACTTCCCCTTTCTTGTTGCAGTAATGGTTTTCATCTTCGACCGGATAAACAACAATCATGTCAAGAAGTTCAAATATTGCACGATTTATCGCCTGTTGAACACCCGTGCCTTTGCATTTTTTCATAACTTCTGTTATCTTTGTAAGCCCTGCTTTCTGAGCGGGTGTGAGAGATCCTTCATTGACAATCCTGAATTCTGGATCCCCGGGAAGATAGTGAACCAGATGCGCATTCGCTGCGGCCCTGAGTGCAAGTTCCGATGCAGCACTGGCAAACGAGATCTGCTGTTCAGCAAGTTTTGAGTGCAGGGATTCTGGCATTTCGTCAAACTTGTTCCCCACGACCAGCATCGGTTTGGATATCTTTACAATCTCAGCACAGAGAGGGATGAGATCCTCAATTGTCGCATGCACGAGATCAATTTTGAGTTTCAGCTCTATATCCCGGATATCTTCCATTTTGATACCAAGACCCGTGAATGTTTCAGCTATACCCTGCTGGATAGCAGTACCTTTTCCCTGAGACATCCGGCTTATTCTTGTCCAGTGCTTGTCAAGAATACCGTGGACCCACATGGTCATTTCATACGTCAGGAACCTGATATCCTCCATGGGGTCGTGATTGCCTGCCCCTACAGGGTTCCCCTCGCTATCCGTGCCACCACTTGCATCAATGATATGCAGTATTGCATCTGCCTGGCGAAGGTTGTCAAGGAACTGGTTCCCCAGCCCTTTACCCTTATGGGCATCGGGGACAAGTCCGGCAACATCAATTAAGTTTACCGCGACAAACCGGCTTCCCTCAGTACAGTGCCCACAGGTAAGGTGAAGGTCCTTACACGGGCAGGGCGTTCTCACATATGCAACGCCAAAGTTTGGATTTATTGTCGTAAACGGATAGTTGGCAATTTCAACATTAGCCATCGTTGCAGCCTTAAAAAATGTCGATTTTCCACAATTGGGTTTACCCGAAAGGGCCAGTGTAATCATGAATGGTTCCTCAAATGTCTATTCGAAATATTTTCCCTTTACTCTGGTGAGACTCTGATATTGTATCTTTTCTCTGAAAAACTTGAGGATTGCATACTTCCCCGTAGATTTGATACCGTTTTCCTGCTGGCTTGAAAAAGCTGTCTGTTTTCATAATTGCTCATAATATAACCAAAGTTTTTCATGCCTGCTTATTAAAAGATACTTATGGCGTTTTCAGAGAAAAAAATATACTATTTTGAAAAACCCGGGGAAAACAATACCATGGATGCAGCACGGTTTGCTGTCGAGCGTGCAAAGGAACTTACCATCAAGACAATTGTAGTTGCAAGCACGTCCGGAAAAACCGCAGAAATTTTCCAGGATGCCATGAAAGGTACGGGAATTCAACTGGTTGTTGTAACCCATGTAGTGGGATTTGTTAAACCCGGGGAATGGGAATTTTCAAAAGAAATTGCAGACAAATTACGAAAAACAGGTGCCCGGGTCGTTACCGGAACCCACGCACTTTCCGGACTCGAAAGGGCTCTTTCACGCTCACCAAAAATCGGGGGCGGATCCCGGACTGAAGCAATCGCAGAATCTCTTCGTCGTATTGTCGCAGTCGGACTCAAAGTATCGGTTGAATGTGTTCTGATTGCGGCGGACAGTGGTG
Source organism: Methanoregula sp. (assembly GCA_003154335.1). Taxonomy (GTDB): domain Archaea; phylum Halobacteriota; class Methanomicrobia; order Methanomicrobiales; family Methanospirillaceae; genus Methanoregula. The sequence continues at coordinate 5,204 of PMDE01000085.1, read as the reverse complement.
AAATCGCCGTCAATGAGGAAGTCATTGCAGTTGGTGGAACCGCAACAGGGGCAGATACAGTCTGCGTTATCCGCCCTTCACATACCTCCAGTTTTTTTGATCTTCAGGTACGTGAAATTGTGGCAATGCCGAGGGTCCGGTAAGAATGGCAATCGCAGAATTTAAAGAGGCAGTAATTCTTCTGATACGAATTCCTGCACTCTGGATTCCCGGCGTAATTGGTGGATTTTTGGCTGCAACTCTTTTTGTAATCTACAATTTTTCCGGTGCCTTTTATGCCGGCAGACTGTTGATTCTCTCTGGACTTGTACTCCTGCTTTTCACTACAGGAATGCTGGCGACGATCAAAAAGAATGAGGGGAACATCAGGACGCTTCTTGAGGGCGGTTCAAGGTATTATTTCCGTGTGTTGCTGCCCCAACTCATAATTATTTTTACCGTGATACTCATCGTTACTTTCGTGATGATCACCTTAAGTTTCATCAGTGCATCTTCTGATGTCAGTAGTATAACCGCTTTGACTCTCGGTTTTCTTATTCCCTTGATAGTACTCACTATTTTTTATGATACCGCCGCCATTTTTGAGGATCGAAAAGTTTTCGATTCGATCCGTCGCAGTGTCCAGCTGGTTATGACACATCTCAGGGAAGTGATCACGTTCCTGTTTGTCTGCGCTGTGATCAGTATCGGGATCATCTTTTCGCTGATGATCGTCTGGGAAGCATTCCTGTATGACAAACTCGAACCGATAACCCGGTACAATGAAACTCAGCTCCAGACATTCAGTCCTGACCAGCTGATTACCATCATAGGCCCGGGGGGTATGTGGATTACGGTAATTATTCTTTTTATCGGGTTTTTTTTGCTGATTCCTCTTCTTTTTAGCTATAAGGCATGCGTTTTCAGAAAANNATAATTATGTTGATGGTAAAAAATATCTTTTTTATTGGAAAATTCGTTTTGTTAAAATTACCATGGAGATTTGAAATTTACAACACTCGTACCTCTTCAACGCGATAAAAATAACAAAAAATAAGACTTCCATCGAAGATCTACTTCAATACCAGATAAGCATCGGAAAAAATGATT
>PMDE01000085.1:1871-4081 GCA_003154335.1 Methanoregula sp. | reverse complement strand
CCCAGCGAGGGCCCGACGAGGCGCCTGAGCGACCCATAAGGGGGGGTGTGGTCATTGGCGTCAGAGCATTATTGTGAAACTCCGTTTCGAATTCACGGGGGAATTTTGGATCCCACGAAATGGGATTTTACCTGCAAGCAAATGATTTCAACAGAGCCCAAATCCTGAGAAGATTTTTATTGACTGATGCGAGGGTTAAAAAATTTATAATTATTATCTGACGTAAGGAGGATAATAAAGCCTAATATTTTAGTAACAAAAACATCAAAACAGCAAAACTCCCGCCGCCAATGGTTGCAAGCAGATTAGTACCTGCATTGCCAAGAAATCCCCGGTTTTCCAGGGTCGCTCCAACCAGGCTGTCAATATTGGTCCCGACAAAACCCGCGAGAATACAGATAACCATCATCTGCGGTGTTATCATGGAAAGCAAAAATGCGACAAATGAGACAACAAAACCTCCAAAAAGGGCAACAAATTCCCCTGTCATGGTAACGCCGCCATTGGTTCCGATCGGGACCTTCTTTAAGCTCGTAATCATGTAAGGAATTCCCCCGGTTACACCAATCTCACTGGCCATGGTGTCTGCGGCGGCGGTCGCCACACACCCGACATACATGACAATAAACACCGGCTGCTGGAAAACGCCGAAAAGAACAGCGGCAGCAGCAGCAACAATCCCGTTTGCAAAAACATTCCGGTATCCCCGGGCCCCGCTCTGCCCCTGCTCGACACCGATCCTTTTTTTGTATTCAAATTTATACCTGGTAGCCGCGGAGCCCAGGATAAAAAAAGATAACATAATTAAAAACCACGCTGAACCATCGGGTGCTGCAAAGACCAGCAGGATTATCCCGATAAGAGCTGCTGAGAACAGACCAGAAAGATCTGCAGTTTTCGCCCGGAACGCAAAATAACCAAAGGCAAATCCCACAATAACTGCTATAACGACGAGGAGCAAATCTGCCTGGTAATTTAGTTCCCAGATGAGCCACATCGTCATGGAGATCCCGAGCGCTTCAATAACCAGAGAATCCTCGTACCTGAGCAGAATCGTTTTTAAGAGAACAGCAGCGATAATGCCAAAGATAACCGTTAAAAAAAATACCTGATGGAGATATGCTATGACAAGTACTCCTGCCCATGCAGTAGAGATGATGTAATAGAGATAGGTGTTTAAATCGTCTGCACCCCGCTGAAAAACCAGCTCGCCCAGAACCAGCATCGCAAGGGTACAGCAGAATACAAAAAGGGGAAGAAGGGTGATACCATAGAGCAATGCTATCACACAAAAAGAGTACGAAAGGTATTTGGTGTTAAAAACACGCCACAGGATAAGCGCAAAGATAATGATAATGAGACTCATCAGCCATGGAGGCTGTATATAGGGGGCGATCAGGATCGAACTGCCGATAAGTCCTGACGCGTACCCTAACCCCCGTTGCTTCTCCATTTGTTAACCATTTGTCCTTTAAACAAAAAGAGTTTTATCGTGCCCCTGTTTTCCAGAAAATTACTCATGACGATACCCGTCGGGCAATAAAAAAAATAAGATACGATTACTATATTTTATTTCACATCCAACTTTGTAACGAATGGTATCCTCTGATCAACTGCCGAAAAACTATGATTTCGCTGAAGTTGAGGAGCGCTGGCGCAGCACATGGTGCGATGAAGATCATTATTTCGATAAAAACTCGAAAAAACCTCAGTTTGTGATCGACACCCCTCCGCCCTATCCTACGGGTAACTTCCATATCGGCAATGCATTAAACTGGTGTTATATCGATTTTTTTGCCCGTTATAAGCGGATGAAGGGCTATAATGTGATGTTCCCCCAGGGATGGGACTGCCACGGTCTGCCAACAGAAGTGAAGGTCGAAGAACTCAACCATATTACAAAAAACGATGTTTCCCGTGAGGAGTTCAGGCGCATGTGCCATGAATTAACGGAAAAGAACATATCGCTGATGCGCCTGACGTTGCGGAAAATGGCGTTCTCGACCGACTGGAGCAACGAGTACATCACGATGAAGCCGGAATACTATGGCAAGACCCAGCTCTCGTTTTTGCGCATGCTCAAAAGCGGTTACATTTACCAGAGTGAACACCCGGTCAACTATTGTATCCGCTGCGAGACGGCGATCGCATTTGCCGAAGTTGCGTACGATGACCGGAATACCCAGCTGAATTACTTTGACTTTGACGGC
>PMDE01000085.1:0-1863 GCA_003154335.1 Methanoregula sp. | reverse complement strand
ATTTGGTTCCGGGGCCGTGATGATCTGTACCTTTGGTGACAAACAGGACGTCCACTGGTGGAAGCAGCACAACCTTGCATTGCGAAAGGCCATTGATCGACAGGGAAGGATGACCGGCATTGCAGGAAAATATGAAGGCTTGAATACGACGGACTGCCGCACCGCAATCCTTGACGACATGAAGGCTGAAAATATCCTGAAACGCCAGGAACAGCTTGCCCAGCGGGTGGGAGCCTGCTGGCGTTGCAAGACTCCCATTGAGATCCTTTCCGAGCGCCAGTGGTTTGTAAAAATCATGCCGGAAGAGATCCAGAAGGCAGCTCACCAGATCACCTGGTACCCTGAGCATATGCTCCTCAGGATGGAAAACTGGGTCGAACAGATGGAATGGGACTGGTGCATCTCGCGGCAGAGGATTTTTGCAACCCCGATCCCGGTCTGGTTCTGTAAAAAATGCGGCGATATGGAGCTTCCGGACGAAAAGGACCTGCCGGTTGATCCCACGCTGGTATCACCGAACCATCCCTGCAAAAAATGCGGCAGCACCGAATTTGCCGGGGAGGTCGATGTCCTTGACACCTGGATGGACTCCTCGATCTCCGTCCTCAACGTGACAGGATGGGACGGGAGCGGGACTCCGCCTTATTTCCCTGCCCAGATCCGCCCCCAGGGCCATGATATCATCCGCACATGGGCATTTTATACCATCCTCCGTTCGGTCGCACTTACCGGCTCAAAGCCGTGGGAAGAGATTCTTGTGAACGGTATGGTGTTGGGGGAAGATGGGTTCAAGATGAGTAAAAGCCGGGGAAATATTATTGTCCCTGAAGAGATTCTGGGGAAATACGGCGCGGATGCTCTCCGGCAATGGGCAGCAATGGGAGCGGCTACCGGTTCTGATATTATGTTCAACTGGAACGATGTTGTTGCTGCGTCCCGGTTCCAGACCAAGATGTGGAATATCGCAAAATTTGCCCTGATCCAGCTGGAAAAGGAAGGCTTTGATCAGAATGCACCGGTTACTGCACTTGCCGACAAGTGGCTGCTCGTGCGCCTCTCAGACACTATACAGGAGGTGAGTACGGCAATGGAGAGTTACCAGTTTGATACCGCACTTAAGGCGATCCGGGAGTTTGCATGGGATGCTCTTGCCGATAATTACATTGAGCTGGTCAANNTTCACCCCCTACTTTGCCGAAGAGTGTTACTCCCACCTGAATAAAGGCAAAAGCGTCCACAAGCAGCCCTGGGTATCCTTTACCTATGAGGACGAAGCAGCAAGATACGAGGGCAACCTGCTCGCACAGGTCGTGGGAGAAGTGCGCAAGTTCAAGCACGATACAAAACTCGCACTCAATGCCCCACTGGGCAAAGTTACGATTTACTCCCCGCACACCGTGAATGATGAAGGGGATACAGGGCGCACGCTCAATGCGGATGTCCACTGGCGTACCGATGCCGCGAAACTCGATCGGGTGATTACTGACATTGATTTTAACCGTGCAGTAATAGGACCCGTATTCCGTAAACAGGCACAGGCATTTATGACCGCAATAAAAGCACTGCCACCCGAACACCTGGTAAACCCGCCAAAAACAATTATTGTCGAAGGTTCTGAAGTCGGGATACCGGAAAATTCATTTTCACCGAGGTTTTCCTACGAAGAAGAGGGGGAAAAAGTGGATGTGATCACCGTCGGCGACGTGATCGTGACAATTGCAAAATCTGCCTGATTGAATCAGCAACAAATACTGCTATCTCATCTTTTTCTTTCATCGCATCAATGATAACAAACCGCGATGGTTCTGCCCGGGCAAAGGAGAGGTAATTCTGCTGAACTTTTTCAAGTACATCACGATTCTC
>PMDE01000037.1 GCA_003154335.1 Methanoregula sp. | reverse complement strand
TTGATATTGCAGGAATTGGCGTTGGCATCTCCTGTCTCACCGGTTAAGTGAACCTTTCGTCAGATTCCCACCGCATTGTAATGAAGTTTAGGGGCCTGATATACCTCCATCTCAAACCTTCCCCTTAGAGAGATTCAACCGGAGTATACTTTTTTTCAATATCGGTACTGCCTGAGCAGGGTGCCTGGTTGAAAGCACAAAAAAAAGAAAATCCCATTAAATATTTTGTACTGATCCTCCTTAGCTCAACATATACACAGGGTTGGCATTCTGTTGCCCATGCCTGGGGACTATGGAATCTACTGCATTTTATACCCTCTCCGGGTGTTCATCCATTAACGGATTTATTCTGATAGTTCTGAAAACCGAATTGCAATGCTTCATTGCCTAGCAACATACTATTATTAAAAAATCATACCGTCGTGAAACAGAACCCATTATGAAACCAAATGTGCCATTCACCCTGTTTATGGTTATGGGATTTACATTGGCAGCCGGTTGTATAGCCTTGACGAACAAAAGCGTGAACCCGTTTTCCAATACTACAGGCACCTTCAATGATACCGCCGATAGCACCTCAAAGTTGAAAGGATCACTCAGCGTGTCTATCGCCGGGTTTGCGTATCCTGAAAATCTTTCGGTCGTTCTTGACAACGAGTCTGTCGGGATGGTGAACCCCACCACGCCCTTTTATACGATGGTTCCTGAAGGGAACCATACAGTCATGGTCTGCGCGGGTCCGATATGTGAGCGGGAGAATGTTACGACTAAATTCGGCAGGTANNGAGTTTGTCAATCCTTCTCCAAAAGATCACCTGATGTCTGTGGAACTCAGTTGCGGGTATAGCTATATAGATGACCAGACCAGCATCAAAAAGGGAGAATCTGCGAGAGGCAGGTTAGAACAATACGTCCGGGCCGGGCAACGCATAACAGCGTCACTGGATCTTTATCTGACTAACGGACATAACCTGAGTTATGATTTTCCGGAAATAGAAGAGCTGAAAGTGGAATAAAAGTTATAATATTCCCCGCTATTTTTTTCCTGGATTTTTCCTATACCCTGTCTTCATGGTTATGCTCATTTTGAACGAGTTTATCTCATTAGTTGTGGATTCCCTAAAAAAAAAATTTTCAGATTAGACGAAGATGAAAGGAATTTTGCGGGGAACAGAGGTCACGCCGGACAAATCAGGAAAACCATACCGGTAAAGAACCCGGCCAAGATGCCTGTAAGTGCAGGGCCAGATTGTTCACACCAGCATCACGGTAACGGGGTAGATATGTTAATAAGACGACTGTGTGTCAGGAATAATAGTTTAGCGTATAACAAAAGGGGCGATCACACCAATAATCCCCAATAAAATGTTTGCAATTTAAGTGTATTATTGAATTCAAGGGAAACATTGCTGATTCGGATGAAAATATCAGATGGGAAGAAAGTTCATCAAATGTCTCTCTCCACAGGAAACATCACTGATCTCATCGAGACCAGGTGGAGAATGACAGTTGTGACCCGTGTGATTCATTGTTCGGATTATGTTATGCATCCTCAAGTTTCCCCCAAAACCTTTAAATCACTTCTCGCAGAACCCAACACAAAATAGGTGTTATTCATGCCATCAAAACTTATGGAGTACTTCAACAAATCACCGAGAATCGGAATGCTCAGCACCGCTGACAGAGCAGAAAAAGTCGATTCAGGTGTGTTCGGTTCGCCCCGCATGACCGATGAGAATACCGTGATAATGGGGTTTTGGAAAAATCGTACGCTCGCCAATCTCCAGCAGAATCCTTATTGTAATATTCCTGATCATGGAACCATCAGCAGACTTTATGGACCGGAAGGGGATCCGGGTCTATTTAAAGACGCAGAATATTCCGACAATCGGTCCGGTTCTCGACACTTACCAGGCCGAGATGGCGAAGATCGCCGGAGAACTAGCGGCAAAAATGATCTACGCCACAGTGAACTTCTCGGTAACTGAAGTTCGGCCGCTTGTAGACACGGGCCAGGAGTGGGAGAAGTCGCTATAGGTCTCCTGTCAGGCTTCATTTCCTTTGGCATCAGTTTCTATGCCAATTCTTTTTTATAAAATTTCCAGACGAAATCCATTAGTAACCGGACTGCATAGCTTTGCCCATGGAAAAAAAGAAAATCGGGCGTGAGGATTTTGAAGCATTTCTCAAAGGGGAAAAAGACATCACTTCCTACATCGAACTGGATCCCCTCGCCGGTTCATATTCGGTGTTTGGCGTCAATACGGCAAGCAACCCGAATTATCTCATAAAAGCAATCTACGAAATGTATGAAGCCAATCTCGGCAGGAAACTTGCCGTGCAGGCAGTCCGCAAACTCTTTCGCTCTGTTGGCAGTGGATCGGTCGGGCTCAATAATCTCTTAAAAAAGGAGGGAATTAACCTTAAACCGGCGGAATTTCTCATGCTCGTCTTCAAGCTCCAGCATCAGCAGGGTTGGGGTGCACCATTCGAGCTCGTTGAACAGAGTGACAAGCGGATCGTGCTGCGGGCAAAACAGACCTTTGAATCCCAGGTCATGAAAGACTGGAACATACCTGTCTGTGGCATTCATAAGGGCTGGATTGAAGGTGTTCTGGGCGCCGTTACCGGTAAAAACTGGTTTTGTCTTGAGACAAAGTGTCACGCAAAAGGGGATGATACCTGCGAGTTTGTAGCCGACCAGGTTGAATCCAGCTGGAAGTTCAAGGCACGGGCGATTGTAAATGGCGACTCTGCCATAACGGAATTTATCGAGCACAAACCTCTTGAAGGTAAGATCAAGCTGATCGATGACCCGGTTGTCATGATGCCACGGTTTATCTTCACATCAATGATGAACTCCTTAAAAAAGACCATGGGTGAGTTGCCGGCGGGAGGGGTTAACTATCGTGCACATATGGATATGGGGAAGGAAAGCGTTGGACACTACAGGAAAATGGGGATCGACAAAGCCAATATCCTCTCTGAAATGGCGTTTGCATTTTATTCGCAGATGGGATGGTTTAGCATCATTGAAACGGAATGGAACGAGGTAGCCAAGACCAAGACGATGATACTCTCGCATACAGTCGAATCCGAAGCATTTGGCAATACCGGCAAAAATGTTTGCTTCTGCACCGCCGGGCTTCTTGCGGGAATTATCGAAGAGTCATTTGGTATCAGAGTGCAGGCAAAAGAGATCAGGTGCCGGTCAAAAGGCGATGAAAACTGCGTTTTTTTGGTTACCAATAAACCTGAAAAATCCTCACTAATATGATTTTTTAGGAATTTCCCGTTTTTTATATTTTCCCCTTAAACGGATAATTGAAAAATAAATCACTAATTTATGAAAAAAAAGAAGAACAGTATTTTGGTATATCAAAGCGCAGCGATTATCCGATCTCTGTTTTTCTTGAGTTCGAATCGTATTTTACCGATATTTGAGGAGCTGTCAGCTACAATCACAATTAATTCATCCGGGGACAGGGGTGAGAGGAGGATCGGACCTTTTTCCAATTCAACGAGCATCTGATACAGCTTTCCTCTTCCAAGTGTCGTGCCCATTACCTCTGATGTGCCTAGACCTGTGGAAACCATAGCTCCGAGAGAATCTAGATCGACTTTTCCGGAAACCGCACTTTCTATAACAAATCCATCTCTGCCAACAACCACCGCTGCGGAAATTCCTTCGACTTTTAAAAATTCCTCAAGTAACGATTTTAACATGTTGCCACACTGATAGCTGAATCCTTCTCGTCATGTTTTATTAATACTTTGGGCAGAAAAATAAAAATCTCTGATGTATTTTCGTTGTTTTTGTGACAAGATTGGATAGTGTCATGAATCATGATTATTAAAATTCACTTCAGAGACTGATCCCCACCAGACTAAGAACAATCAGAAGTATTGCTCCGGGGAGCCCGGCTAGCGCACAGATGATAATGGTGATCCAATCGAATCCGATATCGGGTTTTCCTGCAAACTGCATAAGGTGAAAGAAATTCACAATGAATAATGTTAACAGGCCGATAATCGCGTTTATTACCAGATGCATGACGTTCTTAACAACGAAAAATGCAATCGCTAAAAAAATAATAATGACCAGGATAAGAATCGCAGTGCCGAGCAGTGTCATATATCACTCAATATCGTTACGTTATATTTAAAATCATTAGTTTGGTACACTAAAAAAAACGTAGAACCAAAAGCCAGTCCATTGACTATTAATTATAATCCATTAGTCGACACAAAAAGATGCCTTTTATAATAAAAATAGCGACCGAATTGGGCTTGTTTTAAGCAAAAATCAATGTATTTTCATTTTTTTGTGACAAGAATGGATAGTGTCATGAACATGATTATTAAAATTCACTCCAGAGAGTGATCCCCACCAGACTAAGAACAATCAGAAGTATTGTTCCGGGGAGCCCGGCTAGCACACAGATGATAATGGTGATCCAATCGAATCCGATATCGGGTTTTCCTTGAAACTGCATAAGGTGAAAAAAATTCACAATGAATAAGGTTAGCACTTAAACCCGGACGTTTGATGCTTTTAAATCCAATTTCGAAGATTATAAATCCAGGTTCCAGCGTTCTTCCAGGATTGACTTGCTCCAGTCATTATTAACATGCGTTTCAGTGATCTGAAATCCCTTGTCGGTATACAGATGGCGTGTAGCCATCAACGTACTGAACGTCCATAAAAATACGTGATCATACTTTTTTTCCATGCGAAAATCGATCGCCCTGTCAAGGAGTTTACGTCCTGCACTTAGTCCTCTCACACCAGGATCCAGGAAAAAAAACCGTAATTGTGCAGTCACCTCATCCACATGCGTAATAGCTACGCAGCCTGATGAAACGCCATTCTTTTCAAGAATGTTCATGCAGTCTTTTTTAACATTAAACTGGTTTACAAAAGTGTGCACTCCGTCAGTCAGGTACGTTCTCCAGATTTCAGAGGTAAATCCATATTCCAATGCATATATGGACAGTTGTCGGGATATCATGAATTCGATGTCATGCTCTTTAAAAGGTCTGATGGTAATGTCCGACGCAGCTGAGATGAATGTCGTTTTTTTATTGTCATATATTCATGGAGCTTGTTGCATTAATTCTGGTTCGTCAGAAGTCATCAAGTGTTACACACGACAATATTTTTCATTTTTTCTTTCTGTTTTCCTCTTTTTTTTAAATATCACACTGTTAATTGTGATGTTATTAAAAAATTTAATAACTGAAATTTCCTGATAAACCTCAGTCACTGGGAACTGGTTACATTATTACCCGAACTTCCGATACTATACTGCAGATTTACTCTTGCAGGGGAACCACATGAAGATCATTGCATTCAACGGGAGTCCGCACAAGGATGGCAATACGTACCGCCTGCTCCGGCACACGCTCGATGAGATTGAGAAGGCCGGGATCAAGACAGAGCTTGTTCAGATCGGGGGGAAGAAAGTTCATCCCTGTATAGCCTGCTTCAAATGTGTGGAGAACCACGACAGACAGTGCATACAAGACAACGACATGGTCAACGAATGCATCGGGAAGATGATTGATGCGGATGGGATCATCATCGCGACTTCTACTTACTTCGCCGGTGTCACCCCGGAGATCAAGGCATTCATGGACCGGTCGTTCTTTGTGGCAAAGGCAAACGGTGATCTCTTGCGGCAGAAGGTCGGGGCGGGTATTGCGGCCGAGCGCAGATCCGGCGCGGTTTGTGCTGTCGATACGATCAACCATTACTTCGGCATCAGCGGGATGTTCTCAGCTGGGTCATGTTACTGGAACAATGCCAAGGGCCTACAGCCCGGCGACGTCGAGAAGGACGAGGAAGGAATTAAAACGATGAAGCAGCTGGGCGAGAACATTGCCTGGTTCATTAAAAAGACCAACCGAAAGTAATTTTTTTAAAAGAAAAATGGGTTAGGATGCAGTTTTTCAATTTCACATAATGTGGTGCTGTTGCGTTGGTGGTTGATTGTGGAATTTTTACCAGGATGAGAAATAGATCATCAACCGCAGACGCAACAGAGCCAGTTAAGGAGACAATGTACCTTAGATCTTTGGTTGTCGGTTCAATTTGTTTTAGATCAGGGTTGCTATAGAGCCATTTTATCCAGCTCCTTCATTCATTTGACAATACTGAAAATTTCGATACGTTTGTTGGTTCTGTAAAGTCTTGGGGGTGCTGTTGCGTTAACGGGACTAAACGAATAAGATATCGTCGTAACCTATCAATGGTGACTATTTAAACGTCCCGCAGATGCAACAGAACGGAGAAAGAATAATTTTTTATAAATCTGATCTCAGCGCCTCATCTCACGGTAATGGGCCGCCAATCCTGTTCTGTTGCTGGCCTCCCAGTTTTAAACTCGCATACGTAAATCCTTCCGCCGTGTTTTCGCTGCTGACTCCTCACATCACCCAAACTTGAAAAAATGTTTGTATAATCCTCGCCACACCGGTATTTTTGCGTCATTTTAGTCCCTCGACATTGAAACTCATCTGCTGTCCTTGATGATGAAGGCATTTATTGGCATCAAAATAGGTAGATCTTAATAAAAATTGCGACCGAATTAGGCTTGTTTTAGGCAAAATTTAATAATTTTTTACGCTTTAACGCAGCAATTGGCCGGTGATATAAGAAGTCCAGGAATTTCCCGAATAATCAGTTCAAATCCGGTCTCCCCCAATCAAAAACAGGGTTATAGGTACCTTACAAAATGCCCCCCCTCTTCTGCTGTCACTATTAGATTAATGCCATAATTTTAATTCTTACGAAGGCATCTACAAGATATCTATCGAAATAAATCACCATAAAAATTATCTTATTTAACTATGATATCCAAGACGTTGAAAATAAAAAGGTCAACCCGACAGTTGCAAAGAGTATCTATAAAGCCAATGATGCCGAAAATCAGTTCCAGAATGGATATATTCTCCTTTCCGATGATGCATCGGGAGAGGGACAATAGGAGCAGTTAGGAGGATAGAGCATTCCTGCAGACTCGTTGTTTCTGGTATGTAAAAGGCTGACAAAGATCTATGAGAAGAGTCACGTTCCGGCCTTGGAGTCTGTCAGCTTCACCCTTCCCACCCGGGGAGTATTCGTACTCATCGGACGGAATGGTTCGGGAAAGACCACCCTGATCCGCATCTTGGCCACCAACCTTGAGCCTACCTCAGGAACCGTCACTCTCAATGGGATTGACGTAATGTCGGACCCGGATCAGATCCGGGAACGGATCGCCATTGTGCCCCAGGAAGCCCGGCCCATCCCTTGGATGACTCCCATGCAGTCAGTGTTTTCCTATCTTCTCTGGCGGGGGCTGGACTATGCCGAAGCGAAGCAAAAGGCCTGCGAGGTGCTGGACAGACTTAAGTTCGGCAAAAAGGCGCGAGCCCTTAATCGCACGCTTTCCGGGGGGATGAAGCGAAAGGTGCTGATGGCCA
>PMDE01000125.1 GCA_003154335.1 Methanoregula sp. | reverse complement strand
AACTTTCCCGTCAGCATCTGGCAATGGATAGCATCCGCCATGCGGTCAAAGAGTGCTTTCATCGGGGCAGGCACGGAATCTATATAGTTGGGAGCACCCAGCACAATCCCATCGGCATTCATTATCCGGTCAAAGAGGTCCGGGAAATCATCGAGCAGGGTACACTCACCTTTGGCGTAACAGGTACCGCACGCTGTGCAGTACCCGATATGCAAAGTGTAGATGTCCACGAGATCAGTTTCTGCTCCCTCGTCCTTTGCTCCAGCCAGTGCGGCGTTCACCAGCCTGAGAGTATTACTGTCCTTTCCTTTAGGGCTTGCAATCAGTCCGATAACTTTCATACAGTTCCAGCATCCTGAATAGGTAATTTCGCAATAATAACGGAATGACCCTGACCCTATAAATAGATGACTATTCAACTAATAACCAGGCCTTGATTACATGGGACAGAACGGAGAAGAATCGGTCATTCAGTGGATTTCTGATATTGATGTACCGGCCGCATTGATATCGTATGCTTATCGTACGATCCAGAAATCTTTTGCAAAAGAGCTGGCACCCTATCATATCGGATGGGGACATTTTGCGATCCTGATGTCCCTGTATGAGAGGGAAGGCCGCAGCCAGGACAGCCTTGCATTATCCCGGGGATTTGACAAGACGATGATTGCAAAATCCGTTGTGAGACTGGAGGAGGAGGGCTTTATCCGGCGCGAGACTGACCAGGAAGACAAGCGGGTGAAACGGCTGTATCTTACAAAAAAAAGCCGTGATCTCCGCCCGGAGATGGAACGAATCGGTTACCGGTTGAATGAGTTTCTGTTCAGGGATTTCGATACCGCTGAATCCGTGTCAGCAATGGGGATCCTGCGGAAGATCGCACTGAATGCATCAGAACTCTGAGCAGGATTTTTTTCGGGCTGGAAACTATACCAGGTCTGATGAATACGTCCTGGTGAAAAAGACTACCAGGGGGTGGCCCGATTGCTGATGATGAGCAGTAGTTTTCCGCTATTGATAACTTCAGGAGACAGGTTGGTTTTTTAAATGAAAAGACTGATACGAAATATACCTGCTTTTTGCTGTTTTGTCAGGAGAGTAAACGCATGTCCATCCGGCTTGCAATAATCAGCATCTCTCCCCACGGACTCATGTCAGGGTGTTGCAACAGGGGGGTCCTGAAGATTTACTTCATTACTACGGGATACCCTAATCTTAATGAAATAATACTGTTGAAAAATTACCGTACAAAGGATGTGTTCTCCCATGAATGAATTCAACAATGAACAGAAAAATGCGATCCTTGATGAAATCCTATTAAAACGCCGGACCCACCGGCGATTCAGGGAGGAGATACCCCCTGATAATTTGATTGGGGAAATAATCCTTGCCGGCCTTCACGCACCTTTTGCAGCTGCTGCAGTTGGCAATGAAAAAGAATATTTCAGGAGATTTTTTGTTCTGCGAAACAACTCTGAAACCATGACCTTGGTAAAACCTCTGGCCTTTGGTGAAGTTTTGAGAAAATCTGCTGAACTTGATCATGATTCAGAGAAAAGCGAACAACTTCGGATTCAGGCAACCGGATTTATGAACCGACTTGCAATGATTAAAAAGATGGGTTTTGTTCCTGGTATTGGAACAGCTCCGTTCTTTATTGTAATTGCCGAGAAGAAAGGGTTCCCACCCGTTGAACAGGAATCCCTTGCCCACTGCCTGGAGAATATGTGGCTGAAAGCAACGTCACTCGGTCTCGGATTTCAACTCGTTTCTATTACGGCTCAAATGGCTGATAATGAGGAGTTCTGCAGAATTCTGGGGCTTTTGCCGGGGAAATGGGGATTCATGGGATGCGCAATTGGATATCCAGGGGAAAAATTACCCAACTCCATCCGACCGTCTGTCAACGATGTGACTACCTGGATGCGGTGAATGTAAGAACCCCGTTTTGGTTAAATTTTTTTAGCCAGAAAACTCAAAGAAATCTGGAAATTTATTATTGCAGCGCTTTAAGTCCTCTAAGGGCCGGAATGGTCGATGATTTCATTATTTTTTTAAGGGTATAGTGTCATTTCAATCACCAACTTTTTCAAAAATATAGACGAGATATCGGATAATTGAATGACCAAAATAAATCTCAAAAAAGTGAATCACTGCTGCAAATTAAAGTAAAGATAGAATTTTTTATTGTGACCGCTCTATCGCAATTTGGGGACGCCACAGCGGCGGGGACCAGCCGAAGGCGAAGTCCCCAGGAGCGTACGAGTGATTAAGATCATTCAACAAAAACGATATTTTTAGTAGCTGGAATGGGACTTTTTTAATAAACAGGTAATAAAAATTCTTCATAGGTAGCTTGGACGGGGGATTTCATCATTTTTTTGGCGCAACTTTGTTGGTTTAGAAGGACTGAACTTACGGTACCGTGCAGGAACTAAATTACCTTGGGTCCGCCAACAATGGAATATGCAGGAGCTGACGCGAAAATTAATCCACCTGGTCTTTGGCCTGGGTATCGCAGGGATGGTCCTTGTTTTGGACCACACCACGGCAACCGCGATTCTTGCAGGCGGTCTCTTTTTTGGCATAATTCTTATTGACCTGATCCTCCGTGGTTATACCATTCCTGTCTTCTCGGCTCTCGTGAAGTATGTTGACCGGTGTGAACCTTTGCCCGGAAAAGGAGCACTCTATTTTGCCGTGAGTACCCTTGCCTGCGTTATCCTTTTTACTAAACCAGTAGTCCTTCCGGCCCTGATAGCGTTGGCAGTTCTTGATGGTGTTGCAACCATTGCAGGTATCAGGTTTGGCAGGACCCGGATCTACAATGGCAAATCTCTCGAAGGGACGATCGCCGGGATTGTTGTCACGTTCCTGGTCCTGCTCCTGGTCATGCCGGTCCAGGGAGCTCTGGTCGTGGCGGTCATTGCAGGAATTATCGAGATGTTCTCCCCGGTTGATGACAACCTGGTCATCCCGGTCAGCGTCTGTATCCTTTTAACTACGGTTCCAGTGCTTCTCTGAACCATGCGCCCGAAATCGATTCACCTGTCTCACGACAGAGATTTAGCACCTGACCCTTAAATATCCCGACACCAGCAGCAGGATCCAAAACCGGCGTTATTCTGGTTTTTGTTGAGCCGGGTATTTCTGATGTGACGCCAGCTGATACCCGGAAATAATGAGGAACAGCCACAAAGCCCCGATGACATAACTCCCTAAAACATCGCTTGCCCAGTGTGCCCCGAGGAACACGCGTGAAGGACCGATGAGCAGGATAAGTAATCCACAGCTTCCCATGATAAGTATCCGGACACGTCCGCCCTGGTGAAGCCATGCCAGATACGCGATGAAACCAAAGAAGCTCACAAAAAAGAGGACATGCCCGCTCGGGAAACTATACTGGTCGACCATCGGGAACAGATCGGCCGGGTTCAGCGAGAAAACAGGCGGGCGCGGTCGGGCAATAAGCACTTTGAGCACGGAGGTGAGTACGAAATTACTGGCAGTGACAAGTACAAAACCGGCTTCCAGGAACTCACGCCTGGCTATATAAAAAAGCATAACGGCCCCGACCATCAGAATTGCGATCCAGGTTTCCCCGAGTGTACTGACATCCTGCATAACCAAAGCGAACACCGGGTTTTTCTCTTCCTGCAGTTCAGAGGTAATTTTCAGATCGAAGGGGAAAAATGCAAAAAAGTGTGCTGCAAGGGATAACGCAACGGCACAGGCTGCAATCAGGAACACCACATTTTTTACTCTTCGATCCATCGTAATCCGGATTGATTATTGGCTATTTTTACTATTTATAGCAATTTTTCACTCTGAAAATAAATTTTTCTGCTTTTTTTCATATATTCGGTACGCGGAGGATGGTACTCTGGACCGCCGGAGGAAAACACCAATCTTCTCCACCCGTTTCAAGGCAGCCTGGACCCGATAGTGAAGACTTAATACACTTCGCCAGTATTTTTTGAGAGATTTGCGGGTGAAAAATGAATTTTTAGTTCAGGTGCATTACTGCAATACCAAACGATTACCCGGATGTTTTAAAACCAGATCTATTAAAATATTTTTTTGGCTCTCAAAAAAATTATATCTCCGAAATCGAATATTCAGATAGCTGAATCCGATATGAGAAAACAATCGACGGGATATCATGGAGGATTATAATTGCCAGGTACTTTTACCCATATGCTGGTCTTTGAAGATGTNNATATCGGAACTCGAAAAAGACATAGACTGCGAAGATTTAGTTAAAATGTTAAAAGAGAACAAAAACTATGGGACACTGGGTTCCATTGGCCCGGACCTGCCCTATTTTGAAAGCGTCACAAGCACCCTGTATTTTCTTCTGACTTCAAGAACGGATGAACCATTCCACCTGGAGAAATGGGCAGGACAAATGCATTCCAAGGATCCAAATGTACTTCCGTTGAAAATGATTGAAATCGCCTCGAAAGAAAACGATTTTAACGTCTCTGGGTGGGATGACATTTCCAGGAGACAATGGGCATTTATTATTGGATTTCTTGTTCACATTGCCTCCGATCAGGTAATTCATCCTTATATAAATTCAATTGCAGGACAGATTTACAGGAGTAAAGAGAGCCGTCTGAAACACGGCGAATGCGAGACATACCTGGATGTAGTGCTGTACAATAAAAAGAAGAGCAGGAGGATTAAAGATGAAAAATTGAAAAACTGGATCGATGTATCCGTTCGATCGAAAAGAACCGATCCATTTTTCAGTGTATTTTTTCAGAAAGCATTTATCGATGCCCATGGGGTTTGTCCATCATATTGGGAAATCAAAAACTGGTTTTTGGGTCTGTCAACCGTTTTCTATTTCTTTGGCATTTACGGACG
>PMDE01000051.1 GCA_003154335.1 Methanoregula sp. | reverse complement strand
AACTCGCTGATCCTGTTTACTGCTGCAATCATTGCCGGGTATGTTCCCGCCTACCAGGTCTCTCGTGAGGATATCCAGACTGCCATGAGGGCCTGATATGATCGAGATCACCGATTTACGGAAAATCTACAACATGGGAAATGTCGAGGTGAAAGCCCTTGACGGTGTCACCATCGATATTGCAAAGGGTGAGTTTCTCGGCATCATGGGACCAAGCGGTAGTGGCAAGACCACACTTCTGCATATGCTCGGGCTTCTCGACGAACCGAGCTCCGGGAAGATTGTGATCGACGGAATGGACATCTCAAAACTTACTGATTACGAAAAGACCATGTTCCGGCTCTATAAGCTCGGCTATGTCTTCCAGGACTATGCACTTGTTCCCGACCTGACAGTGATGGAGAACGTCTCCCTTCCCGCAATGCTCCGGAAAGACCGGACCGAGGACCAGTACCGCAGGGACAGTTATGATATCCTGCAGAAGATCGGTCTTTACGACCGGCGGGACCACCTGCCCCGTGAACTCTCCGGCGGCCAGCAGCAGCGGGTATCCCTTGCCCGTGCGATGGTAAATAATCCGGATATCCTTTTTGCCGACGAGCCATGCGCCAACCTTGATACCGAGAACTCACGGGTTGTTCTTGACCTTTTCCGCGAGATCAACGAATCTATGCACCAGACGATTGTGATGGTATCGCACGAGGACTGGCATAAAGAATATTTCCATCGTATTGTCAGATTAAGAGACGGTAAAATAGTCAGTGACGGGATAACCGCCCCAAGCGCCACCTGAGCATTGAAGGATCCTGTACCCTTTTTTTCCTTACATCGCACATTACCTGTGATACCATCTGCCTATGAAAGAAATCCCGGTTGAAAAAATTATTCGTTCACGACGCAGAACCATCGCTCTCGAAGTTACTCCCGATGCGACCCTGGTTGTCAGGGCTCCCCTGAAATCTTCTGCAGCATACATTGAGGAAATAATCCGCAGGAAAAGCTCGTGGATCCAAAAGAAATTCGACGAGATAAATCTGCGCCCTTTTTTCCCGAATCACGAGTATACCGAAGGAGAGCTCTTCTTCTTCTTAGGGCGTTCGTACCCCCTGGTGATTGTGGAAAACGGGCGCAGGGCGATCGAACGCAGTGACAGACTGTATGTGTCTTCTGACGTCAGGCCTGATATCAGGAACCACCTGAAACGCTGGTACAGGGAGGAAGCAAAGAAGGAAATCCAGGCCAGGTGTATGTGGTTCTCCATGAAAACAGGGCATATACCTGCCACTATCAATATTACCGATGCAAAGCACAGGTGGGGTTCCTGCACGCACAGGGGAGGTGTCAATTTCAGCTGGCGGCTTATACAAGCCCCCCCGGAAATTGTTGATTACGTTGTCGTCCATGAACTGGTCCATATCGGACAGCCCGATCATTCAAAAAAATTCTGGACCAAAGTAGGAAAAATCATGCCGGATTACCAGCAACGGCGGAACTGGCTCAGGGAGAATGGTCACCTTCTGAATATATGATCAATCCCGGGAAGGAATATGACCTTTTTGTCCTCCTTCTCCAGCTTTAGCGATAGAATTGTTTGCCAGGTCTGGAGCTACCCCCCCTGCCCTGCTCCTCTCCGGGGATCTTGTGTTCGAACCAGGAGCAGGTATCATATGGGGGGAAATGCGGATCAAAACCATTGAGGCGTTTGTATGCGAGACCCGTTAACCAGGAATCGCGAAGGGGCCATGAGGTTTCCTGATACTTCTTATAAAAATGCCTGTAATACGATCCCCCCGGCGTAAAGCACCATCGCCACATGGAAGAGCGGCAGCACCCTGAGCGTTGTATCTGGAGTTTTATTTTTTAGGATTACGACGTTTGCGGCAATGAGCAGGAACAACCCGGCAATAACACAGGCGCGGGATATCCATCCAAGTCTGGTCATGAAAAGGATCGCCATCATGCCATGGATAATGGTAAACCCTGCAATCCAGTAGCACGTCCTCGGAATATCGTAGATCATCGGGACCGTGCTCATGCTCCGGGCCCTGTCATTTGCCACATCGATCAGGTCATTTGCACCAAGGTGCGCCATTGCAAAGGGATAGAAAAAGAGGAAGTAGAAGAGCGCATTCAGGTCAGGATTGCCGAGACAGAGATAACCGGCAACGGGAAACAGGGCAAAATCAGTTCTTCCGATGACCTGGGCAAACGGGAAATTCTGTACCTGCCGCTTTTCCATCTGGTAGAAAATTTCAATGGTGTAGCTATAGACCATGATAAGGATCACAATAAGTGAGTGCGGGTAAGGGAGGGTGATGATGAGAGCTGCAGCGATTGCAGCGAATAGTAAAAAAAGTGCCAATGCATTAGTCGGGGAAACCAGACCTGCCGGGATGGGACGCTTTTTAAAAAGTCTCCAGTACTTCGTAAGCTTGTCTGGTTCGATGTCTTTTTTGTCATAATTACGATCAACATAGTCATTGAGGACCAGTCCTGCCTCAAAGCCAAAGAACCCGATCAGGGCAACCCGAACGAGATCGAACAATGAAAAATTTCCATATACGAAGGTCGCAAGCAGATATCCGGAACAGAAGAGCAGAGGCCAGGCAAAAAAGAACTGCAGCCGGGTGAGGTCAATATATGCCCTGATGGTCGCGTTCATCCCGGTGAGGTTTGCCCTGATTACACTTACACTCTTTGATGGATCAGTACTTCCTGCGGTCATTTTCGGACTTACCATGCGGGGGAATTAAAAAACATCCCTGACACCTTGCCTTATGTGCACTGCCATCCTATAATGCAGGATGGATTCATTTATTATCAGACAGGAAATTCCTGCTGATATACCAGAAATTTTTGAAGTAAATTACCAGGCGTTCGCTCACTATGATGAAGCGCGTCTCGTGGATTCACTGCGGGACGATAATATTTTCAATCCCGAATTATCGCTTGTTGCGGTTCATGATGGCAGGATTATCGGCCATATCATGTTTCCTCCTGTTACTATCGAATCTTCACGCGCAATAATACCCGCAATAGCTCTGGCTCCTCTTGTTGTGCACCCGGAATTCCAGTGCCTCGGTGTTGGTGCTGCTCTCATTGAAGAGGGACTCAAGGTCTGTCGGACGCTTGGTCACCGAATTGTAATAGTCATCGGTCACCCCGGATACTACCCCCGCTATGGTTTTCGCCCGGCACGGGAAAATGGCATCAGTGCGCCATTTACCGTTGATGATGATGTGTTTATGGTGCTGGCCCTGGATCCGGGGGCACTCGACGGAGTTGAGGGGATGGTAAAATACCCGGCAGCGTTTGATGCAATTGTAGGAAACAGCAGGACCAAAGGCAAAAAAATACAATCGTTAACCTGATCGTTGGATTTCTTATCCACAAACATTAAAAAAAAGCCTCTTTTTCTGCAGTATTGTGAATGTGTCCTCTGCAACAAGGATAACGCAAACAGGGGCCGGGAAATTCATGAGTATTTCATTCTTCTGCGTTTCCTAATGTCCGCCTTGATCCCGTATCCGTGTGGTTACGAAAAAAAAATTTATGAGTACCTGACACCAGCATTATACTTTGTCCACTCCAAGCTACCCTGAGATATGGTGATGAGCAGATCCATTTTACCGGAAGATATATTCGCGCGGTATATCAGATCATTCCGGAGCGCTACAGCAATACCCACTCTCGTTGAATATCTCCCCGACGGGCGGAGGAAGATCCCCCGATATACCAACGAATTCTGGACTTCCCGCCAAAGACAAGCTGCCTCAATTCACGAGATCTCCTACCGGGCATGTTTCAAACCCCAACTTCCACGATTCTTCATAGAACTCATGACGAAAAAAGGAGATTTGGTGTATGACCCGTTCAGTGGTCGTGGCACAACAGTCATAGAAGCAGGGCTGGCCGGGAGGAACATAATCTCAAATGATGTAAATCCCCTGTCACGCATCATGATCGAACCCCGGTTCTTTCCCCCGGATCTTACTGAGGTAAAAGAGCGTCTGTCATCTATCCCCCGTGACGGTGGCAGAGCTGATATTGATCTCTCGATGTTTTACCACACCGACACCGAAAAGGAAATCGTTGCATTACGGGATTATATCATAACACGGAAAGAAGAGTCCAGGGATGATATTATTGACCGCTGGATTGCGATGGTTGCAACAAACCGTCTGACGGGCCATTCAACGGGATTCTTTTCTGTCTACTCACTTCCTCCCAACCAGGCAGTATCTCAAAAGAGCCAGGAAAGGATAAACCGGAAACGAAAACAGGTGCCCGGGTACCGCAATACCCATCTGCTCATACTGAAAAAGACAAAAAGCCTCATGAGCACAATTACCTCTGCAGAAAAGGAGAACCTTGTCCGGGCGGGAACAACTGCGCGTTTTCTCACCGGTGATGCGCGTTCAACTCCTGATATTCCGGAATCCGGCGTCAAGCTCACGGTTACTTCACCGCCGTTCCTCGATATTGTCCAATACCGGGCGGATAACTGGCTGCGTTCGTGGTTTAACGGGCTTGACCAGAANNCGGATTACCCGCAAAGGGGGATTTGTTGCATTTGAAGTAGGTGAGGTGAGAAAGGGCACAATCCGGCTGGAAGAACAGGTCATCCCTCTCGGAATTGTTGCAGGATTTACGTGCCTTGGAGTACTGATCAACCAGCAGACATTCACCAAAACTTCCAATATATGGGGGGTGAACAATATGGCATCCGGTACGAATACAAACAGGATTGTCATTTTTCATAAAGCCTGAAAAACGATAGTGAATCAACGCTTGAGAGAAAGTTTTAATGCATGATCCGCTTCGTTGAACACTTTTAAAAAAAAATAATTTAGATAGTTGAAATGGCTAACACCGCCACGAACATTCAACAATATCTCTCCGAATTACTGAGTATTCTTCAGGACTTTATTCGTCCGGAACAAGTAAAGATCCTGACTATCCTGATGGAGAGGCAGTTAGCAATAACCATCCCCCTACCTCTTTATTTTCCTGGACATTAATGCACTATCCTCTCTAAAAAGGAACTACCGTGCGAGTGAATTGGAAACATGGATCTTTTTAGATCAGCCACACGGACGGTTAAGAATAAAAGCACGCCTTAAGTACAGCGACCGCCAAATTGTACGCATGGTTACCCGGATCGTGCGGTATGCACAGATCGTGGACGTGCTGGGAAAATATGGCTTCAGCATCGGGCTTGAACGAATATTTCCAGGAAGGGCCCGGTTCCGGCTCCCCGGACACGGGAAGAAAAGTCCCGATACTACCACTATCTACGAACGGATACGACTTGCCCTGGAAGAGCTCGGACCCACCTTTGTCAAATTCGGGCAGATAATGAGCACGAGGACTGAACTGCTCCCCCCGGAAATGATTGACGAGCTCAAAAAACTCCAGGACCATGCAAAACCTCTGCCCTTTTCTGAAGTCCGGGCGGTTCTCGAACAGAATTGCCCCCGTTGTGACGAATGGTTCTGGAAGATTGACGAAAATCCCGTCGCTTCCGCGTCGATTGCCCAGGTGCATTCTGCAATACTTAAGGACGGGACAAGAGTCGCCCTTAAAATCCAGCGGCCGGGTATCGGGGAAATTATCGAGACTGATATCGGTGTCCTCCAGTCTTTGGCAGAGCGGATAGAAACGGTATTTCCTGAAACCCGTTTATATAACCCGGTCGGGATGGTTGACGACTTTGCCCACCAGATTGTGAAGGAGCTGGACTTCACCAGGGATGCCCGCAATGCTGAGCGGATGGCACGCAACTTCCGGGATCTACCGGGTATACGGTTCCCGAAGGTTTACTGGGAATACTCCACTCCCCAGCTGCTGGTAATGGAATTTATTGAGGGGGTCCGGATCGACAATCCGGAGGCAATAACCGCCATGGGTCTGGACCCGCACGAGATCGGGGTTCGTGGATTCGGCGCGTATATGAAGATGATCTTCGAAGACGGGTTCTTTCATGGGGACCCTCATCCCGGCAATCTGCTTGTTACAAAAGACGGGGATATTGTATTTCTGGATTTCGGGATTGTCGGCATCCTGAGGCCTGAGAAACGACAAGGATTCATAAATCTCCTCTTTGCCATTGTCACCGATGATATTGAACTGATGCTCCGATCATTGGAAGGTTTCGGGATCACTATCGCGGAAAACGACCGGGAGTCCCTGCGGGACGACCTCTATATCATGATGCATGATCTTGGTGGAGGAGACAGCGAATCGGCTGATGTATCACAGCTCAATTTCCAACTCATTGTGACTGAACTTACCGACTCGATGAGGCGCCATCGCCTCAAGGTGCCGTTGAACCTGATGCTCCTGCTCAAGGTTTTTATGATGGTGCTCGATATCGGCCTGCGTCTTGACCCCGGGTTCAATTTCAGCAGGGAGATCACTCCTTATCTTACGAAACTGGCGGACACGGGAAACCTTTCCGGGGCATTCCTGAAGAGAGCCTCAGCTTCTCTCCTTGAGGCAGCNNACCGGAACATTCAAACTGGAGCTTGTTGAATCTGATCTCCAGAAATTCCAGATGGCCCTTGACAAGGCCAGTGACAAGCTCATGATCGGCATGGTAGTAGCCTCGCTGGTTATTGGATCCTCGCTGGTTCTGCTTGCGTCTCCCTCTATCCTCCCAAAGGAAGTCTCATACCTTGCCATACTGGGCTATACGGCCGCAGTGCTCTGCGGTTTCTATGCGATATATCATGTTATTTTCCTGAAATTCCGGATGGAACGTTAATTTTTCCGGCCGTTACCCCGGGAAGTCTGCAGTTGGATTATCTCCCAGCTTCTTATTTTCTCACCAAGGGAATAGCGTGTATTCGCCGTGCTCGTAGAAGGGAGCATTTCAGCATGAACGGACCCGGTAATTTTCATCCGGCGATAATACTGCCCGGCTGAGTTTCCGTTCAGGACTATAAACCGGATTGTGGGGTGTAATTTGAGGAAGCCGGCAATATCATTGAAAACGGGGTCCCGGATCCGGGTATCGGCACTGCCGTCACGACAACAGGAGTGAATAACGTCCCAGAGTGCGATCTGATATCCCACGAGCCGGGAAATTTTCACATCATAGGAAAGATCACTTCCAATGGTGAACAGGGATTCCATAATTTTCCAGAAATGGTTCTGCGGGTTCCCGTAATATTCCTTTTTTCTCAAGGATTGAATACCGGGAAAACTGCCAAGAATAAGCACGTCAGGCGATTCCCCGGTGACTGGCGGGAGACCCTTAGTTGGGCATATTCTCTCCGGAAAGGATCTTTTTTCCATTTTCGTGTGTTATCCCTCTACAAGGAGGTATGGAATGGTAAAAAATATGTTCAGGATGTTTACTGTTTAAAATAGAGGTTGCAATGACAGTGCCCTTCTTTGTTGACCTCATCCTTATGGAATATACAGGGACATTCGATTGCCCGGTCCTTTTCCTCATCCCCGCTCCGGAGGCGGCAGGGGCAGTACGGTCTCTGGAACTTTTTTTTGTTCCGTACCAGTCCCTTTATCACGGTGGAGAGTTGTTTTTCATCAGTGTTCAGCGACCAGCCCTGTTTGCTTGCATATCCCTTTGCCCACTTGAGCATTTCTGCTTCATCATCTTTTTCTTCCACCATGAGTATGACCGATCCTTCTTACGATATATTTCTTCACGAGAGACATTAGACTTTGTGCCAGTGAACGGTAACCGGAAACCACGGGCTCACCTTTTAGCCAACCCAAAAGATCAAGAGGATCGCCAGATTAATGGCGATCGATGTATCCTTTCAGTTCCATGCCCCCTACGGGGTGGTGTTGATTCGTCAGGAAAACCGCTGTGAGAAATCCCTTGGTAGTAACAATCGATATATTCTTTATATGAGGTCTTTGATCGGTGCAGTGATACGCTCTGCCACCTTCTGATAAATCGCCATTACATCTCCTTTTTCAAAGCGATAGACATCCTTGTCCAGCGATTCACCGGTAGTCTTATCCCAAAGGCGCATCGAGTCCATACTGATCTCATCTCCCAGGTAGACCATTTTCCCCCGCCTGCCAAACTCTATCTTGAAATCCACAAGGGTAATTCCCTGAGCGGCAAGTAACGCGCCAAGAAGTCGGTTCACTTCGAGTGCCATCTTCTTGATCTTTTTCAGTTCGGCAGGTGTGGCTAGTTTCAGGGCAATAATAATCTCATCATTGAGCATCGGGTCATGCCGGGTATCATCCTTGTAATCGATCACGATCAAGGGTGGATCCAGTAGCGTTCCCTCCCTGAAAGGATAATTTCTTACCAGAGATCCTGCAGCAATATTCCTCACTATAACTTCAAGGGGAATCATCTCAAGTTTTCTGACTACCATGTGGTGGGGATCAAGCATGGTGGAAAAATGTGTTCTCACGCCATTTCGTCCGAGGTATTGAAAGAAGAAAGCAGAAACTTCTGCGTTATAATTTCCTTTATTTGACAGTATATCCTTCTTCCCCCCGTCAAATGCTGTTATATCGTCTCGGAACTCGATAATGAGCGTGTCCTTTACATCAGTACTGTACACCGATTTCGCTTTGCCCTTCACGAGAAGTTGTTTGCATTTCACGATTCCCTGCTCCTTGCCTTAACTATTTGTGCGAGCCTGTTTATTAGAGGTTCCAGATCAGGGTGATACCATCCTTTTTTAATGTACTGGGGGTAGATACAGAGCCTCTCGCACAATTGTGCTTTGCCGACGATGGTTCTCAACTCATCAAACGCGGGCCACGGGTGTTCCGGGTTAATATAATCGATCGTAATGGGTGAGATGCCCCCCAGATCGTCCACTCCGCAGGAAATAAGCGAGGATGCGTCGGCAAGATTGGGAGGGATCTGGATGGCGATATCCCTCTGGAGGATTTCACGTGCCATCTGAATGGTGGCACAGATTTCATTGGTTCCCGGGACCGGATTATGTGCCATCGGCGTTCCCCGTTTTGGACAAAAATTCTGGATGATTATCTCCTGTATATGCCCGTACTTTTTGTGGAGATCCCGGATTGCGAGAAGTGATTCTTCACGGTCTTTTATTGTCTCCCCGATCCCTAAAAGGAGGCCGGTGGTAAATGGAATCCTGAGTTTTCCTGCATCTTCAATCATTCCCAGACGGATAGCCGGGTTCTTGCCCTTCGAAGAAGCGTGCGCCGGGATATGTGCAGTTGTCTCAAGCATCAGCCCCATGCTTGCATTGAATGGGCGCAAGCGTGCCATCTCGTCATAGGTAAGGATACCTGCATTCGTATGCGGGAGTACCCCAAAGTCAATACTTTTCCGGCACATGGCCTCACAATAATCAAGAATACTGGAGTACGGGGTTCTTTTAAGAAACTCCATGAATCGCGGTTCTTCTTCGGGGTGCTCTCCAAATGTGAAAAGTGCTTCCGTGCATCCGAGAGTTCCTCCTCGACGGAGCGTATTTTCCACGTCACCCATATCCATGAGACACCCCTTCTGCACCGGCGTCCGAAAACTGCAGTACCCGCACCGGTTCCGGCAGACCGTGGTAAGAGGGAGAAACACATTTCTCGAGAACGTAATTGTGTGGCGCTCCATGTATCTTATTGGTTGAAACAAGATTGTGATTAATATGATGATGTGAAAAACATTTTCCGGTCAGACTCATCATTGAAGCAAAAAAAGACTTTACCACTATAGCAGGACAATGAACGGTATCAACTACCCTGCTCCTTCTTAAGGTTGAACGTACAGGTTTCATTAGGGAAATGCCTGACCCATATTTCGATATACTGCCTCTCATCCGGGAAAAACGGGATCCTGGCGGGAATGCCCCTGGCCAGGGGCTGACGGAAATACAATGGCGACTCCTGATAGTGTCATGTGCTGTACTGGTAACTCTTTTTTCCCTTTATTGTCTTTCTAACGGAATTACGATCATCTTCATGCACCTGTATTATTTCCCGATCGTCCTCCTTGCCTATCGTTACCGGTACCGGGGATTTGTGCTTGCCACACTCCTTGCACTGTCGTATCTCTCCCTTGTCGTTCTTTACCACCCGGAGCAGGCAGAAGTGATCGGTGCCATCTTCCGCGTCTTCGTCTTTGTTGGCATTGCTGCGGTGATTGCCTACCTTTCTGAGAGACTGGTATCCGAACGGCATTATGAGAAAAAATCAACAGATGAGCTCCTGCATCTTCAGCAGTTCCAGGAGAGTGTGATAACAAATGCAAATGTCTGGAT
>PMDE01000080.1 GCA_003154335.1 Methanoregula sp. | reverse complement strand
TATCAACAGAAGTAATCAGTGCTCCTGGGCTGTTTTTTGCAAGAATTACCGTCTGGGCCCCGATACCGCAGCCTGCTTCCAGCACCCGTGACCCTGCCGGATAGCAGGTGTCATTATGGAGGAGATTGGTCAGAGTCCCGGCCTGATCGGTGAGCCGGACCGACTCGCGGGGTGAATATCCGTGAATATAGCGGTCTTCTGGCATAAGATTGGTGACTCCTTGGGGTGACTAGTATACAATGGAGTTTTACAATGAAAAAAATACTGTCCAGGTTCTTTTGAAAACAAGTGATGCAATTGCCTGTCGGATGAAGGGCAAATAAAAGAACCTGTACAAAAGAGGCCAGGGCCGAGATTCGAACCCGGGTCGGAGGATCCACAGTCCTCTAGGATAACCAACTACCCCACCCTGGCAAATGTCCCTTTTACATTTGCACCGGACTCTGATTAATGTATCCTTGCAGACCCCTCGCCTGACCTGAAATAGCAGCTTTTCAAAAAAAAGGGATTTGTCACTGGTGATCAAATGGTGATTATTAATAGTGTCGGGTGTCCATTACATATCAGGTGGCTCTGAACTCAGTTCCTTAACATCGGGCGGGCACGTAATCTGTCAGAACGTGCACGGGAACCGGGATGTTTTTTTTCCGGATCAGGGCAGAAACACGGGTGGTGGGATATGGCGGATAACCCGAAGATCAGGACGCCGATTGTCTGCGTAATGGGGCATGTCGATCACGGGAAGACCTCTCTTCTGGATCGGATACGCGGTTCCTCTGTGGTAAGCACCGAAGTGGGAGCGATAACCCAGCATATCGGAGCAACAATCGTCCCTATAGACGCAATCCAGTCCATGAGTGGGACACTCGGAAAATCCATCAGGATACCGGGACTGTTATTCATAGACACACCCGGCCATCATGCATTCACCACATTGAGGGCACGCGGCGGGGCGTTGGCCGATATGGCAATCCTTGTGGTGGATATCAACCAGGGATTTCAGCCACAAACGATCGAAGCGCTTCAGATCCTGAGAAACTGCCGGACCCCCTTTGTCATTGCCGCGACGAAGATTGACAGGATCCATGGCTGGCGGGTATTTGAAAATGCACCGTTCCTTACTTCATTTGAAGGGCAGAACGACAGGGTAAAGGGGGACATCGAGAATAAAACCTACGAAATTGTCGGCAAGCTTGCAGAACTTGAATTCTCATCAGACAGGTTCGACCGCGTATCCGATTTCAAACGCAACCTTGCTATAGTCCCGGTCAGTGCTCATACCGGAGAGGGTGTTTCAGATCTCCTGCTGGTAATGATCGGACTTGCCCAGCGCTACATGGGAGAAGAACTTGCACTCCTTGTCGAAGGTCCTGGTGCCGGAACCGTACTTGAAGTAAAAGAAGAGCGGGGACTGGGGACAACCCTTGATGTGATCCTGTACGACGGGACGCTGGCAATCGGCGATGAGATTGCTGTAGCAACACAGGATGACGTGGTAGTTACCAAAGTCCGGTCGCTCTTAAAACCCCGCCCGATGAAAGAGATCCTGGTTGAGGACAGGTTCGAGCGGGTGAAGTCAGTTGCAGCTGCTGCCGGGATCAAGGTCACTGCGCCGAACCTTGAGAACGTTATTGCAGGATCTCCGTTTTTTGTAATTCGCGGCAACCGGGAAGAAGTTGAGGCGAAGATAAAAAAGGAGATGACCGAGATCCACGTCAATCTTGCCGATGAAGGAATTGTAATCAAGGCTGACACCATCGGGGCGCTGGAAGCGCTTTGCAAGGAACTCGAGGGGAAAGGGATCGGCGTTATGAGGGCTGAAGTCGGACCGGTGAGCAGGCACGATCTTATCGATACCGAGACTATCAAAAACCCGGTATTCCGCGTCCTCCTCTCGTTCAACACGCCGATCCTCCCCGATGCTGCTGATATGATTAAAAACCCGCTTTACACCCAGGTTAAAGTTTTCGAAGGACGCGTAATTTATCAGCTGATCGACCAGTATCTCACGTGGCGTGACGAACAGAAACGACTCGCGGAAAAGCAGCGCTTTGAACATATCGTGATGCCGGCAAAGATACGCCTCCTTCCCGATTGTGTATTCAGGCAAAGCAATCCGGCAGTTGTCGGAGTACGGGTGCTTGGCGGTAAACTGCGTAGCGATGTCAACCTGGTAAAAACTGACGGAAAGAAACTCGGACACCTCAAATCCATGCAGCTCCGCCAGGAATCAATCCGCGAGGCCGATGCCGGACTCGAAGTCGCGATCTCGATTGAGGGTGTGACAGTCGGGAGGCAGCTCAACATCGGGGATGATCTCTATGTAGACATTCCGGAGCGGCATGTGAAGGTTCTCGAGCGTGAGATGCTCAAAACACTCAACCCGGGCACTCAGGAAATTCTTGGAGAGTTCACGGCGATCAGAAGGAAAGAGGATCCATTCTGGGGAAAATAACTGTTTGTGGGCACCCGACTGACGCGAGGGTTTAATAGCGTACTGGTATAATAAAATGGGTACTTCTCATGTGTTGGCATCAGTGCCGGCGGCCAGAGACGTGGAAAACCCGGTCATGGGTTTTTTAATGAAGATCAATACGGAGCATCGAACATGGTGGAATTAAAAATCGTTGTATCAGACCCCAAAACAGGTCATGCCTTTAATGTGGACGCCAGCGGCGGCGCAGCGGGATCACTCGTAGGCAAGCGTATCGGAGATGAAATTGATGCAGGTGTTCTTGGACTTGCAGGATACAAAATCAAGATCACCGGTGCATCTGACCGGACCGGAATACCCGCAAAAAGGAGCCTGCCCGGAGCAGGTCGCAAAAAACTTCTCATGACCGAAGGTGTCGGGTTCCATCCAACAATGGAAGGCGAGCGCCGGAGAAAGACCATCAGATCGAATGAGATTACCTCTGACTTTGTTCAGATAAACGCCCGGGTAACAACGTATGGGGAGAAGTCACTCGATGAGATGTTCCCCAAGGTTGCCGGGGAGAAAGCAGAAAAGCCGGTAAAACCCGGCCGAAGATAATATATTACCTTTTTT
>PMDE01000066.1:1390-12351 GCA_003154335.1 Methanoregula sp. | reverse complement strand
CGATCTCCCATATCTTCTTTCCGAGGAACTGGTCCCGGGAGAATCCCAGCATCTCGATCAAAAAAGGATTAACTTCGACAATCTGGCCGGTATCCGCATCGAGAATGAGAATGCCGTCCTGTGCCGTCTCAAAGAGCCGGCGGTACCGGATTTCAGAAGCAATTTTTGCCTCTTCTGCCAGTCTGCGATCGGTAACGTTGCGGAAACTCCAGACCCTGCCTACTACATTTTCACCGATTTTCTGGGGTTTTGAATAGCGTTCAAAAATTTTCCCGTCATTAAATTCGATGATGTCGGAGCTCTCGTCTTCCGGGTGGGCTTTGAGTTCTTTATTGCGGGTAAGAAATCCTTGTGCATTCCTGAGTTGCGGCAATAAATACTGCATTACCCGCTCGTTTTCCCTCGATTCCAGCAAAACCGGGGGGATATTCCACATCGTAACGAAATTCTGGTTGTAACTGGTTATCTTATCCTGCTGATCGACGACAAATATACCGTCTGCTGTTGATTCAAGAGATGCATTGAGGAGGGACAGGGTATTCTTAAGAAGGGTATCTGATATTTTTCTCTGCCGGATCTCTTCTTCGAGCACCCTGTTTTTTCTTTCATATTCCAAAGCCCGCAGCATGAGCTCCCCGGCCTGCATTTCAAGCTCAGTCTGGTGCTTCCTGAGCTCAAGGATACGTTCACCATCCGTCTGTCCTTTCATGACGGGGAGGACTGGCGGGGAACGGAAAGGTTTTTTTTCTGCGGTATCCTGCAATGAACTGGTACCTGAACCGCCGGGGTACTTCTCGTTTGCTGTTTCTTTCTTCTTTGGTACCATCAGTCTCTCTCCTCCGGGTGGTCTCACGGGATACGCTTACCGGTCCGTTGCCGTATACCGTACCGGATAAAGAAGAAAGGAAGGAAGTTCACGTCCTGTACCTCAAGGATACCTGCGATGCTTTCAAAAAACCATGCTGAGGTTCGTCGGATTTTCCAGGGGAGCAGGGACGGGGCGATCTCGCTGTCAGAAAAAAATATCGGGGATTTTTGACTAACCCCCGGCCGGTAAAGGTTTTTTGAGGTGCGGATTGAACAAATGTGCTTATCCGTGGACTATCTGTCCCGGCTACCTGGTCGATTTCACGGGAACTGGTCAACTTCAGCATCTTCTCCTCTCTGACGAGTGCGTAATCCCTGTCCCTCCTTTTTTGCGGCAACACATTCCCGGGAATCGGGTTTTTCCGGACCGAAATCAGTTCTCTTCACCATTTCTGAAAAAATCAGTTCCCTGTCCGGCCGGAATACGACATTTCAGAATGAACAGGTTCAGGCCCGATTATTTTTAGAAAGCGTGTTCGTCCGTTACTAGAATCAGGTTTAACTTAAAAAGTATTCTTCCTGATTGCAAATTTTGCAATGACTGATCCCGTGGTTATTGCCGTCATGGTTTTTTTATTAAAAATACCGTGCAAAGGACAAGGATTTCCTGTCGAAATAATCCCTGCGGGGTAAAGGGCCGGGCAGTCGCCAAAGTTCAGGACGCAGCGGGAAATTTCCGCTCCCGGAACCTGTCGGGAGACGGGGTGGTAGGGAGAAATGGCCCGGGTTCGGGAGGCAGGAACCGGGGTTGTGACTAATGGCGGGGATCCCCAGTACGGATCCGGACACGACGGGGTATACCCTCATTTCCCGCGGTTTTACCCCTGAATTAATTATTACGCCGGTACATTATGCATCCCGTGGCAGGATAACTACAAAGGATACCAGTCAGGAAAGAAACAAAACGGATGATGCTCACGAGGGCCTGATTTTATATACGATCTTCCCGTCCCGGAAAATGGAGATCCGTCCTCCGCTCTGCGATACTACGACCCCGACAGATTTTGTGACCCGGGTGATGCCGGCTATGGACGAATGCCGTGAACCCATTCCCCCGGGAAGGTTCACCTGGCTCGTGTCCACCGTGATACACCTCCCTGCCGACTCGATCACCCCGGTGCCCGTGATGAGAAACGCCCCGTCCAGCTGGGCAAACTCCTTGATAGTTCCCTGGATCCCGGCATCGGCTATCTGCCGTTCGGCTTCGAGGTGACCGCGGAACGGGTTTAAGACAAACTGTTTCGAATACTGCATGACGTTCTGTGAGTCCCCGACAACAAATGCTGTCCCGATTGCCTGTCCTTCGTGACCATCCCGGGCAATTTCCACGGCGACATGGATAACCGAGCAAAGAACACCTGGATC
Source organism: Methanoregula sp. (assembly GCA_003154335.1). Lineage (GTDB taxonomy): Archaea > Halobacteriota > Methanomicrobia > Methanomicrobiales > Methanospirillaceae > Methanoregula. The sequence continues at coordinate 10,119 of PMDE01000066.1, read as the reverse complement.
GACATCAGTCCCGGAACAAATCGTTTCCAGTTCTCCTGGTAACGGAATGCTTTCCGGGCGGGGACCTGCCCTTCCTGAAGATGGCTTCGGGAGACCCGGAGACGACAGCGGTTTCCCCGCCTGCCGGGTCACTATAGCCACCGCCACGATAACGACACCGATGATCGCGAGAGGGATCACAAAGAAGTACGCCGGCAGGTCATCCGGAGGCGGATTTGGTGGGGCAGGTCCGAGAAGGGTGGGGACCTCTTTTTTTATCTCCAGCGTAATTTTCCTGGTGGTCGACTGGCCGTCGGACTGGTTTGCCGTAACGGTCACGGTGAAAATCCCGGGCCCTGAATACTGGTGGGTTACCGGGAGATCAGCCGATAGTGTATTGTTGCCGTCATTCCAGTCGATACTCACCGAATCGATAGTGACACCCGGTGATCCGGCCCTGATATCCCCGTTCAGCGTACCATTCATCCGGTCAATCACGGGTTCAAAGAGGGTGAGGACCGGTGGAGATATCACCATNNGATGAACGGTTGATTTACTGAAATCTTCGTGATTTCGGTCACTTCCTGCCCGTCGGACTGCACGGCAACGATCGAAAGTGAATACGTGCCGGGACTGCTGTAGACATGCCGGAACGGGAACCCCTGGTATTCCGGGGCCTGACCGTCCCCCCAGTCAATGTGGAGGCTTGTTATGTTGATGTTTGCTGATCCGGGATCGACAATCCCATACACGGTGCAGCTCAGATTTTCAATGACCGGTGTATCGAAGATAAGGAACGGGGGAGGGTAGACGGCATTGGTCGAGTTTGCCAGGAACCTGAACACCGGGTGAACCGGGGTTGTTGGTACGGTGGTGACATTCGGTATCACGCTGGCTGAGACGCTCTCGCCAGGACTGGCATTATCCAAAGTCACGGCGAAGACGATGGCTGGCATTGCGAGAAGGAGGATGTATACAACAAAGATGATAAGCCGTAATCCCGAAGTTGTATCTCGTATCCTGCGCATGGAATTTCCGTTCTTTTGCTCAATAAATATCGTTATGATTGCTCTTAAATACGAATGTTCCCCTGCTTTAGTGCGGGTGAACGAGAAAATTCAAAACCCGGGAAAAACCCGGTAAATTTCTTCCTGGTTCATTGCCGTACCAGCTTTGGCGGATGTACAGGGACCGGGAATACTAGTGCCGGGATAATTGCAAAGTTTCTGGCGTATGGTCTGCCATGCGGTCGTTCCGCCACCGTGAGATCAGCTGCACCTCGGGGATTTCCCTTATGGCAAGATCTGGATCGACAAGGGTCCTGACGTTATTCCGCCGTTTTCGGTATTCTTCCAATCAATATCTTACCGTGGCTCACCACAGGGCCCTTCCCTGGCATATCCGTACACAGAGTTGACCGACACAAGTCCTGATTTGGGAGGATTCTTCCGGTGATACTATGATGGGAGAACGTTTACGATAGAAAGAATTTTATCAGGGTATAGTCCCATTCCAGCGACTAAAAATATCGTTTTTGTTAAATGATCTTAATCACTCGTACGCTCCTGGGGACTTCGCCTTCGTCTTGTCCCAGCCGCTGTGGCGTCCCCAGATTGCGATAGAACAGCCACAATAGAAAATTCTCTATTCACTTTAATCTGCAGCAGTGATTCACTTTTTTAAAGATTTATTCTGGTCATTCAATTATCCACTATTTCCGTCGGGATTTTTGAAAAAGTTGGTGGTTGAAATGACACTATACCCTTTTATTATTTCGTAAAACTGGTATTGCCCTGCAGAACGATCTGCGGTACCGGTAAAAAGATCACACACTCTTTCAACCGAATCCTCGCCACGTGCACAACTCTTCAAAGAACTATTCCCAATGTTTATCATGGCTGCTGATAATCCTCTCCCGGATGTGATACCCATGGTTACGATGCCCGAAGACCTGATACACCTGCTTACCGAATTGCATACGGTTCCTGTAGCAACCACCGGGCCTGAGGGAAAGCCCAACATTGCAGCCAAATCCGTCATGGTCCTGGACCCGGAAACAATTGTCTGGGGCGAACTCTATTTTATGCAAACCTATGAAAATCTCTTGCAAAATCCCCGGGCATCAATCTGTGTATGGAAAAGAAGCCCCCCGTTCACTGCATATAAGGTGAACGGGAGGGTAACAATTCATGAAAATGATGAGATTGCAGCCCAGCTGGACGAACGTGTGCGTACCAGCCATAAAATGGAGTTTAAGGCCCGCCGCGAAAAACTGGCTGCGGTCTATTTTACCGTGGAGGAAGTCTATGACCAGACTCCATCTCTCGAGTCAGCCGGAAAACGGGTTGCCTGAGACCGGCTGTACCCTTTTTCCTCCAGCAATTCTTTTACTCCATGACTGGTGATGGAAATTCCCGCAAGCTCTATTTTCCTGCATTTCCAAAACAATAAGGATGTCACCAGTACGGATAATCTGTATTCTGGGGCTCGTCGCAGCAGCACTGGTGCTCTGCACGGGATGTACCCAGCCGGCCTCTTCAGGAACAACTCCTGTTCCTGCGACTACCGATCTCTATGGAACCGGGGCTGCAACCCTGACAGCGACCCCGTCTCCGGCCAACACCGCACCCGTATCCAGCCCGGTTACCGGTACTGCAACCACAACGGCAGCCATTCCGGCACTCTCCGGTAAAAAAGTGCTGCTCGAGACCACTATGGGCAATATCACCATCATACTCGATCCCAAAATGCCGGTTACGGCCGGGAACTTCGAGGCCCTTGTGCAGAAAGGTTTCTATGACGGTACTATCTTCCACCGGGTTATCAGCGGTTTTATGATCCAGGGCGGGGACCCCCAGGGTACTGGCAGGGGAGGGCCGGGCTACACGATAAAGGATGAACCGACCAATGAAACGAACAGCCCCGGTGCCATTGCCATGGCCAACACCGGGCTCCCCGACAGCGGGGGCTCCCAGTTCTTTATCAATCTCGTGGATAACGGGGCTAAACAGCCCGGCTTTGACAGCCATTACCCGGTCTTTGGTAACGTTGTCGCGGGCATGGATGTGGTCCAGGCTATCGGGAACATAAAGACCGGTACAGGTGACCGTCCTCTCCAGAACGTCACGATCATCCACGCCGTGATGATCTGAACATTTTTTTTTGGAAGTCCGGCGTGCGGGTATTCTCAACCGGCATATCGGGTGATGGTTCAGGACTCCTGTAGTTGATGCCCCCTCACGTCAATACCCTGGTCTCATCGACACCAATGCACCAGAGCTTTTACTGTAATGGTTATGATAAACAAAGGAACAAGGAATAATTCCTCCAAACACCCAAGTCATTTCAGGACAAAATAACCGGGTGATGGTATATATGAAGTTCCAAAATATCGTCAGGCTCGCCGGAATCACGTTGAGCGTATGCCTTTTTCTGGCAGCAGGAGCCGCTGCCCAGGCAGGTACCCAGGCATACCTGGGGGATATCATCCCGCTCCAGGGCTATTCGTACGACAGCCCGACGGTCTATCTCTTTTTAACCGGGCCCAACCTTCCGGTAAATGGCGTTGCCTTAAACGATATCAGCGCCCGTGCGGACCAGGGGCATTTCACGCAGGTGGATGTCGACAGCGACGGTCACTGGGAGTACGACTGGGGCACGGGTTCAACGGGCGGTAAGCTCGATGCAGGGACCTATACGATCTGGGTCGTTGACCGNNACCTCGGTGGTTGTCAATAATGCATACAAGGGGAGAACGCCGCTGCGGCTCGAAGGTCTTGAACCCGGGACGTATAACGTGACGTTCTCGCGGTTCGGGTATTTTCCGTTTTCCACTCCGGTGAAGGTAGAATCCGGGTCGGTTTCAGAAGTCATTGCGGGCCTTGTGCAGCAGACCGGCGAGCTTGCGATCAACACCAGTCCGGACGGTGCCTGGATCATGATTGACGGTGCGGATGCCGGTATCTCGCCGGTTACCCTTTCCAACCTTACCGCAGGAAACCACACGATGAATGTCTCCACCCCGGGCTACACTTCACTGGAGCAACCGGTGATCGTAATCGCAAACGAGACCCGCGAGGTCAGTCTCGTGCTCGTTCCGGTGCCTCCTTTTTCCGGAATGTGGGCAGGGGGACTGGTACCGGCTATCCTGATCGCCGGGGTGATTGTAGTCATAGCAGCCGTTCTGTACCGGCGTCGCAATTAACCGGGAGGGAGGTTTGTGGGGTTCATCCGGGAGGATATATCCGGATTACCTCTGTTCTCCTGCCATTCGCGTGTATGGTTTCGGATCCCCAAGAGCAATTTCTCATTTCAGGTGTTCCAGGTGTTTTGTCACAATCGGGAACTATTTTTTCTCCCGGGAATGCAATACTGCATGATAGAGTACAGGCACCGCCGACCGTTCTGCCGGGGAGGGAGCCGGAACAGACCGCCGGACTTTTGCCTTCAGCACTGAAAAAGGGAGGCGTGCCGGTGAGTTGGTGTGCATGGTTGTGGTGAGGCCTCCCCTTGAGAGCTATGTGCTGCCGCCCGGGCTCGTAGAAGAATCGTTTGATGTTGATACCGGTCTTGGCAGGCTGAACCTCCTATCCCTCCTCTTCAACGTGGTCAGTGCCATCAACCGCGGGAATGAGCAGACCGCTGACCTGGTCCTGATCCTGTCCGGGCCGGTCACGTACTTCTACCGGCCGGGCGGTGGCATTCCCTGGGAGGAGATCAAAGAAGTCCTCATCCATCCCCTCAACCTGAAGAATGTCGGTCCCCGGTTCGACTGGGGCAGCCTGCGGTTGACCGGCCCCCTTATGCAGGCTCTCGTCAGGGAACTCGAAGAGTCCGGCTTTACCCTCGGGAGCGGTACATCGTCTGTTATGGTCCGGGAACTCGGCGGGACCCGGATAACCCTCTATAACCCGGTCGAGGTCGGGTTCTCGGCATCTCTCTGGGATATTCTGGACCCCGGGACCAGCATTTATATCGGGTCTCCGGAAAACCTGAAACTGCTCCAGGGATTGATCGCGTTCCTGCCGGACAAGAGGACGACGCTGACCGCCCAGTTCATCAATGAGGCAAAGAGAAGGGCAGCAGCCGGTGATTTCCGGGGTGCCTGCCGGCCCCTTGCCGGTGCTGCGCAGGTTATGGGCAAGATCCGGCTGCGGGCAGAGATCCTTCATGCCTGCAGAAGTACGAGGTTTGGCGTCCGGACCTTCCGACGGTTCATGAAGGAGGTCGAGACGGAACAAAAAACGATCGATGCCCTCTGGCGGTACCAGTCCGGAGAAGCAGGAAGAATCCCCGGGACAGACCCGCTCGAGCCGGTTTCGATCACTACCGGGGAACGGAAGGCAGGAGAATTCACCTCTCTTTGCCGGGACCTCGGGATTGTCTGTATCGCCTCAAAAACCGGTGACAACGTGACGATTTCATTCGACAAGCACGACCTGGAACAAAACGCCGGCAGGCTGGGAATGGGGCAGCTCCCGCAGTTTTCGGTATTTTTTGAAGAAGTTGCCGTGCCGGACCCTGCAGACCCTGGCCGGGACCGGCTTGTAAGGATACGGGACAGGAGCGGTACGGTGCGCTACTATGACCTGAAGAAAGACTAAAAACCGGCCAGTCCGGTTACCGGGGGCTTTATCGTAGCGGGAAATCCCGGATTACCCCATCGTTCGGGAGACAAAACCCGGCAAGGGCGTTTCTGAACGGTGAATGGTCAGATAAGGAAGGGAATAAGCATTTTTGTTTCCCTCCTGTACGCGATGTATTTTTCTCCCATGTGGGCGACAAGGGCTTTTTCTTCGATGTGAATCCGGTACCCGTACACGATGCCAAAAATCAATACCAGTACAAGTACAGCCCCCCATGACTGCACGGCAAGTCCAATCCCGACCAAAGTCAGGAGTGCCCCGGTGTACGATGGATGCCGGATGAACCGGTAGGGACCTTTCCTGACTATCGGTTGTTCTTCCTGGACACTTACCAGCATCGAAAAGTACCTGCCGAGCAGCGCGACGGACCATTGCCGGAATACGATACCGCCGATAATGAGTGCAATACCGGGATAAAATGTCCACCCGGGCAATACGGCTACCTTCACCTCAGAAAAGGCAAAAGCAACGAAAACCGATGCCATTACGCCGAGTATTACGACCATTCCGGAGCCCCGGTCTTTTCTTTTCAGCTTTGCACCACTCCGGTACTGGCGGAGCCGCGGAAGGACCATGGCCAGGATAATTTCGGAGCAGACCCATCCATAAAACACGATACTGAAGAGGAGTGCTTCATCTGCTGACGCAAACGAAACGGGCAACCCCGGGCTCATTACCATTACCAGTGCATCTGAATTTTTTTGTGTATATTCGTATCTGTCCGGTAGAGAATTACCGGGTCTGACAGGGAGTTGTCGGATCCGGTCCAGTTTCGTTAGTGACCGGTTGACTGCTGCTTTTTTTCTTCGATTTTTGCAACCATCCGGTGAATGGTTGTGCCCAGTTCTCTTCCGATAACAAGGAGGATTTCCCTTTCCTGGTCGGTAACCCTGTCTCGTTTTTTGCTATCGATGTTTAATGCTCCGATTATGCTCGTACCGGCAATCAGGGGGATGCTTGCCAGGGAACATAACCCGGATGAAGCAGCGACGGGTGAGAGCGAGGGAAAATTATCGGTAAAGATCGGTTCGCCGCGTACAAAAAGGGCATCATAGGGTTTTTCCCCCCGGGCAACGGTGCGGATTTTTGCAAGGAACTCTTCTGGCAGGTTCTTTTCATGGACAACCGATGCAGTATCCGTATCCTCGTCAACCAGGTAGATCCCCCCGGCATCATAGTCAAGTAAACGAAGCGTGGTCGTGAGGAAAAAATTCAGCAGGTCGGCCAGGCTGGAAGCCTGGTTTGCAGTTATGATGATCTCATTGAGAATAGCGAGGGTGCGTGCCTGGTGCGCAATCTGGTCTTCCGCTCGTTTGCGCCCGGTAATATCCCGCAGCGCAACCTGGATCGCAGGTTTTCCATTGATAGTGGTTTTTACTCCCCGGCCCTCAACAATCACCGAGGTCCCGTCAACGCGGAGCATATGCAGCTCAATCGGGGGAGTTGATTTCCCGTCAAGATCGTTTTCTATATTTTTCCGGACCGTGTCGCGGTAGTCCGGGTGGATCATATCAAGAATATTTTTACCGAGTATTTCCTGTGCATTCTTTGAACCAAACAGGGTAAGAGCAGCAGGGTTCAGGTACGTGATCTTATGATCCTGGTGAATGAAGACTGCGTCGGGAGATATTTCCACGAGCTTGCGGTATCGTTCTTCACTTTCCCGTAACGCATCTTCCGATTTCTTCCGGTCGGTAATGTCACGGGCAATCATGGCGATACGGGTTACTTCTCCATCGACAATGATGGGATAGGCAACCGTGTCATACCANNCCAACAAGGTTGTCTCCATGGTCTTTAAACTTAAGAGCCGCGGTCTCGTTCAGGTCCAGGATTATACCGAGGGTATCCATTAAAATGATGGTATCTGTCGGCGAATTCATGAGTGCACGGGCCGTGGCTTCGCTTTCCAGCAATGCCCACTCCCCCTGTTTTCGCCGGGTTATATCTTCGAGCACGATGGATACTCCCTTACGGCCGTCTTCAAAAACGGTAGGGGCGATCCGGCAGAATACAATAATGCCTTTTGACCTGAACCCAATCTCCCCGGACCATTCCTGGCCGGCAATGGCCTCCCGGATCCGTTCGATGAACCCGACGAATAATTCATCAAAAATGAGGGGCACGCGGGTAAATTCAATATTTTTTCCCAGAAGATTTTTACTGTCGGTCCCGACAAGTGCACAAAACGGTTCATTCACAAAGACGAATCGCAGAAAACCGTCGAGCTGGATAACAAATTCTGAAGATATGGAAAGGACTGCAGAAAACGGGACTCTTTGGGATATTTTGTAGATTTTTGCCATTCCGAAGCGGCGCATCTCGACCTGTCCCGATATCAGCAGGTTCTCGAGATATCGCCCGGCGGTATTCCGGTTGATGTGGATATCCTTGACAATATCGGTTATTTTCAGTCCCCGTGGATTTTTACGCAGGAGATCTTTTATCTGGTCTGCAACNNCCGGACCGGGAATGCCGAATGATATGCGTATAATCACCAGCTTTACCCCTTCAATCGAGGCATACATCATTCCACACAATCGTCAGACATAATATTCATCGAACCGAATGAGTCACCTCAATTTAACTCCTGACAGGTGGTTGACTGATGGGTACGATGATCCGGGAATTTTTCATACGCCTGGTAAACCGGGCAAAGAAAGCCGCACACGCCATCAAAGCAAAAATCAGTGCTTTGACCCACCGGTTGTTGCCTTCCGCTCCCCGGAAGAAATTCCTCCTGCCGGTTATCTCGCCAGAGACCGGTAAAGCCATGACTATGGACCGGCGCTACCGGCGCACGAACGATCATTCCCCCGTCTTTTCACTTTTTACTTTTTTTCCCTGATCGTCATTGATCGGCATGGAAATACTCCCCGGCTGGATATCTTCCAGGTCACCCTCCGCGGAGCAATGATGGCCTGACCAGAAAAAAGGTCCGGCAACGGTTCATTCTCACTGTCAGTGCACTGGCGTACTACCGGCAACGAAGAAGAGCGTAAGCTCCTGTTGTCAGGAAGTTGCTTCGAACAATTACCCCCAATTACCAATCTCACTCGTGATTTACCATGGCAGAAAACTACCAGAAACCAATAAATCCCGTGA